>JAQXAY010000277.1 GCA_029252685.1 Saprospiraceae bacterium | reverse complement strand
AGAGTCTTATTTGAGGATTTAAGCTGATCATGCAATCTATGAATATCATACTTGTCCTCCATTAACACATAGAAAGAAAATTGCTGCTCCGAATCAATTTGAAAGGCATTCCAGAGATTTGGACCTATCTTATCTGTATCTAGTCCCTGCGCATAAATTAAATGGCAGCTCAGTAATAGAGTAATTAGTGTAAGAAAACGTCTAAACATAATTCAGATATTAAAATTGGCATTGAGAATAACTCAATGCCAATTTATTAAAAAGTAATCTTCCTAACAATCAATCCTCTGTCTGTGTTTATTTGCAAGAAATAAACACCTGGCGGATTATCCTGTTGATCAATTCTATAATTATTTAAACCATTGATTTGTTTATCAAACAAAAGCATTCCAGAGAGATTGAATAAGCGTATTTGCTTCATCTCAAGTGATCCGCTTTCAATGTAAATTGTTCCATTCTGACTAGGATTCGGATAAACCAGTATATCTTGGCTTTTATCAAGTTCTGAAGAACTAGTTAGCAATCCATCGCGAACATTGATTACCCTTGAATAAACTGAAGAACAGGAGCCATCGCTTGCCTCAAGTGTTACAAGATATGCTCCAGGACTTGTATATTCAGTTGAAGGATTCGAACTCGTAGACGTTTGTCCGTTTCCAAAATCCCAATTTAGATTTGAACCTGAATCAACAGCCTCTGTAAAATCTACAGCTCCATCAACCTGAATGTCAACATCATAACTAGAAGCCTCAAAAGAAACTGCTGGACCTTCAGTAATTCCATCCCATTCAAAAGATACAGGAATTGGCTGACATAAAGAAGAGAAACTTATTTCCCAGTCAAAGAAGTAATGATATTTTCCAAGCTGATCAGTTATAGACGGTGCAGCACTTTTGTAAATATTTACAACTCCATCTAAAACATAAGGAAAGTCTACATTTTCCTCTTGAACCCCAAGGGCTGTAGCTGCTACAAGTAATAGTCTATGTCCATTACCTTTTGGCACAGTAAAATTCAAGGTTACTATTTGAACACCTTGACTTACAGGAGAGATCTTTGAACCTATAATAGATCCACTCGCGTCCTGGAGCTGAACATTAAAGAATCCAGTTCCCTGAACATTTATCTTTACACTCTTCAATAAAAAGTCCTGATATGCATTGAAAATAAGTCCTTTGTTCTGTGGTGAGTCCGAAGGTTGAGTATTTGCAACCTCATCAGATCCAACTGCTGCTGAATACCTAGGTTGTGCATAAAGAGTCGTTGACTCCTCTAATTCAATATTAAGTGGATTACCTGATCCATATTGATCTGTTCCCAATAAATCATTGTACCACAACAATTCAAAATCCAAATCAAGATCAGAAGTCACATATGCACTTTGACTTGATCCAAGGCAAGATGCATCATCATTTAGAACATCCACATTTAAGATATCTGCTTCTGTCACCTCAATATGCTTGACCATTGAATTGTTAAGTGGTCGGTCATCTACTGCACTAGTAAGGTTCACCGTAACTCTAAAATAACCTTCACCAGCATCAGGAAAAACTACCGGTGCCTCTATTAATACATTTGCACCGCCAGCAAGATTTCCCTGCCAAGATTCAGTAACTGACAAACCATTAAATTCTATCGTATAATCAAATGAACTTATAGCTTCTGCTCCTGTATTTTGAACGTAAAATTCAGAAGAAACACCATAAGCACAGTTGTATCTATTGGTGATAAGATTGTGTATTACTATATCATTAGTATATGAAGGGTCAGTTGGTATATTACCCTGATCAACCAAATAATCGTATGCAGCCATTAGATTAATAAGACCATTACCATAGGTATTGTCCTCTCCTGGATCTCCAAGATCAACAGCCGTCAAATAAATTGCTTCAGTTATATCTACGCCTGTAACAGTGGGAAAAGCTTCTTTTAAAAGACATATTCCACCTGCTACCTGTGGGGTAGCCATTGAGGTACCTACGTACTCTGCATATCCATCTTCACCAACTGCAGAGCGAATATTAAATCCCGGAGCCGAAACTTCTGGCTTAATTTTAAGATCTGCAGATCCAAAACAAATAGAAGGTCCCCTTGAAGAACTAGGTGCAATAGTAAAACTCTGGCTATTTCCATTTAGGTTTCCAACAGAAAATGAGTTTAGTTCATTGTATAAGAACTGGGCTGGACTACCTATCGTCTCAGAACCAGGTCCATAATTTCCTGCAGCCCAAACATTGGCAATACCTGCCGTAAAAATATTGTTCAAAACAAATTGCCAACTCAATGTATTACAACCACCAGGTCCCTGACCCCATGAATTATTAATTACATCCGGAGCATCTGCAGTGGAAGCATTATTATCTGGATCAAGCGCATATTGCATTGCGTTCATTGAGCTTCCTGAAGAACACTCAATGGTAGCAGCCCCGATCCAATTGGCATTGAATGCAGCGCCAATCGTATCTTTAGTTAGACGATCAAGGCCCATGATCGTTCCTGTTACATGTGTTCCATGGTATTCAGGATCACAATCAAATGGAATCTGACCTTGTGAACTCCCAAACCAAGACTCTACCTCATTACCAGGAATATTACCCCTAAAGCCTGCCGACAGTGACGGGTGATTCGGATTTACGCCAGTATCAATTGTATAACTAGTAATCCCATAACCAGAATATCCCATCGCCCAAAGTTCTGTTGCTTTGATTACTTCATGTGCTTTTTCATGTCCATTAGGAGCAGGAGCCGAAGTTGCGGCAAGTTCAGAATCATATTTTTCAAGAACGGGGATATGCTCCAAGGCAACTACCTCTGGAAGTTCCGCAATCGCTTGCGCTTGTTCAGCTGTAATATTCAGTTCAAAACCATTCAAAACCCAAAAGGTCTCAATTTGACTTGTGCTCAAACCAGTAATTGTCTTTATTCTTGGCAAAACTTGAGCTTGGCTATTTCCTGCTATAGCTCTTAGTTCTTTAACAATTATTTGTTTTCGATCATCAGAAGGAGTCTTTAATTGATCAAATGTTCGCTGATAACGATCAATATCCAATTGTTCTCCAAGCACCACTATGGCACGCTGAGATTCGTAAGGTGCTTGTTCAAACTGAAGCATAAGATCCTCAGTTGTTTTTAATTCGTAATTATATTGAGCAAACAAACTAAAGCTGCTCAAAAACAGGATCAGAGATCCAAGTATTCTTAGTCCAGATTTCATCTATTAATTCTTTTGAAGACGCATATATAACAAAAAAGGGAGGACTATAAAAACTATAATTTCAGATTTATCCTTAATTGCAATAAATAGACGCTTTGAATCATAAATACTTACATTTTCTAATTCTTTTTACTAGCTGTATAAAAATGAGAGTCAGCTAGAGCAATTTGAGTATTGAATATCTAATCTTATCAATCACTCAAATTGAAACTATGAAAAGTAAAACAACCAACTTTCTACTCGTATTCATCACCGTACTTTTAGCTCATCTGCATACTCAAGCACAGGTTTTTTCCTTTGAAGCAGCTGAACTTGCAAAACTATCAATCCGAGCAGGCATCCCTTACCTTCAGGATTCAACTGAATTCGAAACGCTCTATAGATATCTAAACAACATGGAGCAAGAAAACGTATCAAATTCTGAAAGAGGTCAATCAGATGAAGACTGCAACTCGATTAACCCCGTATTAAAATCCTTTGAGAACACAAAAGGGTATAACTCACTTCGAAGTGTACAATTAGCCCTGGAATGTTCTGAATTATCGAATGGAATAAGTCCAGAAAAAATGAGTCCTCCAATTATTGGAGACCCTGTATTAGCAAGTTTTTTCAACTCCAGAGGACAACTATGGATTGGAGAAACCATTTTCTACATCAAAGCCTCTGACCGAATATTTGTGATTTCAAATAATGATTTCAAAGCGATAGAGTCCATAGATGATTATAGCTACCAGGGAAATCCTAATGTGGTGTTTTTCGGCGGAGATGTAGGTAAAGCTGATTTTGAATATTATACCCAAGAAGATGGCAGCGTCAACTTTCTGTTTAATGGAGTGCTACAATCAGGACAAGAGGTATTTTGGGAGTTTGGAGATGGCAACACTGCAAATGGTCAGTCCATCAACCACAGCTATTCAGGTGCTTCAGAATATACGGTTTGTGTATCCATCCTAAGTGAAGAAAATGGGGAGATGGTCACCATAGATAAAGCCTGCAAAACTATAAGCTTCGAAACAGATACACAGAACTGCATATTTCTCATCAAAAAAGATCAGCAAGAAGATGGAAAAGTTTGTTTTAAACTTAAGGGGCTAGGCGGAAAATATGCTATATCTGCAAATTGGAATTTCGGAGACGGTACCACATCTGATGAACTTACCCCCTGCCATGATTACTACTGCAATAAGAGCTATCTCCTTTCGGTCAATGGTAAAGCAAATACCGGTTGCACCTTCAATCGTTCTCGAATCGTACGAGTGACAACATTTGACTGTTGCGATGCCCTTGCTTCTAAATCAGAGACCGTACTTTTTGGCGAGTACATGATCAAAGTACATCTATACCAACTGCCACTTCCCATCATTGGAAGAACGATCGTATCTACAAGACATTACAAGCGTAGAAATAACAAATACCGCAGAAGCAAAGCATTGATTAAAAACACTATCAATGGAAACATCTACATGTCCGACGAACAGGATTGCAAATGCGAGCATCCACTTTACATGAATCAGGTAGAGCAAAAATATAAATCATGGTTGATTACAAACTATAAGGTGGGCCATTTTTTCCAAGCCAAAAGAGAAGATCTCTGGTATGGAAAAGTATATATAAATGGTTCACTACGATATACTGGAACTGTAGATACCTCCTGCAATTAATTATTTAATCGGAGGACTGCGGTCCTCCCAATTTTTTAAACCATGAAATGTACTTATTACCTGTTTTGCATACTAAGCCTATTTGGATTTAAAATTGAGCAAACAAGCGAAAAAATTGAAACTACACTACTTTATAATGGATCAGAACAAAAAGGTCATATCCTTGTAGATTTCAAAAACAATTTAAGTCCTGAAGTCAGCTTCCACCTAAAAGACGATCAAGTTTCTGACATTTTTAATGCTCTTTCTCCAATTTGCAAAAGACTAATTGGCTTGGGATTTGTGCAACAATCTGACCTAGACAATTCATTGACCGCTATAAATTTAAAACTCCAGAGAAGTAATGAATCTATAAGTGTTTACAAATCCAACAAACAGCAAAATTTGGAAGCTATTAAAAACAACACTAAAAATGTTCTCATCGGTGCAAGTGTTTATGAAGACGAAAGACTTAGTGAAAAAGTCATCTTCAAGTATAAAAACAAAAAACTCATAGAATGCCAGATCAGAACTAACTGCCAGATAAATGAACATTCATTAAATCTCAAATTCAACTTCCATGATTAAAATATATACATTTTTAATACTGTCTACATTCTGTTTTCTCCACTTATCGGCATCAAACCCAATTGATCAATGGATCATTGAATTTGAATTAGACCTCAACAATCTATATGCAAATACTGATCAAGAAATTATAACATCCAAGAGCTACCTGGAGGATTATTATAAAAGTTACACCTTGAATCCTAACAAGCAAAACTTCATGGCCTACCAAAATGCTAAGGCGGACTATGAATATCTAATCGAAAAACACGAACTAGACCTATTACATCTTCGCTACAAACGAGGACTAGGGCTTATTAAATTACTCTATGAAAAGGTATTATCCTTAGAACATCATTTCACAGGCATGCGGACCTACCAAAATATTTTCAGACTCTCCAACCCAAATGCTTACCCAGAATTCCGAGAGTCGAAAAAATTATTAGAAGAAAGCCTTCGTAAAAAAACTCCCTTAAAATTACCTGAGATATTTGAAGGCAATGCTTTTGTATCAACCACATTCAGCATTATATCAAGTATCGTCGGTGATAATCAAACAAAAAATAACGAAGCGCATCTCAGTGAAATAGCCTGCATACTTGACTTTACGCTGGAGATGAATGATGATTTAGGTTTAATTCAATTCGAAACTGAATACTTACAAGGCACCAATAAATCCCTGATTAAAACCTGTCAACAATTGTTTGCAGAATATGTAAAGGTCATCGACTATCATGTACCTTTAAATACCTGTCGAAAGGAGGATGACTGGGAGGAAGTTTATTCTAAATTGGATCAATATATTACTCAACTATATGAAGACCTAGAAGAACAATATCAAAGCACAGGATTTGGTAACAACAACATTAATCGTTCATTAATCAATCTTGAATTTGAAACATCAAGAGTAGCTAAATTCGTGTCAGAATATCAAGCATTTATAAGAATGGGCAACCAGTATTATCAAAAGTTTGATTCAATTATAACAAACTATGCAAATAAAGATAAATGCTCCGATAAACTCCCTTCAACCTTTAATGAATTGCAATACGACATTCAAAATACGATTGATAAATTTCAAAACACCTACAACTTACCAGAAATAGCTGGATCTAGAATGAAATCTCTTTTGTATGGCATAAATTAAAAGAAAAAACACATAATGCTTGTTTTAATATTTTAGGGTTTTTATTTTTCAAAAAAAGGCATATGCGAATCGCTTACTTATTCATTTTTTTCTTTGTTTTAGCTTTTAATACATCAAGAGCACAATCGGAATTACTCGAAGCTGTAAAGAATGAAAACCGTTCGGCTATTCTTTATCAGGTTCGATTAGGAATGGATTTGAACCAACAAATAAAGCCTGAGAAATATACTCCACTGAGCTATGCAATAAAAAAAGATTGCAGCAAAAGCTTTATTACCTGGTTGTTGAATCAAGATCTCGATCCAGACAAACTTAATAATGGGAAGACTCCTATGATGTATGCTATCAAGTATGACCGAACTGAGTTGATTCCTCTTTTACTTTCCAATGGAGCAAAGATAGATAAACAGAATTCTGCTAAGGAGACTGCATTGATATATGCTATTAAGAATTCAAAGATTGAAGCAACAAAAATCCTATTAGAAAATGGAGCTAATGTAGAGCAAATTGACCACAAGAGACGTTCTGCGATGTCTTACGCCAAAGAACTTGGCGATACTGAGATGCTAGGTTTATTAGGTCTTGAAAAAAAATTCTCAATCACCAGAGACGGACCTTTCGTATATTACCATAATGAGGACAGTATAAACATAACTGAAATGCTTCCTTTAAAAGACAGCTTTTCTATTACATACAC
>JAQXAY010000283.1 GCA_029252685.1 Saprospiraceae bacterium | reverse complement strand
TGTGTAACTAGAAAGTTGTCTTGTTATATTGATTTGAGGAAAGAATTCTACACGATAATCTGGGACTCTAAGCCAATATTCTAGTCCGATTCTATGCGCATTTTGAAAAACAGGCTTTTCGCTACTATCAGCTACTTGATTATCGATTAATAGTTGAGTCCATCCAGGGTAACTTTGATGCAAATATGCATAGTCAATTCCAATTTGACCGTAGAGGAATGTTCCAATATTTAAAAAAAACACTAGACTTATTAATCTTATCATGTTCGGTGTTGTTTAGATAATATTATTGGTAGAGTTCTTTTGTAAAGTAGTTGGTCTAATTGCTGAAATTAAGGTTATCTTTGCGCATTAACTAATTTTTAGGATGATATGAAGACGAGGTCTGCAAAAAAAGACAAGGTTAATGTTATAACACTTGGCTGCTCAAAAAACTTAGTGGATTCAGAGAATATTGTTACTCAACTCGAGGGTAATGAAATTGAAGTAAGCCACGAAGATTCTGATTCGGATGCGAATGTAGTTATTGTAAACACATGTGGGTTTATAGACCTAGCAAAGGAAGAAAGTATCAACACTATATTGGAGTACGCAGAAGTGAAAAAGGGTGGAGGTATAGACAAATTGTATGTGACGGGTTGTCTTTCACAGCGCTATAAGGATGATCTTGAAAAGGAGATTCCAGAGGTCGATGCTTATTTCGGTACTATGGAGTTACCTGCACTTTTGGAGAAGTTTGAGGCGGATTATAAGCATGATCTAATTGGACAGCGTAAAATTACGACACTACCACATTATGCTTATTTGAAAATATCAGAAGGATGCAATAGGACTTGTTCATTTTGTGCAATACCTCTGATGCGCGGAAAGCATATTTCTAGGTCAATTGATGATCTAGTTCTGGAAGCTAAGAATCTCGCAAAAAATGGGGTCAAGGAATTGATGTTGATAGCACAAGAATTGACATACTATGGGTTGGACCTTTATAAGGAGCGAGCTCTTTCGAAGTTATTAGATGCATTGGCGGATGTCGATGGAATTGAATGGATTCGATTGCACTATGCATATCCAAGCAAATTTCCGACTGAGATTTTTGAAGTGATGGCTCGAAGAAAAGAAATTTGTAATTATTTAGATATACCGCTTCAGCATGCCAATAATGATGTTCTTAATAGAATGCGAAGACAAATTACGCAAGAGGAGACGAGAGCTCTAATAGATACCGCACGGAGAATGGTTCCAGGTATTGCTATTCGAACAACCTTTTTAGTAGGGTTTCCTGGTGAGACTGAAGAAGAGTTTGGTGATCTTTGTGAATTTGTTGAGGATATGCAATTTGAACGCGTGGGTGTTTTTAAATATTCGCACGAGGAAAATACAATAGCTTTTGATGTAGCGGATGATGTACCTGCAGAAATAAAGCAAGAACGCGCTAACCACTTGATGGAAATTCAACAACAGGTAGCTTTAGAAAAAAATGAAACTCTTGTTGGGAAACGCTTCAAAGTTTTGTTTGATCGCAAAGAAGGCGAATTCTTTATAGGTAGGACCGAATTTGATTCTCCAGAGGTTGACAATGAAGTTCTTCTAAATGCTAAAGAAAATTTTGTTCGTTTGGGGGACTTCGCAGAAGTTGAAATTATCGAGGCAGCAGATTACGATTTGTATGCTAAACTAATATAATTAACATTTTATGAACCAAGTTAGACAGTCTAAAGAAGACTTGAAAATAGGAAATCCATTTTATCAGGCGGCTGGAATATTTATTTTATTATTTATTAGTCAGCTTGTTTTGAGTTCAGGCGATTATGAATATAAAGTGTATTGGCAAATGGGGCTTTTGTTTCATATGATCTTTATTTTGTTTAATATACTTATGGGTTTCCAAATTTCGAAATTTGGAAAATATTGGAAACAATCTGCCCTAGCATTTGCTGGTTTGACTGTTTTAGGAATCTTTGTAGTTGGACAATTTACAGGTCAATCAGTTGGTGAGGCTGGATATACCAAACGGATGTATAATTTGTTTATAGTCGTATTTGGTATTCTTCATGTGATGATGGGTTTGGCCAGATGGGTTGTCCGTTATGCGGAGGAAGAAAAGTGGACTAAACCAAGAAGTAAAAGTAGATAAATGAAAAAAATCTTAATTTATATTTCCCTATTAGCTATTATTTTTGCTTGTTCTTCGAACAAAAACAATAATACAAGTTCCTTTGAATCAATTGATGAAGCAGTTATTGTTGAAGTATCTATAGATAGCCTAACGGGTAGTATTGAGAAAATCGATCGCAGCAATGAAGATTGGAAGCTTAGATTAACTGAGCTTGAATATCAAGTGCTTCGAGAAGCTGGAACAGAGCGCGCTTTTACAGGTGACCTCTGGGACAACAAGAAGAAAGGTACCTATACATGTGCTGGCTGTGATCTGCCACTTTTTGATTCGGAGACAAAGTTTAGATCTGGAACAGGTTGGCCAAGCTTTTGGGAACCTGCAAATTCTCTGTGTGTAGCTGAGGAGGCAGATAATGCTTATGGATGGAATAGGGTAGAGGTATTATGTGCCCGTTGTGATGGGCATCTAGGTCATGTATTTGAAGATGGACCTGAACCTACTGGCCTGAGGTATTGTATAAATTCTGTAAGCCTTAATTTTGTTGAAAATTAAATCAAATATGGTTGCTTAGGGTCAAGCCTATGCACCCATATTTGCCTTACGAGCTTTTTTTTGCTCATTATTACTCTCATAAATTGTGTATTGCTCATATTTTAATGGGTCTTTTTCGGACCAAATATCCTTTCCTATATTGCAAAGAATAATTAGCTCTTCATATAGTTTATTTGATTTTTGCACCCTGCTTTCAACCGCTATATCTCTATTCGCCACTCTGTCTTGTTGAATGTTAACTGCATTTTCGAAACGCTGGCCAGCCTCGGATATTCTTCTTATAGTATTATCGTTAATTCCAACATCATCCAAGAAATCTGCTTGCTGTCTTGCTACCCGGACAACTCTTCGCCCACAGAAGATTAATTGAGCGTCCGTCATATCTCCCATTTTAGACGTTCCGAATTTTCTATATCTACCCGATTTATTTGAATACTTCATCGCAACTCGCATCATCAAGGAACGAATAGCTGCTTTCAATTTTTCTGAGGCTTCGTACTTTTTTTCGGTCATAAGCATTTGATCGCCTAGTAACTCTTCATCATCCGGCAGATCTTTGAATTGATCTGTAAGTTTAAAGAAGGTTCTCATTCTACTTTCCTCGTAACCGTAATCTTCAAAAAGTTGAAGATCTCGTTTTGCATTCTTAAGTGACTGAATACATATTTGATAAAGGTCGGCATCTGGAAAATTGTGCTTTCTATTGATGTTCTGCTTTTTCATCTATGTTTTTTTCCTAAATATAAGGAATTATAAAACAAAATGTTTTCATAAAGGGGGCTATTTTGTTCAAATTGTTGAATAAGTGTAAAAGAAAGTAGAAAAACCGAATTATTTAGGGTTTAATTGATGTTATTTGAATTGTATGAGTGACTAATACAGAGATTTAACATTGAGTTAATAAATTTAATGTTCTTTTGTAATGTTTTACTTTACCAATAAGTACACATTAATATGACTAAAATACTAATTGTTGATGATGAGCCGGATATCTTGGAATTCCTCCAATATAATTTAGAGAAAGAGGGTTTCGAGGTTGAAACTGCTATAGATGGTGAAGAGGGACTAATAAAAGCCCACTCTAAAGTGCCAGATATTGTTGTTTTGGATATTATGATGCCGAGGATGGACGGCTTTGAAGTATGCAAGGTAATGCGAAAGGACCCAAAATTTGATAATACAATTATTACTTTTTTGACGGCTAAGGATGAAGATTTTTCCCAGATCGCAGCCTTGGACTTAGGAGGAGACGATTTTATTACCAAACCTGTAAGTCCCAGGGTTTTTACATCTAGAATAAAAGCGTTGCTTCGGAGACATCGAGGAAATGAATCTAATGTTCAAGATCAAATAATTAATATTGCTGATCTAGTCATTGACAAAGAAAAGGTCTTAGTCAAAAGGAAGGGAGAGAAAATTGAATTGGCGAAGAAAGAATTTGAGCTTTTTTGCTTGCTCGTAGAAAAACCTGGAAAAGTTTATACTCGTGAAGAGATCTTCAGAAAAGTTTGGGGTACTGATGTTATTGTTGGCAACCGAACAATAGATGTACATATCCGTAAACTTAGAGAGAAAGTAGGTCCTATATATATTAAGACAATAAAGGGTATTGGATATAAATTTGAATTTTAATGGTAATAAAGAACCCAACACCGAGACAAATTGGTTTTTTGACTGCAATAATTGTTACAGTTCTAGTGACTCTTGTAATTGCTGCTTTCATTCAGTTCTCTGATCCGAAAATCAATTGGATTCAATTGGCAATAATGGTGCCAATTATTTTTGTCGTAGTTAATCTTGTTGTAATAGTTTTTATTAAAGAATATATCTACAGGAAAATAAAGCTGATCTATAAATCAATACGGAATCATAAGTTAAATCCAGACGAAACTGCGAGTAAAATAGATGTTTCTTCAAATATCATTGATGATGTAGAGCAGGAGGTGAATGATTGGATTGATGACCAAGCAAATGAAATATCTCGATTAACCGAATGGCAAGAGTATCGAAGACGTTTTATTGGTGATATTTCACATGAGCTGAAAACACCCATCTTTAATATCCAAGGCTATCTTGACACCTTGATTGATGGAGCTGTGGATGATCCGAAAATCAGAGACAAGTATCTTGAAAGTGCTGTTCGTAATGTAGTACGCTTGAATACTATACTTGAGGGTTTGGACGCTATATCAAAACTTGAATCAGGTACCATTATCTTAGAAATTCAAAAATTTGACATCAAAGAGTTAGTGGAGGAAGTATTTGAAGATCTTGAATTCAAAGCAAAAAAGAAGGATATATCGCTAGAATTTAAAGTTGGAGCTGACGCTTCAAGGATGGTAGATGCTGATCGTGAGACTATACATCAAGTGCTTACTAATCTGATTACTAATTCAATTAAGTATGGGAATGAAGCTGGCGTGACAAGAGTGGGTATGTATGACATGGATAAACATTTGCTTATAGAGGTTGCTGATAATGGAATTGGAATAGCTGAAGACCATTTAGAGCATGTTTTTGATCGTTTTTATAGAGTTGATAAAAGCCGTTCTAGGAAAAAAGGTGGTGGTTCAGGTCTTGGTCTTTCAATAGTAAAACATATAGTCGAAGCACATAACCAATCTGTAAATGTAAGGTCTTCCGCTGATGTGGGTTCTACTTTTGGATTTACTCTTAAGAAATCCTCTAATTAAAATAAGAGAGCATCATTTTAGATGTCTCTCTTATGAATAGCTGGTTATTTCTATCAGCCTACCATTTATTCAATCCGACTAAACAGTCTTTAAAAAGTCGGATTTAAAAGGATAATAGTTTTTTAGCTTTTGCG
>JAQXAY010000202.1 GCA_029252685.1 Saprospiraceae bacterium | reverse complement strand
ATAAATTATAATTTATAAAATGTAATCCTATTTTTCTCAGTATTCGACTTCAAGGAAAGTATGTAATACCCTTGGTGCAAGCCTCTTAGTTCGTCTAGATATAAAACACCGTCGGCAGTCCTCTTCTCTCCACTCAATAATACAGCCCCCTTTTGGTCATAAATTGTATATTCTATCGGTCTATTATCACCGTTCAGTTCAACATTTAAAATATCATCTACAGGGTTTGGATAGTACTTTAGGGGCTTTTCCTCCACCTTTACATCACTTGTAGATACAGGGCCTTCTTCATAAACTCTAATGTAGTCTATGACCATATCGCTATACGTAAAACCAGGAGATACTGTGGACTGGATTGCGGTATTCAATAAAATATACATCTCCTCATCAAAAGGCCAAGTATCTGCATTCTTATCAGCAGGATTGTAGGTAAAATGTAGATTGCCATCAACCAGAAATCTCAACTTCTCGGCAGTCCATTCCAGTGTATACAAATGAAACTCTGAAGAAGCTGTTGAAATCACTTGCCCTCCATGATTGACTGTATTTCCAAAACTTGAAGGCGTGTGTGTTGCACTTTGTACAAAATTCTGATTCCCACCCCAGTGTTCCATGATATCAATTTCACCACAGGCTGGCCACCCAGTAGTTCCAAATCCCAATTGCTCCCAATAGGCTCCATTCTCCGTGATATTTTTGCCCAACATCCAAAAGGCGGGCCAAGTCCCTGCACCTTCAGGCAGTTTAGCTCGGATATCAACCTTTCCATACTTGAAAGCAAATTTTGAATTCAAGCGAGCAGAAGTATAATCCTTAGTTTGCCCTTGATTCGTGTAGGTCTCTTTCTTTGCACGGATGGTCATGTAGCCATCTTCTACAAAAGCATTATCCGTTCGATCGGTATAATGTTGAACTTCTCCATTGAACCAAGCAAATCCATTTGGAAGGATTGTTTGATGAAACCACTTATCTGTATCTATCGCTCCAGCTCCATCACACTCATCTGACCATACAAGTACATTAAAATCAGTTACAGTACCTACATCTACAGTACCATCATATTGAAAGTCGTCAATATAGGCTCTGACTTGATCATTATTATCTTCTCCATTAACCTGAAACAAGACTCTATTAAAATCATCGCGTTCTGTTGGATCAGCTGAACCTGCATTAAAGTTTATAAAATTATCGTTCAAAAAGTCAAAACTTACTTCTTGCCATACATCGGTACTAAGCGGCTTTATAATCTCACATTGCGTTGTCCAGGGTTCTCCGAGGTCTGCATTTTGAAGTTTTAGCGAAATTTGACTGGTTTGACTTCCGGTGAGTTGATCCGAAGGAATATATATTTTCAGGGAAAAGGTATGTTGAGCTGAAAGATCAAAATTGACAGGAATATCAAATCGAACATTTGCGTACTGACCTCCCGTATCGTAATAATCTAGAACCTTAGAGCTCGTATTGATGCCTTGAGCATAAGGATTATTAAAAGCCGAATTCAAAGCACAATCGTCACCAAACCATGTATTTATGGTCCCACTTCCTTCAAAATCATCAAAGACTTCTTGAGCATTAGAAGAATAACAAAAAAATAAAATAGAAGCAATACATGGTATTACAAATTTCATAGGTATACATTTTTGGGTCTTATTGGTTGGCTATATCAAAATAAATCAATTATTTGACTGTTCAAAATGATGAACAATTATTCCTAATTCACTTACAGAATTCTATAGTTAATTGATGTTAAGCCTTCGAACGCAGTTCAATAAAATCTATTATATCAGAGGCTATTAGTGCATGATGACCACGTTTCTTTGCTGCTCGATCTCCAGCTTCTCCATGGAAATACACTCCGATCATCGCTGCTTTAATAGCGTCATAACCTTGTGCCAACAAAGAAGTAATCATACCAGTAAGAACATCTCCACTTCCTGCCGTTGACATCCCTTGGTTTCCAGAGGAATTGAAATATAATTCACCGTCTGGAGAGGAAATTACAGAGTAGGCATCTTTAAGCACAACGATACAATTGTATTGCTTTGAAAAGGCTTGAAGCTTTGCGTGCCGTTCTGCCGTATCTTCAAACGAACCTACCAAACTTCTAAATTCACCAACATGTGGTGTTAGAATAGTATTTGCAGGTAACTCATCGAGCATCTCTCGGTTCTCACTTAGTATATTAAGTCCATCTGCATCAATGACTAAAGGCACTTTACAAGACTTTAAGAGATTCGACAATAATTGAGTAGTTTCTGCACTTGTTCCCACACCTGGACCGAATCCAATTGCAGAAAAAGGTTCTAAATCCAAAAGCTGAGAAATATTGGACTTTGCTTCATCAACCTCACAGATAGCCTCAGGAACGGATATTTGCATAATATTATATCCGCAGGCTGGTACCTGGGTTGTCAGCAGACCTGTCCCTGTTCGTAGGCAAGCCAATGATGATAAGATTGCTGCTCCCACTTTACCTTGAGATCCAACCATAAGGCAAGCGTGGCCATAGCTTCCCATGTGAGAAATTCGAGGTCGTAACTTAACTAAGCCGAATACCTCTTCATCAATCCAATAGGTATAGGAATCAAGGTCTTGGATAAATTTTTCATCTAAGCCAATATCGACGACCTCCCATTGCTTTATAAATGGCCTATGCTCCGGATAGAAGAATGAAAGTTTAGGACGTTGAAAACTTATGACCAAATCAGCTTGCATAATCACGGCATCACTTGGACTTAATTGATCCCCACTCATACCTGTTGGAATATCAATCGAAACTATCCTTTTACCGCTGTTATTCACAGCTTCTACGACCTCCGCAAGTAGGCCATAAACCTTGCTTTTCATACCTGAGCCGATGATACTATCTACAATAATATCTGTCATACTAAGGTCCGGCAGGTCAATGATATTTTCTACTACTATAACATCGTCTAGCATGTTTAGATTTGAAATACAGTCTGTGGAAAGCTCATCTTTGAACTTTACGAGTACAGCCCTTGCATAGAAGCCTTTTTTGCGAAGCATTCGGCACAGAGCGAGACCATCTCCTCCGTTGTTACCAACACCACATAGAACTGTGACTCGTTGTCGCCAAACATCGTGCCCCATTAAAGCATCAAAGAATGAGCTAGTGGCCATTTCCATAAGCTCCCAAGAACTTATATTAGAGTGCTCGATAGTATGTTTATCTGCATCTCTAATCTGCGGAATAGTAAGTATTTTTTTGATCCCCTTAGATCTCATAAAAGTTTGAAATGTTAGCGCTAATATCGACTAAGTTATGAATCTATTACTACATAAAATGTCATATTTTTAAAAGAAATGAAACACAAGTACTGAAACACAAAAATTAGCATAAAAAAAGGCGGGTATACATTGTTGAACACCCG
>JAQXAY010000271.1 GCA_029252685.1 Saprospiraceae bacterium | reverse complement strand
CTCTCGGATGGTCTTGTTTTTCAAGGGAGAACAAGCCTCTAAGGTCAAGCCTACGACGGACATTTTACCACCTTCAAAATCAAATACATCTGTGAAATAGGACTCTTGAATTAATTTTTGTAACTCTTGTGCAGCGAGTTTATTTGGACAAATCACTGAGTCGACTCCAAGGTCCATGAAATCAGATTTGGTATTCTTTTCAATATACTCTTGATTTTGTACACGTGCTACAGTCTTTGTTGCACCCATTTTCTTGGCGAGTATGGATGAAATAAGATTCGTCTTTTCAGAGGTAGTAACTGCAAGGAATAGATTTGCTTTTTTTACTCCTGCAGACTGAAGAATTTCTGGAGAGGCGCAATCGCCGCAAATTGTTAATACATCTAACCTGTTTGACACCATCTCAAGCACATCTTCATCCCTGTCAATTAGTGTAATGTTCTGACTTTCCTGTGCTAGTAATTCTGCTAAATGATAGCCTACGTCTCCTGCTCCCGCAATGACAATATTCATAAAATCGATTCTGTTAATTACCTCTGTGAGTGAATAGGGACAAAATTACAAGATTTTGTGTTCTAAAGTGGACAAATCTTCCGATATAATCGTTTTAGGTAATGAATAGGTTAAAATCAAAGAAAAATTATGAAGCGTATCCTCTTTGTATGTTTAGGAAATATCTGTCGTTCTCCGCTCGCAGAGGGCATTTTAAGAGCTAAAGTGCAGGCAAAGGGATTGGATTGGTTTGTTGATTCGGCGGGAACTTCAGGTATGCATGCGGGTGCATTACCAGATATTCGATCTGTTGAAATTGCAAAGGCTAGGGGGCTAGATATTTTAGATCAGCGGTCTAGGCAGTTCAATAAATCTGATTTTTTTGATTTTGATTTTGTTTATGTGATGGATAAGCTTAACTTAAAAAATGTTAGTGCTCTAGCGGATTCTGATAAAGACCGATCGAAAGTAGCACTAATCATGGATGAGGTCTATCAAGGACAGCATACTGATGTGCCAGACCCATACTGGAACGATGATGGATTTGCAGGCGTTTACGATATGCTTGATAAAGCTTGCGATGCAATCCTTCAAAAACACTTAGACAGAGAAAATATTGAAATCTGAATTTAATATTTAAAAAGCCCACTGTGTATTATGCAGTGGGCTTTGTTTTTATTTGAATGCTTTCTCAACAATATCGATCTGTTGTTGGTCATGCACTTTTTTGAATCCAGTTGCCGGTGAGGCTGATGCCTTCCGAGCGATTACTTTTATAGGTCTTTGCTGATGCAAGCTCATGAATATATGTTGCCAAGCACCCATGTTTTCAGGTTCTTCTTGTACCCAAATAGTCTCCGCGTCACCATATTTTTTAAATAGAGATGCCAGTTGTTTTTCAGCAATTGGGTAAAGTTGTTCCATGCGTACAATAGCTACATCTTCTCGATTATCTGCCTTTTGTTTAGCTAGAAGATCGAAGTATATTTTACCTGTACACAGTAATAACCTGTTTACTTTATTTCCTGAACGCGGTCCAAATTTAGGATCATCAATGATCTCTTTAAATTTGTGTTTAGTTTCAAATTCACTGATATCCGATACAACTTCCGGGTGGCGAAGTAGAGACTTCGGAGACATTACAACCAATGGTTTTCTGAATGGTCTTTCTGTCTGTCTTCTTAATAAGTGGAAGAAGTTAGATGGACTCGTAATATTTGCTACGGTCATGTTATACTCTGCACAGGATTGAAGGAAACGCTCCACTCTTGCTGAAGAGTGCTCTGGTCCTTGACCTTCGTATCCATGCGGTAGTAATAATACTAAGCCACTCATTCGTTGCCATTTAGACTCAGCTGCTATTATGTATTGATCGATGATCGTTTGTGCTCCGTTGTAGAAATCACCAAATTGTGCTTCCCAGATAATTAGATTTTCTGGGGATGCCAAGGAGTATCCATATTCAAAGCCAAGTACAGCAAATTCTGATAGCAGGGAATTGAAAATTCTAAATTGACCCTGTTTTTCTGCTATACCATCGAGTCTGTTGTACGGTTCGAAAGTTGTAGCATCGTGTATGATTGCATGTCTGTGCGAGAAGGTACCTCTACGCACATCCTGGCCAGAGATACGAACATCTCTGTTGTCAAGCAAAAGAGAACCATAAGCAAGCAATTCTGCCATTGCCCAGTCCAATTTATTGTTGTCCAGTAACTTTTGTTTTCCTTTAAATAGGCGGTTGACTTTACTCAATGGCTTTAGGCCCTCAGGTATAGTCATCAAATGTTTGATCAATAGATCAATTCTATTTTTATCGATACCGGTGGATGGTGAAGATTCAAAATCCTTTGGATCGGTTGTTTTTCTTAGTTTTCTCCAAGCTTGTTCGGGCTCTTGGTATTCATATGGAAGTGGTTTTTCCTTTACATTATCCAGTCTTGCCTGAAGGTCTGACCAGAATGTTTTTTCCATATTTTCAGCCATGTCCTTATCTACATCTCCTCTTGCAATTAGCTTGTTAGAGTAGATAACTCTTGGGTTATCATGTTTGGAGATGAAGTTATACATCTCGGGTTGAGTAAACTTTGGATCATCGCCTTCGTTGTGTCCATGCTTACGGTAACAGACCATGTCAATAAACACATCTGAGTTGAATTTTTGGCGGTATTCGACAGCCAATTCAACAGCAAACACGACTGCTTCAGGATCATCTCCATTTACATGGAAAACGGGTGCCTGTACGAGTTTAGCAGCAGCAGTGGAGTAGGTAGATGAACGTGCATCTTGGAAATCTGTGGTAAAGCCTACTTGATTATTTATCACGAAGTGCATGGTACCACCGGTATAATAACCTTCCAATTGACTCATTTGAACGGTCTCAAATACAACGCCCTGACCTGCTACTGCAGCATCACCATGTATCAAGATCGGAAGTATTTTATCGTAGTCGCTTTTGTATAAGATATCTGCCTTTGCTCTTGCGAATCCTTCTACCACAGGATCTACAGATTCCAAGTGTGATGGGTTTGGAGCTAATTTTAAGTGTACGTTTTTTCCATTGGGTGTAACCACTTGTGAGGAGTAGCCCAGGTGGTATTTTACATCTCCATCACCAAAACTTAGATCTGGTACTGAATTGCCTTCAAATTCATTGAATATCATATCATAGGTTTTACCCATGATGTTTGCCAGGACATTCAGACGGCCTCTATGTGCCATTCCGATCACCACTTCTTCCACTTTATCTTCAGCTCCTTTGTTGATGATTGCATCAAGGGCAGCAATAGCGGACTCTCCACCTTCAAGGGAGAATCTTTTTTGACCAACGTATTTGGTATGTAGGAATTTTTCAAAGCCTACAGCACCATTTAGCTTTTCGAGAATTCTTTTTTTCTTGTTTATATCTAAACCAAAATCATCTGAGAATTTACGCTTTTCAATGCGGTCTCTCAGCCATCGGCGCTTCTCTCTGCTTTGGATATGGGTCGTTTCAAACCCTATGTTACCAGCGTAGGTTTCTTCTAGCTTGTCGATCAGTTCCTTGAGCGTTGCCTGCTGAAGACCAAGTTCCGAGGATACTGAAAACTTAGAATTAAGATCCACATCACTTAGGTCAAAATCTTTTAGGTCGAGGTTTGGAAGCCTGTCTCTGCGAGCTCTGATCGGATTAGTTGTAGAGCGTAGGTGTCCTCTGTCTCTATATGCTTTTATAATTGCATATACTTTTAACTCTTTTGCCAAGTTACTGGAATCCACAACGGATGAGTCTCCATCGGCGTGACCATTGCTATTTAGGGCAAGGTCAAATCCTTTAAAAAATAATCTCCAGCTCTCCTCAACATTGTCCGGGGACAGTTGATAGCTGGTGTACATGGATTCAATGTAACTAGGGTGTGCGTTAAAAATAAATGATAAATCTTTCATCTCGAGTTTGTTAAGGAATTGCCGGTGGCTAATTTCCTAGAATAAATTCTTTTTGGTTAGTTGTTTATTTCTCGATAAACAACGCAAATTTCACTTATTATTATCTAATAAGGAAAAAAA
>JAQXAY010000179.1 GCA_029252685.1 Saprospiraceae bacterium | reverse complement strand
ATTACCTACTTGCTTATACTGGCTTCCCTTTGTCCCTAAAAACTCAAATGAATCTGGAAAACTTTGAATTCTAGCAGATTCTCGAGCTGTAGGTATTCTATTCGCTTCATAATGGAAATAATTTCTATGACCAGTATCTATAGTATTAGAAGGAAGGACACTATTCATCCTCTGAAAGGCTTTATTATATTTCCTAATGTTCCAGTATTCAGGTGGTAAAGATTTGATATTCCCCCCATTTGGAACCATAGAAATTACATTGGTGGTTTGCTCATTATGAATAGTTACTTCATGATTTTTCACTGTTTTCTTTCCGTTACGCATCAATTTCTGATACTCGTTTTTTGAAGGTGTACTGTATTTTTGATTCGCTTCTTCATTAGATTGGATAAGATCCATGATAGCTTCTTTTGAAGAAACTTTATATTTAAATTTTTCGGGGAATTCAAATTCACCTTCTAATAAGCCTACAAAGAAAACCCGTTGTCTATTTTGTGGGACTCCGTAATCTGAAGCGTTTAAAATTTTATAAGAGACATTGTATCCAATGCTTCCAAACCTTTCTATTATGTCTTTTACAAAAGCACCTTTGTTGGCGGACACTAATCCTCTAACATTTTCAATCAAAAAGAATTTGGGTCTTACAATATTTACAGTTCTATAAAACTCAAGGTATAAATGGTTTCTACTTTCGTTGATTTTACCAATTTTTTCTGTTGCGTTGGATAATCTGGCGGTACTAAAACCTTGTCATGGTGGCCCTCCAATTATTCCATCAATTTTATGTTCTTTTAAAATATTTGTAAGTAATTCATCATTGAATTGAGTAACATCCATTGAAATACCAACCTTATCTTTTCGATTGTGGTTATACGTTTTGATTGCATCATCCCAAAAGTCAATTGCAACAACTGGCTCAAAACCATTCCATTCAAACCCTTGACTTAATCCGCCAACTCCAGAAAATAGATCTATTATTTTCATTTCTTATCTAAGTATTTTTTTAATTCATCTGCTACTGCCTTTGCGAGTAAAGGTGGCACTGCATTCCCAATTTGACGATATTGACTAGTTCTGCTACCTTCTAAAATGAAGTCATCTTTAAAGCTTTGAATTCTTGCAGCTTCCCTCACTGTTGGGATTCGATTATATAACGGATGAAAATAATTACTATGTGCATTACCGGTATCAATCGTTACTGAACAAGCTTGCTCTTCTAATCTTTTAAAAGCAGAAGAATGCCTGTTATTTCTGTTATTTGGAAAAAGTTCAGTTGGTATGTCAGCCCAATTACCCCCTTGTGGCACATGACTTATTCTTTCTTGAGTTAATTGAGCTGGATATTTGGTTTCATGGTTGTAAATTTCCTGATTTTCTTTTCTCAAATATTTCAAATATTTATTCTTAGGCTTAGTCTCTAGTATGTCTTTGGGGTTCTTGTCTAAATCATACAACTCACCAATTGCTTCTTTGACAGTCACCTTTGTTTTAACATTTAAATTGCCGAAATCAAAAGTTTCGTCATAATCATTTCTAATTGCTACAAAAAAAGCTCTAAGTCTATTCTGTGGTACTCCATAATCTGAAGCGTTGAGTACTTTGCAATCAACAGTGTATCCTAGGTCCTTTAGCAATTTTTCAATCCTGTTTTTTGCAAAACCTTTGTCTCTTGTTAAGATCCCTCGTACATTTTCAATTACTACTGCTTTTGGTTTTAGTAATTGGACAAATCTTAAATACTCAAAAAATAATTTATTCCGTGGATCCTCATTTTCTTTATTCCATCTATTAGCAGATGAAAAACCTTGACAAGGTGGACCACCAACAACAATGTCAATTTCTTTATCTCCAAAATCCTCGATAATTTTTTCATCACTATATTCCAATAAGCTTTCACAAACAGCCTTCGATTTTGGAAAGTTTTTCTGGAAAGTTTTAATAGAGTCTGGGTCAATATCAATACCTCCACTAATATTAAAACCTGCTAGTTTAAATCCTAAGCTGATACCTCCACATCCAGAAAATAAGTCTAATACATTCATTTATTTAATTTCTCTATTTATTAGTAATTCCTTTGCCTCCATATTTAATATTTCAGCAATTTCATAAAGGCACTCAATACTTGGTTGTCTTCTATTTTGGACGTATGAGTTTACCATGTTGTAACTCTTGCCTAACTGTTCAGCTAACCAGATTTGTTTTATTCCTTTTTCTTCTAAAACCTCTTTTATTCGGTTCATTTATTGAATTATTTAATTCAGTTTGCAAAATAGGAATAATATCTTAACATCTCATGTAATGAGTATTAAAACAATCATTCAGTTTGGGTGGTGGTGGGGAAGTGAAAGCTCTTATGGTGCTGAGCCACGAGACAACAAATGAGCTAGGAAGTGCGGAGACTTTTCCTTTTTTTCATTGAGATATGAGTCATTGTATACAACTTCCTATAAGCAGAAGTCGTTTCGATTGTTTGCATGGTAATAATTAAGAAGTTGCAATTATTCACAATTACTATGCAGACTGAAACCTATTAATCGGTTTGTTTCCGAGCTTTATCTGCTTATTGAAAAAACTGCATCCTAAGATTTCTGCCGTCCCAAAAAAAATCAATTCCACCAAGTACTGCAACTCTTGGACTTTAAATTCTCACCATAATATCGCTCGGTATTCAGTGCCTCGCCGTAAGTCAGTTTTATATAAGGATATTGACGATTCTTGAACAACTGATCCGTCGCATCAGCTTCTTCATAGGAATCATATCCATATTTACGCATAAACTTAGCCCCAAGATCTCTTCCATTCTCAGGCGCATTCATGTGCTGAGTAAACCTCTCCTCTCTTCGCTTGGAAGTCATTCCTATATATACAAGATTATCCAACTGTTCCAGATTAGGGTTAGCCTCTCGAAACTTACGCTCTCCGACAATATCCTCGCTCAAACGGAATGCATAAACGCTATGGTTACGCTCTAATTTCTGGATGGTAACCGATCCAGATTGCTTACCTAACAGCCTGTGCACCTCTCCCTCTCTTGCGAGCACAGCATCTATTTTATTATCACACATCAACCTAGCAGAATAGTTCGGTGCATAATATTTCATAGAGCTCTTACTTATACAAAGAACAAAAAAAAGCAACTTATAATCTCGGTCGTCTTTTGGCAGCTGAGACTGGGACTTAAAGCCTTCGAGTTGCTTCTC
>JAQXAY010000175.1 GCA_029252685.1 Saprospiraceae bacterium | reverse complement strand
GACATTGATGAATCAATGGCCGCTGTAAGAGAACAATTACCGGATGGCGTTGAGCTAAACACCCATATTTTCAGACAATCCAATTTTATTCAAGCCTCAATTGATAATCTTCAACGCACCTTACTAGAAGGCGCACTTTTTGTGGCTATAATCTTATTCTTGTTCCTTCTAAACTGGAGGACCACCGCCATATCACTAATAGCAATACCTGTATCTTTACTCGTGACTATAATCGTGCTCAAGTTATTCGGTTTTACTATAAATACTATGAGTCTTGGAGGGATGGCTATCGCAATCGGTGCCTTAGTGGATGATGCTATCATTGATGTAGAGAATATATTTAAAAGACTTCGAGAAAACACCCAAAAATCTGCCAAAGAACGCTCCTCTTCCCTAGAGATTATATATGAAGCCTCCAGTGAAATTCGGAATTCAATCTTGATAGCAACACTAATAATAATAGCAGCATTTATTCCACTGTTCTTTTTAAGCGGAATGGAGGGAAGGTTGCTACAGCCTTTAGGCATTTCATTTATTGTTGCCATTTTTACCTCTCTTTTCGTTGCTGTCACCTTAACTCCTGTACTCAGTAGTTATTTACTTACAGATCAGAAACGCCTTGCAAAGCAAGCAGAAGGATCTTTTATTGAACGAAGCTTATCGAAAGCGTATAAAAAAATGCTTACTCGAATTTTAAAGTTGCCTCAATTACCTGTAGTGGCCGCATTGCTCTTATTTGTCATATCAATTTGGTTAATGACAGGACTAGGGCGTAGTTTTTTACCTGAATTCAATGAAGGATCTCTTGTTATTAGTGTAATAACGCCTCCGGGTACTGCTCTAGAAGAATCAAATAGAACAGCTCGACTGGTTGAAGATATCTTACTCGAAATCCCTGAAGTTGACCAAACCTCCCGAAGAACGGGGCGAGCTGAACTTGACGAACACGCACAGGGAATCAACGCCTCTGAGATAGATGTACCCTTTACTTTAAAAGAACGTAATGAAGCAGATTTTTTAGAAGATGTGCGAAACCGACTAGCTATTGTAGCCGGTGCAAACATCACAATAGGCCAGCCAATTGCCCACCGAATAGACCATATGCTATCGGGAACAAGAGCAAATATTGCTATCAAGGTTTTTGGCACCGACCTGAATCAATTATTCACCTTGGGCAACCAAATCAAACAGCAGATTGATCAAGTCCCCGGTCTAGCGGATGTAAATGTGGCGCAACAAATAGATGTGCAACAACTTAGCATTGTTCCAAATCGAATCATGTTAGCTAAATACGGTATCAAACTCGGAGACTTTATGGATCATATCGATGTTGCCTTTGCAGGAGAAAAACTTGGGCAAATCTATGAAGGACAGAAAAGTTTTGACCTTGTCCTTCGGTATAATGAATCAAACAGAAAGGATACTGAATCTATAAAAAATACACTTATTGATGCTGGAGATGGACAAAAAATACCTCTACATTACGTGGCAAGCATCGGTATTTCTGATAGTCCTTTTTCTGTAGAAAGAGAAAATGTCCAACGGAAAATAGTGGTTTCTGCAAATGTTGCTGGACGTGACCTTCGAAGTGTAGTCAATGACATTCAAGAATCAATAAAGCAAGGGATTAATCTTCCTGAAAATTATCGGATTGTATATGGTGGTCAATTTGAAAGTGAAGCACGTGCTACACGTCTGCTTTTGATCAGTTCAATAGGGGCACTTATTATTATATTTCTGTTGCTCTACATGGAATTCAACACACTTCGATTAGCAGGTATTGTCTTGCTCAATCTACCCTTAGCATTAATCGGTGGTATTTTTATTGTTTACTTTACTTCAGGCATCATTACCATAGCATCTACTATTGGTTTTATAAGCCTCTTCGGTATTGCAGCAAGGAATGGTATACTTCTAATCAGTAGATATCAGGTATTACAAGATGCAGGAAAAAATTTAAGGGAAACAGTTATTGAAGGATCACTAGATCGATTGAATCCAATACTTATGACTGCACTAACCACTGGACTCGCACTAATTCCCTTAGCATTAGCTGGAGGAGAAGCAGGAAGTGAAATACAAAGTCCTATGGCGATAGTCATCCTTGGGGGTCTATTCAGTTCTACTTTCTTGAATTTGATAGTTATACCAGCCGTCTTCGCCTGGCGTAAAAAATAAACCCTATCAGTTAGAAGTAAAAATTAATATTATCCTGTATTAAAATTTGAATCTAAACTTAATAATGTAAAACTTTACAAAAATATCCCTTACTAAGGAGTTCTTGATAAGCGGATATGCCCATATAAATCGTAATAATTAAAGCAAGTTTAGATGAGTTATTTAGATACCACTAAAGACGTATACAAACAAGCAGCTCTTACTCCTGATGTTGGACTTTGTTGCACCACAAATCCCATATGGGAATTACCTGGTCTTAAAGTACCGCTGATCATGCAGGAAATGAACTATGGATGCGGAAGCACCGTGCATGCAAGGGACTTAAGTAACAGTCCTAAAATCCTTTATGTTGGTGTTGGTGGTGGAATGGAATTACTTCAGTTTGCCTACTTCTCCAGACAAAAAAATGGCGTGATTGGTATTGATGTAGTGGATGAAATGCTAGAAGCTTCCAGAAAAAACTTTGCCGTTGCAGAAAAAGAAAACGAGTGGTTTAAATCTGACTTTGTAGATCTAAAAAAAGGAGATGCACTAAACCTTCCTTTAGAGGATAACAGCATTGATGTAGCTGCACAAAATTGCTTATTCAACATATTTAAAGAAGAGGACCTCAAAAAGGCCATTGCAGAGATGTATCGCGTATTAAAACCGCATGGAAGGTTGGTTATGAGTGATCCGACTTGTGAGCAGGACATGAATGATACACTTAGAAATGACGAAAGACTAAGAGCACTTTGTCTTAGTGGAAGCCTTCCCATTAAAGAGTATGTAAAAATGCTAACCGACGCAGGCTTTGGTACCATTGAAATAAGAGCACGCAAACCGTACCGAATTTTGGATCCAAAGAACTATCCAACAGATGAACTTATCTATATAGAATCCATAGAGGTAGCAGCAATAAAAGACCCTATGCCAGAAGATGGTCCTTGCGTATTTACGGGTAAGGCAGCGATCTACTTTGGTGCAGAAGATCATTTTGACGATGGCAAAAGCCATACATTAGTCAAGAACCAACCCTTAGCGATATGCGACAAGACCGCAGGGGCTTTAGCAGCGCTTGAAAGAGATGATATATTTATATCAGAATCCACTTTCCATTATGATGGTGGAGGTTGCTGCTAAAACTAGAAAGTATGTAACTCTATACTGGACCTAGATAGGGTGAATCTTGCTAATGACAATGACTATATAAAAAGAAATCACTAACAC
This sequence comes from Saprospiraceae bacterium, assembly GCA_029252685.1. Lineage (GTDB taxonomy): Bacteria > Bacteroidota > Bacteroidia > Chitinophagales > Saprospiraceae > AM-2324. The sequence continues at coordinate 327 of JAQXAY010000175.1, read as the reverse complement.
TTCGAAGAGGTTTCATATGCATATAATCCAAAACTTAGGTGTTACTATCTAAGTCAAGAAGAAATTCCACATCATGATTCATTATACAATTTTATAAATCCCAATGAGGCTAAAAAAAGCAGCATGAATCTTCATACTGTTTTCTTTTAGCCTTTTACTCGTTTTAAAAACTCGGAATTATCCGTCCCACAAAGCCATCGGATAACATTATCGCAACTGATCTCCTGATGTTGTTCTTTGGTAATCACACCTTCCTCGACAGCAAGGTCAAGTATTTTACCTGGATAAGAAGATTGACGATCACTCTATCTAGGTCCAGTAAAGAGT
>JAQXAY010000162.1 GCA_029252685.1 Saprospiraceae bacterium | reverse complement strand
GCCATTTCTAATGCAGAAAAGGTTCAGGAGTCTTTATTAGAATATTTGATAGACCAAGGTAGGTATACCCAGTTTGGTCACAAGCATAATTTTCAGGGTATTCAAACCTATGAGGATTTCAAGAAGCTCGTTCCTATATCTTCTTACACCGACCTTTATCCCTATATAGAACGAATGATGGATGGCGAGCGCAATGTTCTATGGCCAGGAAGAATTAATTTGTTTTCTAAGTCTTCAGGAACAACTAATGCGAAGAGCAAATTCATTCCTGTTAGTCAGGAAAATTTGGAGAATTGTCACATTAAGGGGAATTGGAATACGATGACCTTTTTCTACGATCAACGTGAGGATGCCAAGCAATTTGAATGCAGAAGTATAGTGATGGGCGGAAGTTTGCAGTCTTACAAAAACAATAAGGATGTGCAAGTAGGAGATGTATCTGCAATTATGTTACAGAACATGCCAAATTTTGCTTGGGCTTTTATGTCTCCCGGCATTGAGGTCTGTCTTATGGAGAATTTTGAAGAGAAGATAGAGCGCATAGCTCAGATTACAGCTAGGCAGAGCGATATTGTAATGATCGGTGGCGTTCCCACTTGGACGGTTGTCTTGTTCAAACGTATACTAGAGATTACAGGTGCCAAAAATATGCTGGAGGTATGGCCAGAGTTTCAGGTATATATTCATGGTGGTGTTAGTTTTCTGCCTTATGAGGATCAGTTTAAAACCTTTTTTCCAAGTGATCAAGTTGATTATCTAGAGGTTTATAATGCTTCTGAAGGATTTTTTTTTTCTCTTTTTGATTTTTCTACGAAGGATATGGCTCTTTTTGTTGATTCAGGTATTTTTTATGAATTTATGCCTACGGAAGATATAGACAAAGAGCATCCAAGAGTTTTTAAGTTAGGAGAAGTAGAGCTGGATAAAGATTATGCTATGTTGATCACAACGAACTCAGGTCTTTGGAGATACTCTCTCGGTGACTGCATACGGTTTACATCTTTAGATCCTTACAAGATTAAAATCACAGGGAGAACCAAACAATATATAAATGTCTTTGGTGAGGAGCTGATGGTAGAGAATACAGACCGTGCCTTATCAGAGATATGTAATGAATTTGGGGTTATTGTTAAAGACTATACTGTTGGTCCAATTTTTCTTGAAGGTGATTGCAAAGGGGGGCATGAGTGGTTGATCGAGTTTGAAGTTGAGCCAAATGACCTACAATTGTTTAGAGAAAAACTTGATCAAAGATTGCAACTGCTGAATTCAGATTATGAAGCGAAAAGGTTTAAAAACATGGCTTTAGAATGTTTGAAATTAGTGAGCTTGCCAAAAGGTAGTTTTAATAATTGGATGCGTAAGAATGGGAAATATGGGGGGCAAAACAAGGTACCTCGTTTGTCGAATAGTAGAAAGTATGTTGAATCAATTAAAGAACAATTATTAAGTCAAAATTTTAATGGATAAAGAGGAAATTCATAAGCAGAGTTTTGATCTCATTAAGCAGTCTTTCGAATTAGATAATAGTGAAGAGGTGAATACGAAAGAGGCAATGGTGAAAGCTATAGGAGAACGCGTGTCCTATTGGCTAGAATATGATCTTGAACAACTGTTCTCTTTTCTTTATAGAATGGATATTGATCAATCAAAAGTTGAACATGCATTGAGTTTAGGCAATGTAGTTCCTGCTAACCTTGGTATAGCAGCCTTGATTTTTGATCGACAAGTGGCTCGCCTAGAAACGAAACTGAAATATAAGCAGGAGGAGATCGAAGATTTAGATGAAGAGCTTAGGTATTAAAAAAGAGTTTCATCTTTAGATGAAACCCTGAATAAAACTAATCACTACCTATAAATTTTATCTTAGCAAGGTTACGTTTGACGATGCTTTAGATTCATTATCGTCTAAGATCATTAACACAAGCTCGCTATCTGTTACGTGTTTTAATTTGATTACATAAGGCCTCTTGAATCTATTATAAGGCTTCAAGATTATTGAATTTGAATCCGCTAGGATAATGTATGACCCTTTTTCTACAGATGACTTTTTATTAAAGCTTTTACTGTCTAAAACATAAGAGCCTTCTTTTGCAAAAGAAAATTGAATTTCTTCCTGCTGGAATTTTCCTTTTTTAAGCGTTTTAACTTTTGTAAGTTGTCTGCCTCTCCAATCACCAATGAGTTTTTTGATTTTTGTTGATTGAACACAACCTTTCTCAATTAAATTTATGTTCTCATCGTTGGTGATTCCTTTCAGATTTAGTTTTCTCCCGTCGCTATTTAGGATATAGGAATTTACCAAGCTATGCTCTGAGTTAAACATGGAGATGATATATTTTCCATTTTCTGATTCAAGCTTAAAGAAGAGCTTAGTCGTGGAAAGTTTGTTTTCATCAGTCATTCTGAAAACTTCTAATGTTCCGAGGGAGTTGAATATGAAAACATGGTTTTCATTCGAACTTTGGGTCCACTGTTTAGAACATATTAAGCGGCTGATTTCAGTGGTGGAAAGCTCCTTAGTATTAATGTTTGAATATTCAGAATTAAAAGCAAAGGATTTATTTCCAATAGGAAAAAGGAATAAGATCAATAAAATTGAAAATCTCATTTATTTGTATTGTGTTTATTTACTTAGAAGGACGAGATTTAAACTAAAAGGTTGCATATATTTAGAATTGTCGTAAAATAAAATTATGATTTTCGAGAGTAGAGGTATTGTGTTTAGGAATCAAAAGTATAAGGAGAGCAGTGTAATCCTTGATGTTTACACAGCTTCTCACGGTATGCT
>JAQXAY010000155.1 GCA_029252685.1 Saprospiraceae bacterium | reverse complement strand
AGAGTTTTCAACCTGGAATATTATGTAATTCCTTAGGTTTTCAGCCTCTGAAAGATTTATGAAAGGAATGCTCATAGAGCCTGCTGCAGAATAAAGCAATACATTTGTCAGCTGTCTTCTTTTTTGTATCGGGCTTTCTTTTAGGCCTATGCTTTGAATGTTTTTCCATTCCATCATAGCTCCTTTGTGTGTGAGAACCCCTTGGTCAATCCTAATACCTTCTTTATAGATACTTATCTTGAAGTTTCTGTAGTAAAAAATAGACCAGAATATTGAAAAAAGAATCCAAATAAAACTGATGATTATACCTCTTAATAATTGGTCAAGGTTACTAATCATTATGATGAAAAGAGGAAAGAAGGTCATTGCTAATACCTGTCTGATTATTATAAGTTTACTCACTTTTATTTCTTGGTAGCTACTAGTATCAATAGATGGGAATACATTTTTGGCAATACTAAAAATACTGCTAGGATTTAATCCTGGCACAAAGATTGATTTTTTAATATTCACTATTATACTTGAAGCCTGAAATATGTTCAGATTTGCTAAGCTTAGCTTTCGTTGTAGGTAATTTGATGACCATCTTAACATCTGAATTTTAGACAAGGATATTGTAGTTTGTTTTTTATTCAACAAACCTTTAGTGAGCTTGTACCCTTTTCTAGAGAAGATCAGTTTTAGATCAAAATTTTGTAACACTACAACTAGAATAGACCCAAGGATAGAAAGTACTAATAGAATGAGCAGTAGGATAAGAGACACATAGAAACCACTTCGCTCAATAACTCCATAGGATTCCTCGATGAAGTTGTCTGTCGCCTTTTCAAAGATTTCGCTGATTTCTCCATAGATGGTAAATCCAAAGGCAACAATAATACCCGCAGTTCGAAGGTGATTTTGTACCAAGCCAATTCTAAGTAAATCTAGTATCTCTAATCGATGTAAGGTTGTTTCTTCAACTTCTTCAGTATAGGTTTCATCCATTTCTGGTTTGAGTTCACCACGTTTTAGGTATAGAAATGATCGCAGCTTTTCTGCATCCTTTAGTGTAAGAGCATCTATATGAATTTCTTTGTTTGCACTACCTGCCGTGTCGATATCAAGTTGAACGACATTAAAGATCTTATGAAGTGGATTCTGGGAGAAATCTATAGTCTGTATTCGTTCAACGGGGATCGATATATTACTTTTTACCAGCCAACCTTTTCGTATATGAAAATGGGTGTTATCTACAAAATAGAAGAATCTATAATAGGACATTATGGAACTGACAGCAGATACAAGACTGATTGCAATAAGCGCTATACCCACATAGTCGATTTTTTCGCCCTTGGGGTTAAGTATCAAAACGATAAGGATGGGAAGGGATTGCCTAAGGATAAGTCTTATGACTTTGTACAAAATGAGTAGAATGGCAACCGGTGACTGTCTTTTTGCCTCCTTAAATTCATTCATTTGTATTCCGTTTTAGGGTACCTGTTTTATCTCCAATTAATTGTTTTAGGCGAATGGCATCTTCCATAGATAGCCCCGGAATAGTTAAGTCACTAGATTGACCTCCTGCAGTGAATATTCTTAATTTGCCGATATTAAAATAGCGCTCCAATGGGCCTTGGTGAACACTAGCATGCTGTATCCTATTGAAAGGAATAATCATTTTTTTGGTCCAGAAGAAACCTTGTTGGAAGTATATGTCTTTTGCACGAAGAATATATCCTTCTACATTATATTGTTTGCGTATAAGCCAAAGGTTGAACAATAGAAGGCTTACAGGTAAGATTAGCATGAACAGAAATATAGTAATCTGAAGTGGCAGAGCAACTAGGCCAAAAGTAAGAATACAGCTTGACATAAGCCCATAAAATCCAATGCCGTTAATTGATCTAACCTTAATGAATTTTTCATTCAACAGGGTAATGTCCTCCAGGTCAATTATTGGAAGATTATCGACCTTCATTATTTCGTTAGAAAATTCACTCTCCATATTAGTGTTCAATACTATTGATTATGCATCTCTACCTTCTTGAAGGCTATCTAGAAATGATTTTGCTGATTTTAAATTACTAATTCCCTCCTTAATAATGATTAGATTCTTTGGACTTTGTTTAAATTTTAGTCCAAGTTTATATCCATCCTTTACGATGAAATCAAACAACTTTTTGAAGAATTCCGTTTCATAATAAAGGGACTGTGGATTTTCAACGAAGAAGCAACGCATTTTTCCATTCTTCAGAATTATGCGTTCAAAGCCTAAGTCTTTGCAAATCCATCTGAGTTTTAGTCCATCAAATAATTCATATACCTGAGTAGGCATTGGCCCAAAGCGATCCGTCAATTGAACGCCAAATTGCTCCAGCTCTTCTTGAGATTTCAAGTTGTCCAATTTGGTATAAAGATTAAGCCTCTCCTGTATATTGGCAACATACTCATCTGGAATCAACATTTCAAAGTCAGTCTCTACATGGACATCCTTAACGAATGATTTCTTGGACTCCATTTCCTCTTTGAATAGATCTTTAAATTCCCGTTCCTTAAGCTCTTGAATAGCTTCAGCAAGAATCTTTTGGTACGTCTCGTAGCCTATCTCATTCATAAAGCCACTTTGCTCTCCACCCAGCATGTTTCCTGATCCTCTTATGTCTAGATCTCGCATGGCAATATTGAATCCAGAGCCAAGATCACTAAATTCTTCAAGTGTTTTCATGCGCTTTCTTGCCTCTTGAGTTAAGGTAGACATTGGTGGACAGAATAGATAACAGAAAGCTTTTTTATTCGATCGACCCACACGACCTCTTAGCTGATGCAAGTCGCTCATCCCAAATTGATGCGCATTATTTATAATAATGGTGTTGGCATTTGGAATGTCAAGACCCGTCTCAATAATGTTCGTGCTTATAAGGACATCGTGTTTTTTGTCAATGAATTCAAGCAGAACTTTTTCCAAATCTTTGCTTTCCATTTGGCCATGTGCAACAGCAATATCGATATCTGGACATAGTCTTTTGACCATAGCCGCCATTTCCATCAAGGATTTAACCCGATTATGAACTATGAATACCTGGCCACCTCGATTTATTTCATAGTAGATAGATTCTTTGACTACTTTATCATTGAATACTCGAACTTCTGTGTGGATCGGCTGTCTATTTGGCGGGGGAGTTCGTATGACAGAAAGATCTCTAGCTGCCATCAATGAGAATTGTAGTGTTCTTGGAATTGGTGTTGCAGTAAGTGTTAAGGTATCTACATTGACTTTTATATTTCGTAGTCTTTCTTTGGCGGAAACTCCAAATTTCTGTTCTTCATCAATGATCAGCAGTCCAATATCCTTGAATTCTACACTCTTGTTTAAGATGGAGTGAGTACCAATCAATATATCTAATTTACCTGCTTTAAGATTCGCATAGGTTTCTTTTTTCTCTTTGGTTGTTTTGAATCGATTTACATAATCTACCGTGACTCCAAAAGATCCTAATCTACTATTGAACGTTTTAAAATGCTGGAGGGCGAGGATGGTAGTAGGTACCAAAATAGCGACCTGTTTACCGGAGACAACAGCCTTGAATGCAGCACGGACAGCAATCTCTGTTTTTCCGAATCCTACATCACCACAGATTAGTCGATCCATAGGGTGTGGCTTTATCATATCCCCCTTTACATCGTTAGTAGCTGTTAATTGATCAGGTGTGTCTTCGTATATAAATGATGCTTCTAGTTCGTTTTGTAGGTAACCATCTACATCGAAAGCAAATCCAGGTGAAGCTTTGCGCTTCGCATATAATTTGATCAATTCAGCTGCAATATCCTTAACTCGTTTTTTAGCTTTTGACTTGGTGTTTTTCCAGGACTCTGAACCCAATTTATTCAGCGAAGGAACAGTACCATCTTTGCCGGAGTATCTGGATATTTTGTGTAAAGAGTTGATACTGACATATAAGACATCTTTGTTCTTATAAAAAAGTCGAACGGATTCTTGGATACGCCCATTTATATTCAACTTTTCTAAACCTGAGAACTGGCCAACTCCATGATCTATATGGGTGACATAGTCTCCTGGTTTAAGTTCACGAAGCATTTTGAGATTTAAGGCCTTGTCTTTAGAGAACCCTTTTCTAAGTCTGAATCTGTGAAAACGCTGAAAGATTTGATGATCCGTGTAACAAGCAAGTCCAAGCTCTTTCGATACAAATCCTTCACTCAAGCTTTTAAGGATTGGGATGAATTCTACACTTGCTTCAAGATCTGCAAAAATGGCGTAGAATCGCTCGATTTGTTTGGCATTGTCCGTGAAAATATAATTTTTTAGACCTTGTCTGGTATTCGTTTGTAGGTCTTGAATTAGAAGTTTAAAGTTCTTGTTGAAATTAGGCTGGGGTTTTATTTCAAAATGAATACTTTGCTGGTGTGGAAAATCTTGATTTCCGCTGCCGTAGCTTATTGATTTGAACAAGCGAATGTCGTCCGAAATCTGCGTGGGTAATATGAATGCTCTATCCTTGAATATCTCAGCGCTCTCATTCTCGTCTAATTCAGATATGGTTGCCGCAAATTCTTCTGCTTTTTGAAAACAGGCGTTTAGTCGATCTATACAGTTTTGATGGTTTTCTACCCAAATCACATCTCCCTCGTCCAGGATATTCAGAAGGGATACTTTTTGTTCCTGATTAAACTGTGTATTAATGTTTGGGACAAGTGTAATTCGCTGGATATTCTTTACAGATAACTGATTACTGGGGTCAAAGAAACGAATACTTTCAACCTCATCGTCAAATAATTCAAGACGATAAGGATATTCGTTGCCGTAGGAAAATAGATCTATTATACCTCCTCGTATGGAGTATTGTCCAGGTTCATAAACAAAATCTTCTTGTACGAATCCAAATTCACTGAGTGTAAAAATCATACTGTCAACATCAAGATTCTCACCTTTGGTGATAATCATTTGATTTTCTTGTAGGATCTCTGGTGCCACTACTTTTTCGAAGAGTGCCTCTGGATAGGTTACGATAATCTTAGGTGCAGAACTTTGGGTAAATTTGTTGACGGTTTCCGTACGCTGAAGTACATTGGTTTTGTTTAAAACTTCAAAGTAGGCTGGTCTTTTAAAACTATCAGGAAAGAAAAGCGGCTTGTTATCAGCATTGATTATCGTAACCTATC
>JAQXAY010000111.1 GCA_029252685.1 Saprospiraceae bacterium | reverse complement strand
TGATAAAGGAAACCCAGCATGCATTGCGCTTGGATATGGTTCTCTTTACAATCATGCTAAAAATCCGAATGCTGAAATACTTATAGATGCAGATGCAAGTACAATTTATATTGAATGTATAAAAGATATAGCTGCTGGAGCGGAAATTCTAATCAGCTATTCGGGAGATAAAAAAGGAGCAGACCAATTATGGTTTACCGAATACTAAACTCAAATGAGCTATGATTTTTAAGACTACAAGCATAACTATTTTTCTTTCGTTTGTAATTATTTGTTTCATTCCATTTTCTTGTACTCAAGATCAGGAAAAAACAGACAATGCCACTAAAGGATTCCAGAAAATGGAATCTATTTATACTGGCATAAAATTTCAAAACAAATTCATAGAAACTCCACAATTTAACTTCATCTCTTATCCTTATATATATGGAGGAGCAGGGGTTGCAGTTGGAGATATAAATAATGACGGACTTACCGATATATATCTAATATCCAATTACGGCTCTGATCGTCTATTTCTAAATAATGGTGACTTCAAATTTACTGATATAACAACTAATGCAGGTTTAAGCTCGAGCTCAGGATGGAGCACTGGTGTTAGTATGGCTGATGTAAATGCTGATGGATGGTTAGACATATATGTCAGTCGATCAGGACCAATGCCAGATCCAAACTTAAGGAGAAACCTTTTATTTATTAATAAGCAAAACGGAACATTTGAAGAAAGCGCTGCGCAATGGGGGCTAGATTTTGAAGGCTACAGTAACCAAGCCTATTTCTTTGACTATGATAAAGATGGTGACCTTGACATGTATCAACTAAACCATAGAATAGACTTTAAAAATAGTACCGTACTTAGTAATAGGATCAAGAGCAATGTTGAATATGAATCGTCAGATCAACTGTTCGAAAATAAAGGTAACCGTTTTGTCAACGTAACAGAACAAGCCAAGATAACCAATAAAGCATGGGGCCTATCCTGCTCTATTGGTGACTTTAACAACGATTCTTGGCCTGACATCTATGTTTGTAATGATTACTTAGATCCAGATATACTTTATATCAACCAGGGCAATGGACAGTTCAAGGATGAAATTCAAAATCGTTTTGCACATACTTCCTTTTATTCAATGGGGTCTGATTACTCCGACATTAATAATGATGGACAAAATGATCTGATGGTATTGGATATGCTCGCAGAAGATCATAAAAGAAACAAGGAAAACATGGCATCCATGAGTACAGATAATTTCTGGCAAATGGTAAACAATGGCTATAATTATCAGTACATGTCTAATATGCTTCAACTAAATCTAGGCAATGGAACATACACTGATATTGGACAAATGGCTGGGATAGCAAAAACAGATTGGTCTTGGTCTCCTCTAGCTATTGATTTTAATAATGACGGCCTCAAAGACATATTTGTAAGCAATGGTATATATAAAGATGTAACAAATAGAGATGCCAATATTACCTTAAAACAACTGGAGGCTAAAAAGCAAAGTTTATCTCTAGATAGTATTATTGCACTGCTTCCTTCTCAAAAGCAAAAAAATCATCTATATATCAACCAAGGAGATCTTACATTTAAGAATAAAGCCTATGAATTAGGTCTTGGGCAAGCAAGCTTTACGAGTGGCGCTGCCTATGCCGATTTAGACAATGATGGCAATCTTGATCTTATTCTAAATAACACAAGTGACGAAACTGGTATTTACAGAAATCTGAATGATGGAAATCATCTCACTGTTTCCTTAAAGGGTGCAAACAAAAACACTTTTGGAGTCGGTGCGAAAGTTGAAATTTATCATGATGACAAGTATCAGTCGATTGACAACTACCCAGTAAAAGGTTACTTATCTTCCGTTGACCCCCGCATCCATTTTGGACTCGGGCAAAGCAAAAAGGTTGATAAGATCGTAGTAACCTGGACAACGGGTAGACAAAGTATCATTGAGAATCAGGATGCAAATCAATTAATAGAGATTCAAGAATTAAATACCCAGATTGCTCAAAAAAATGAGGCTGATGCTGAATCCAATATTTTCATCACTGCAAATGCAGCAGACTATGGCCTTGACTTTCTGCATAAAGAAACATTCTATGATGATTATGGAGATCAACTTTTGCTTCCGCAGAAAAAATCAAACCTAGGACCTTGCTCCGCTACAGCAGATGTAAACAACGATGGTCGAACAGATCTATTTATTGGAGGCGCAGCTGGTCAAGCTCCTGCATTATATATTCAGGGAGAAAATGGAATGTTCACCTCTGTTCAAGAAGCTCTATTCGCATTAGATAATACCTATGAAGATCAAACTAGTCTATTCCTTGACATAGATCAAGATGGTGATCAGGATATCATAGTAGGAAGTGGATCCTATGAATTCAAAGAAGGCTCAAGCCAACAATTAGATAGATTCTATATCAATGATGGCCAGGGTCAGTTTTTAGCATCAAAGCCAATTGGAGATATAAAAACAAATACCAAAGTTATAAAGCCTATTGATTTTGATAATGATGGTGATTTTGATCTCATAATAGGAGCTAACGTACTGTCTTCAAAATATCCTTTTGCACCAAAATCATATATTCTAGAAAATAGATCTGGCGAATTTTTCGACCTGACAGATAAAATAGCACCGGATTGGAGCGCAGCAGGTATGATATACGATATTGCTGTGCTGGATCAAGACAATGACGGTGATCTTGATTTTATTGCAGCTGGAGAATGGATGCCCCTCACCTATTTTGAAAACAAGAATGGTCAATTCCTTAAAACAGATATTTCGACTTTCGGAGAACAATCTGGCTGGTGGTATAGCCTCCATACAGCAGATATAGACAATGACGGAGACTTAGACCTACTTGCCGGTAATTTAGGAAAGAACAATAAATTCAATCCAAAAGAAAATAATGCATTCCATATCTATTGTAATGATTACGATAATAATGGAAGCTATGATATCGTGCTCTCCAAAGAAAGCGATGGCATGTTTTTACCGGTACGAGGAAGAGAGTGTTCTTCTCAGCAGGTACCAGATATAGCGACTAACTTTGAAACCTATAAAGCCTTCTCAAGTGCAGACATTGTAGGTATTTATGGTAAAGAGAAAGTAGATAAATCTAAACACCTCGAAGTACAGAGTTTTGAAACTGCCTTGTTTATTAATTCAGGTCAGGGGGAATTTAAAAAGACTGAACTTCCGTCTATTACCCAGACAGGTCCAACCCTAGATGCATTAATTCAGGATTTCAATAAAGATGGTCATCTAGACATTCTTGGAATAGGTGCCATACACCAAGCAGAAATTGAAACCATTCGATATGATGGTAATAGAGGATATCTCTTATTAGGAGATGGTAGAGGAAACTTTAGTTCAGTATTAAATAGTGGTATTAATTTACGAGCAAATGCTAGGTCAATTGAAACAATATCAATAGAAGGTGAAGATTTTATTGTTGTTTCAAATAATCACAATTACCTTAGCCTGAGAAAAATCAATCACTAAGTAAAACTGAACCATTGGAAAGAATTTTTATTACAGGTGCAGATGGCCTATTAGGTTCTAATACAGTTAGAGAATTACTCTCAAGAAAATATAAATTAAAAGCCCTCATCCAGAAAGGAAGTAAGAGCAAAACACTGGAAGGGCTTGATATTGAATTTGTAGAAGGAGATCTTTTGGATAAAGAAAGTCTTATAAAGCACGTGCAAGGATGTGATGCAATTATTCATATTGCCGCACTAACAAACGTATGGCCTATTAGACATGAAATCTACTATAAGGTCAACGTAGAAGGCACCAAGAATATGATTGAGGCAGCCTTAAGCAACAATATCCAGCGTTTCATACATGTAAGTTCTGCAAGTGCATTTGGATTTGGTCCAAAAGATCAGCCAGGTAATGAAAGCACAATAACAATGGCTAAGGCATTTGGCTTGGACTATGTGGATTCGAAGCTAGATGCACAAGATGTAATCCTAGATGCTGTAAAAGAGCGAAACTTACCTGCTGTAATAGTCAATCCAACCTTCATGATAGGCCCTTATGACTCAAAACCATCAAGTGGTGCGGTCATCCTAGCTGTTGCAAATAGAGAGCTAAAATTAGTTACAAGTGGCGGTAAAAATTGGGTTTACGTTAAAGATGTGGCTGTTGGTATCTCCAATGCTTTGACCAAAGGTAGAATTGGCGAGATGTATATACTTGGTAACGAAAACTTAAGTTATAAAGAAGCGACAAGTCTAATTGCAGAAGTCGCAGGAGTAGCTCCTCCAAGTATTAAAGTACCCTCTTTTCTAGTAAAAATAGCTGGTAGACTAGGTTCATTAATAGGAACAGTTAGTGGCAAAGCTCCTAAGATATCCTTCCCCGTTGCTAAAATATCCCTGATAGATCAATATTATGATCCCTCTAAGGCACGCAAGGAATTAGAATTACCAGAAACTCCAATCAAAAAGGCAGTTGAAGATTCTATGCAATGGTTCAAAGAAAATGGATATGCAAAATAAATACAAAGGAAAAGTAGTCATAGTTACAGGTTCTAGACAAGGAATCGGCAAATCCATCGCATGGCTATACGCTTCTCAGGGGGCTAAAGTCGTTCTTAATGCTAGAAATGCAGAAAAACTTGAACATACAAAACAAGAATTTGATGAGGCAGGCTTTGAGGTAATTGCAGTAGCGGGAGATGTCTCTAGCTGGAACTTCTGCGTGGACCTATGTCAAAAAGCAAAGGAACATTTTGGAGGTATTGATATCGTCATCACTAATGCGGCTATTGCTACTCGAGGAGATATGGAAAACCTAAGCCCCGAGATCTATCAAAAGTTGATCAATGTAAATATCCTGGGATCTGTTTATCCTGCTAAAGCAGCAATACCTTACCTAAAGCAAAGCAAAGGGTCAATACAATTTATATCATCCATAGCTTCATATTATGGTATTCCATTCAATGGAATATACTGTGCTACCAAGAATGCAATCAATTCCATAGCCGAGGCCACTCATAATGAACTTAAACCTCATAATATATTTGTAGGTGTCACATATGTAGGCTTTACAGAGAATGAAGACAGTAAACAGATACTTGATACGGATGGAAAAGTTATCGTTCTCCCTCAAAGAAATAATGTACAAAAACAGAATAGAAACACAGTAGCCCAACGCATTATCGCTCAAATAGAGCAAAAGAAATTCAAGAATACTTTAACGCTATCCGGTAAAGTATTAAGAGTTTTAACTAAATTTGTTCCTGGACTGATACGATTTATTTATAAGCTCAACCTCAAAAAAATCGAGCTGAGTTCTAAATAGTCCTTTTTTTACAAAACTATCACAACTCAATTACAAACCATTTGATTTCGAATTCGTTCTTTTACTGCTAATAAAGCTTACTTAATCACTAGCTAACTGTTTCTTTCTGCTAGAAAAAAAATTTACAATGGATTTTAAACATGTAAAATTCTCCCGTGATGCAAATGCGGATTTCATAAATACGCTGAGAAAAAGGGTAAATGAATATTTCAAAGAAAACAAGATATCTAAGTTTGCAAACACAGAAATGGTCGTTAAGACTGTCTGTATGCTTGCTATATATTTCATACCATACGCACTCTTGATGTTGAATGTTTTTTCAAGTCCTTGGATTATGCTAGCTCTATGGTTCATCATGGGCATTGGAATGACCGGAGTTGGAACCTCAGTTATGCACGATGCCGTTCACGGAGCCTATTCCAAAAACAAGTTTGTGAACAAACTGATTGGACAATCAATTGTGCTTCTAGGTGGTTATTACTACAATTGGGAGTTGCAGCATAATGTTCTTCACCACTCCTACACAAACATCAACGAAATGGATGAGGATATTCATTCTGATCCAATCTTTAGGTTCTCACCTGATCAGGAACATAAGAAACACCACAAATTACAATATTTGTATTGCTGGCCATTGTATTCACTAATGACTATACAGTGGAGTACGACAAAAGATTTTAATCAGCTTATCAGATATAATAAAAAAGGGCTCTTAAAGACTATCAACCAGTCTTTTTCAAAACTTATGAGTCAGCTTATTATCTTGAAGACAGCTTATTATGCAGTATTTGTTATTCTACCTATTATAGTCATTGATGCTCCTTGGTTTATCACTACTATTGGTGTGGTACTTATGCACTTAGTTTGTGGATTTGCCCTAGCTGTCATATTTCAACCAGCTCATGTAGTACCTGAAACACAATATTTTGAAAAACCAACTTCTGGTACAGTTGAAAACAACTGGGCAGTACATCAAATTCTAACAACGACTAACTTTGCTCCTAAGAATAGAATTCTTAACTGGTTTATCGGTGGTCTGAATTATCAGATAGAGCATCATCTCTTCCCGAATATTTGTCATGTGCACTATAGAAAGATTTCAAAAATCGTAAAGAAAACAGCTAACGAATTTGATCTTCCTTACCATAGTGCTAAAACGTTCAGAAGAGCAGTACTTAACCACGGAAAAATGCTTTACAAATTAGGTAAAAAAGACTATTACCATACAGCATAAAAAAGAAAAGGTAAGCAACAATTTGCTTACCTTTTTTTATTCTATGTGTGATTGGAGATTAACCCATGTAGTCTCTAACACCGTCAAAAGAAGCAGTCATAGCCTTCTCTCCTTCTGACCAGTTCGCAGGACATACTTCACCATTTTCTTGCACATGTGAATACGCATCGATCAAACGAATAAAATCGTTCACATTCCTACCTAGTGGCATATCATTTACATTCTGATGAAATACTTTGCCTGTTTCATCAATAAGGAATGTAGCACGGAACGTAACATTTGATCCTTTAATGATCATATGCTCCTCTGCATCCTCTGTATAATCAATAGATTCAATATCAAGAATATCTAGCACAGTAGATAAGTTTCTTGCAGTATCTGCAAGGATCGGGTAAGTAACCCCTTCAATACCACCATTGTTTTTAGGTGTATTCAACCATGCAAAGTGAACCTCATTTGTATCACAAGAAGCACCGATTACCATCGTATTTCTTTTCTCAAATTCCCCCATTGCAGATTGAAAAGCATGAAGTTCCGTAGGACAAACAAAAGTAAAGTCCTTAGGGTACCAAAAAAGTAACACTTTTTTGTTTTTAGAAGTAGCTTCTTCCAAAATATTGATAGAACGTTCCTGACCAGTACTATCTATTGCAGGAACAGCGATATTAGGAAATTTTTTACCAACAAAACTCATTCTTAAAGAATTTTTACTCAATTAAAAAAATAGCCATAAGCCTAAGTATAGCAAGGCTTTACGACTTCGAACTGCAAAGAAAATTATTTTTTTCTAAAAACAATAAGATATAAATCAACTTTTGGTCGGATTCTCAAAATCAAGTGTATTTATCAGTTCTATTTGCGGACTTAATCTGGCAAAAATTATAGTTGAAGAATAAATTATGACAATAATTACATATATTATTATACAAAATAAAACAACTATGGCTGTTCTACATCAACTAAAAGACCTGACTCCCAATAATGATGCACAGGCTAAACCAGGTCTCTCCGGAAAAAAACCAACCCCGATTGGTATTGGTAAGCCATTAAGCATAGAGATTCTTTCATTTTATACGGGTAAGTTTGAAAAAAAACGCTTAAGCAAAAAAGACGATAGGCAACTGCTTATTGTAAGTGCAATCAAGAACATTGAAGATGTACACAAACCTGTTAAAGCTATCAATCAAATAATAAATAATGCTAATCCGAACACATTACTAAAGCCAACAGTGGACTCCGAAGGTTCTCCTCTCCTATTTTATACTCGATCATTGGATCAATTCAATCTTAAGATAAATATTAAGATTGCCGCGAATAAGATCAACAATAAGCTTCTTAACCATGTAAGCACTTTAATAGAACAATCAGGCACTATACCTGCTTTTATTGGGGCTAGTCCATATTTAGCCACAGCTAATAAAGCGGTTAAACTTGGTAGTAAACTTGTAGAATTCTTTCATGAGAGTAATGCCACCTTTGATGAAGACCTAGACCTAAGCATTAACAGTGACTTTATGAAAGACTCCAGCTCAGGTGTTCAAGTTCAGATCCCTGCAGGCAAGCACGATGCATTCACAAACTATAAATTAGCTTATAGAGAACATGAGTTTACTACTGCTCATTATGAACTTGTGCACAAGGATACTGATAAACCTTACAGTGGCGAAACCCCATATATAATCGTTGGAATAACAGGTAAAGAAAGACCTAACCTAGACAACTTTATGCCATTAATAGCGTCTCAGGCTATCTTAAATGATTTCTTCGGCGGAAAAAACAACCCGGATGAATCTGCAATCAATGAAATCACTCAGGCAATAAGTCTACTGAATGATATGAAGTACCTAAAAAAAGCAAAAGACCAGGCTAAAAAACTATCGCTACTAAATCCATCCGACGAGGATTATCAAAAAGGGCAAGATCTACTTGAAGCCTATGTGGAAAACATAACTGAAGATGTGATTAGATCGGGATTCAAATCTAGTATAGAAATTGCAGATTCATAGGTGTAAAAGCCTGTAAATTAGCAATTGATGCGCTTTTTTCAATAAATACACAAAGGCAACAAAAGCAAATATTATTTCTCAAATAATTA
The DNA here is from genome assembly GCA_029252685.1 of Saprospiraceae bacterium. Taxonomy (GTDB): domain Bacteria; phylum Bacteroidota; class Bacteroidia; order Chitinophagales; family Saprospiraceae; genus AM-2324. The sequence goes on along the minus strand of JAQXAY010000111.1, from coordinate 34,584 downwards.
AAAATCAAAACTATCGCGAGATAAAAAAAACATACACCAAACAAACCACCTGACCTATAAGAATTTATAGATTAATAACACATCTATCCTTTCTTTACAGAAATCAATAGTCTTTGATTTTTGTCAATAAGAATCTTATTTTCGCAGCAAATTAAGAAAGGACATGGTAGAATTTTTCAAAAAACAAACCGCTAACGCGAAGGATGACATCCTATCTGGGCTTACTGTTGCCCTTGCATTAGTACCAGAAGCAGTAGCTTTTGCTTTTGTAGCAGGAGTAGACCCAATAGTTGGTCTTTATGGCGCTTTTATGGTTGGTCTGATCACTTCATTATTCGGAGGAAGACCAGGTATGATATCAGGAGCTACAGGAGCACTGGCTGTAGTTATGGTATCTCTTGTAAAAGAAGGAAACGACATTGCTACTGGAGCAGGACTTCAGTATCTATTTGCAACACTCTTGCTGATGGGTGTAATTCAGATGCTTTTTGGAGTACTCAAACTTGGAAAATTCGTCCGCCTAATTCCACATCCAGTTATGCTGGGCTTTGTGAATGGCCTTGCGATCGTAATATTTCTGGCTCAGCTAGAGATGTTTCAGGTGGATGGCGAATGGCTAGAACCAGGAAAACTTGTGATGATGCTGGGACTTGTTGGCCTAACAATGGGACTTATGCACTTCTTGCCTAAATTACATAAATCAATTCCTGCTGGACTAGCCGCTATACTTATCATTACTGGTATCGTAGTCTTTGGTAATGTCCAAACAGAAAGTGTATTGTCATTTGTTCAGGCAAAAGGAGGAACTGGCATAAAAGGTGGTCTACCAAGTTTCGCACTTCCAGATGTTCCATTGAACATGGAAACCTTCCTATTTATACTTCCATACGCTGTTATACTTGCCGCTATTGGTCTTATTGAGTCACTGATGACACTTACACTTGTAGATGAGATCACAGAGACTAAAGGAAGCTCTAATAAAGAAAGTTTTGCTCAAGGTCTAGCAAATGTTGTAAATGGCTTTTTTGGTGGTATGGGTGGTTGTGCAATGATTGGCCAATCCATGATCAACGTGAATTCAGGAGGTAGAGGACGTTTATCCGGTATTGTAGCTGCATTAGCTCTATTGGCATTTATATTATTCCTTTCTCCTGCAATCGAAATGATTCCTATTGCAGCGCTTGTGGGAGTTATGTTTATTGTTGTAATAAAAACGTTTGCTTGGTCTAGTATTAGAATGATGTCAAAGATCCCGAAGGCAGACGCCTTTGTGGTAGTTCTTGTAACCGTAATAACTGTATTCTTTGACCTTGCTATAGCAGTTATTTCAGGTATCATTGTTTCTGCGCTTGTTTTCTCTTGGGAAAATGCAACTAGGATTCGTGCGAGAAAACGCGTGAAGGAAGATGGTACTAAAGTATATGATATATTTGGCCCTCTTTTCTTTGGATCAATAACAGCTTTCAATTCAAAATTTGATATAAAGAATGATCCAGAAAATATCGAAATTGATTTTATAGAATCTAGAGTTTCAGATCACTCAGGAGTGGAAGCCATTCAGAGCCTGATTCTAAAATATCAAAAGGAAGGTAAACAGGTTCGCCTAAGTCACCTAAGTCCAGATTGTAAAGCGATTCTTACAAAAGCAAATCCGAAATTTCATAATGTAATCCTGACAGACGTAAATGATCCTAGGTATTACGTAATGACTGATAATTCGAACTTCATCTAGATTAAAAAAGGGTAACAGCGAGCTGTTACCCTTTTTTAATCCAAAAATTGCCCGTAGAGAATTCCATAAGATCGACTAGACCTAGTTCTCTAAGCTGATTTAATTCTTGTTCTGCCCTAGCCCAACTTTGCTGAGATAACACAGTTACTTCTTTAGTTGAAAGACTATTATATCTCGAGATTAAACTTATAACTGAAGTATCGTAGTGCTGCTTGCTAACCTCCGGCATTAATTTATAGACCATTGACTCCAAACAAGCGTAATCCAAATTAGCCTCTATCTTAAATCGCTCCTTTAGCTTATTACTTAATATTACTGTAGGGAGCAACTTAATACCCAAATCCTTTGATTTTTGGACATCGCCCTCTAATATGAAAGATGCATAGTTGTTATAATCATCCATGAATTTTGCAATATCCAGCCCTATAGAGTTCGCTTTCTCAATCAATATATCCATCTTAGAAATATTCTGATCAAAGATAAAAACGGCCTCTCTCAACACGCGCAGTAATTTAAAGCCAAAATCATTCCCTTGCAAAAAAGCACATATAACAGCTTTACTGGATGGAAAGGAGGAACTTAGAGGATCCTTCTTCCAAACTTCTGCACTTAAAGGAACAGAAAAATGATCTCCTACATCTTTCCAATGGCAAAACACGTCTGAAGCTTTATTGATGCCTCCACGATCATAATCTACCCAAGATCGCAGTAAGCCTCCCATAAGCACACGAAAATCAATCACGTGCCCATATTCTAACCTTAAGCGACGAAGCTCTCCCTCAAAGCTCCATGCTGTTGAACAAATGGGATCAGTAATTAATATTAATTGGAGCTTATTTTCGGACGAAGAAAGCACATCAGAGTCAAATACAAACTGAAAAGGATCAGCCTTATTATAATCCTGAACTGGAGTAATTTCTAAACAGTTCTCTGCCATACTTGATTGGTAAGTGTGATGATGTTAAACAAATAGATTTTTTTAATATACAAAACAAGTTTTAGTATAGAACGACACTTTAGGTACACATCTGTTTATTTATTGAACCCCCATTCAACAAAACTGATTGAAAAGGCTATTTACCCAGTAAATACAAGAGGAAAAACGCAAGGTAATCTAGCCGACAATTGCGGTCTTTAAAACTTAAAGTTCAGCCCTAGAATTAAACTAATCAATATTCCATTCAATGGGACTTTGAAGATGCTTATATCGTTTATGTAATTGATGATTACAAGCAGAACGTGCATTCATCTATCTAGAGCAACTCACACCTGATGGAAACAATCTCTTCATAGACAACATTAAAATTATTGACTATTAATATTTTTTGTACATTTGAATAGTCTCAAAATCAAAATTAAATAATAGGCAATCTATGAAAAGAATCATCTTATTGTTAGTATTGGGATTTTCCGTCCTTGCTGGCTCAAAACTTTCTGCACAATCCTATTTTGATCATGCAATTGGTGCAAGACTAGGATACCCAATCGCTGTATCCTATAAGAAATATATCAGTGATTATGGAGCAATTGAATTATTTGCAGGACAAAGTTCCAGACGTAGTGAATCAGCTTTAACTGTCGGAGCTGCATACCAAAAACATTTCCCACTATCCGGAGATTTAGACTGGTATCTTGGTGGGGGAGCATCAATGAACATATTTGACAGCAGTATTGGTATTGGAATACAAGGCTACCTAGGTTTACAATATAATTTTGATGACATACCACTAAACCTTACACTTGACTGGATACCTAGTATTGTAAGTGGAAGTTTTGGAGGTGATTATGCCGGCTTATCGGCAAGATATATTCTTGATTAAACAAAAAAAAGCGATAGAAAATCTATCGCTTTTTTTATTTATTTAAACATTTACTGCTTTCGCATTCTTTGCTCGCTTTCTTTCATTCTCACTAAGCATAATTTTTCTAAGACGAATAGATTCCGGAGTTACCTCAACATATTCATCCTCTTGGATATATTCCAATGCTTCTTCTAATGTAAATACGATAGGCGGAGCCATCTTCAATTTATCATCGTTTCCTGATGAACGCATATTGGTCAGCTTCTTCGTTTTAGTAAGGTTTATCACTAGATCACCCTGACGATTATTCTCACCAACAACTTGTCCTCCGTAAATCTCTTGATTAGGATTAACGAAGAATTTACCTCTATCCTGAAGGTTGTTTATTGAATACGGAATGGCTTTACCTTGCTCCAAAGAAATCAAAGATCCATTGACGCGACCAGGGATATCACCTTTGTGCGGCTGAAACTCTTTATATCTGTGGTTCATTATAGCCTCACCTGCAGAAATTGTCAACAATTGATTTCTCATACCGATGATACCTCTTGAAGGAATTTCGAAGACCATCTTCGTTCTTCCTGCTTTAGGCTCCATAGACATAAGCATACCTTTTGCTCTTGTCACTAGTTCCACAGCTTTACCAGCTATTTCTTCTGGCATATCTATATTTAACTCTTCCACTGGCTCATGCAATACACCATCGATGCGTTTCATGATTACCTGAGGTTGGCCTATCTGAAGCTCATATCCTTCTCTTCTCATGGTTTCTATCAACACAGCTAAGTGAAGAACACCACGACCAAAAACCTTGAAGGAATCACCTTTTCCAGTTGGCTCTACTCGCAATGCAAGATTACGTTCAAGCTCACTCTCTAAACGATCCTTTATATGTCTTGAGGTAACAAACTTACCTTCCTGACCAAAGAATGGGGAATCATTAATAGTGAAAGTCATACTCATCGTCGGTTCGTCGATAGTAATTGCTGACATTCCCTCTGGTTGATCAAAGTCAGCTACCGTGTCACCTATATCAAAACCTTCTATACCTGTAATTGCACAAATATCTCCAGCGTGAACTACATTCGTTTCTATCTTACCAAGACCTTCAAAAGTAAACAAACTCTTTACCTGAGTACGTACCAGTGAACCGTCGCGCTTCACTAGATTCACACGCATACCAGTTTTAAGCTCGCCGCGATTCAAACGTCCAACTGCAATACGACCTGTGTACTTAGAATAATCTAAAGATGTGATCTGCATTTGTAAAGTCCCTTCCTCTACCTTAGGCTCTGGAACATACTCAATGATCTTGTCTAAAAGGTAGGTGATGTCTTCTGCAGGTTTACTCCAGTCAGCAGCCATCCATCCGTTCTTAGCAGATCCGTATACTGTAGGAAACTCAAGTTGTTCCTCATCAGCATCTAATGCAAACATTAGATCAAAGACCATTTCGTGAACTTCATCAGGTGTACAATTTTCTTTGTCAACCTTATTAACCACTACGATTGGCTTGATACCTAACTCTAATGCCTTTTGCAAAACAAATCGAGTCTGAGGCATAGGCCCCTCAAACGCATCAACAAGAAGTATAACACCATCAGCCATGTTCAAAACACGCTCAACCTCTCCACCAAAATCGCTGTGCCCTGGCGTATCGATAATATTTATCTTATCTCCTTTATAATTGATCGAGACATTCTTAGAAAGGATTGTAATACCTCTCTCACGCTCAAGATCATTGGAGTCCATGATTAACTCTCCTGGTTTCTCATGATCCTGAAATAAGGATCCAGCATGAAGCATGCAATCTACCAAGGTTGTTTTACCATGATCGACATGGGCAATAATAGCAATATTCCTTAAGGAACTCATTTGTAATAATTTACAGTATGAAAAAATTTCAGGCCAGGGCCCGAAAAGCGCTGCAAAGGTAAGAATATAAATGAATTAAGCCAAGCTTTTTTTAAAAGGTAAACTAAACTTTACATAAAATAAGAAGGCATATGCGAATATGCATATGCCTTCAAAACTAAATCTACTAACTAATCTATTCTCACTATGATACAATCTGAAAGCTATTTACAAATTGTCTGTTACTTTTATAATCATTGACTACATCCAAAATTAGGGTCAACTTTTGAAAACGCAAGCTGAGTTTTCTGAAGCGTTCGTGATTCCCATATGGCTTCTCCTCTATTACAGATGAAGAAAGAAAGTCACCAGCCATAGGCTTATTTACTAAACTGTCTTTCGTAATTTGAACGACCTCATCCCCGTTTGGAAGGGTGAGAAAGGAAGTTGCTAATGCTGAGTATAATGTTCGCTTGTCCATATTTTCAATGTAGTGTCTACTAATACAGAACTAATTTTTTATGCATAAGTTGCTTTTAAATATTTAAATAATGTTAAAGAATTCCTAAAACCTGTTAAGGTTATTAATCAAACTAAAAAGCCAGTCAATATAATTGACTGGCTTCTAACTAATAGCAAGTTATGATGGCTTAGTTAAGTAATAATAACCAAGCGGTACATAATGAATTGACTATCGATAGTCAATACTTCTTAATCTACATTATCATGTAGAAATGTATTATTTCGCATCGGCTGAGGCTCATCTGCACTGATCGTCCACTCCGAATGATCTTCATTTGTATTATCGATTACATCGTCTAACACCACTTCTCTCCGCAAATAAGCCGGTTCACTTTCCAACTTAGCAATAGAATTTGGATTAGATAATTTTACTCTGTTTTCCATTAATCTAGCTCGGCGTTTCTTTTCATCCATCTCATATTTCATCTGAACAGTCATTAGACGTTCTTTTTCTTCGCCTTGCATGTATGGGTCTTCGTAAGAATAACCGGTCTGAATATTTCGAGCAGGTATATCCTTAAACTCGAATGTATTATTTTGTTGCTCTGGAAGTTCCTTTTCAGGTTCCTCCATCTTTATTTTAGGCTCACTGTGTTCTTCCATTCCTGAAATAACATCGTTGAGTCCAATTTTAGGTGCTGCATTCATTGAATTATGCTTCTGCTCTTCATCTTCAAGTGTTACAACTACCTTACCGCTTACATCATTACTATTGACGTTTCTATTTCTCTCAAACCCTGTTGCGATTACAGTTACATTGATCTTATCACCTAGACTTTCATCAAAGCAATTACCCCAAATCAAGTCAGTACCATATCCTGCTTCTTCCTGAACAAACTCTGTTATTTGGAAAATCTCATCCATGGTTACCTCTTTAGACCCAGAGGTTATATTCAATAAGATATGCTTAGCACCACGTATATTATTATCCTCCAAGAGCGGAGAATTCAAAGCTTCATCGACCGCTTTTTTAGCTCGGCCTTCACCTTCTGCAGATGCTGTACCCATAATTGCGACACCTGAGTTACGCATCACGGTATTCACATCCTCAAAATCCACATTTACATAACCTGCAACGGTAATGATTTCTGCGATACCTTTTGCTGCTGTAGTTAATATATCATCAGCTTGTGAAAAGGCATGTGATAGAGAAAGGTTTCCATGTATTTGTCTTAACTTATCGTTTGAGATTATAATTAAAGTATCGACATATTTCTTTAATTCTTCTAGGCCAGAATACCCTTGTGTACTTCTCCTCCTGCCTTCAAATGTAAAAGGCAGCGTGACTATACCTACTGTTAGGATATCCATTTCTTGAGCAGCCTTTGCAATGATAGGAGCTGCTCCAGTTCCTGTACCACCACCCATACCGGCAGTGATAAACAACATCTTACATCCATTGGACAGATACTGCTTTACTTCTTCTATACTTTCTTCACAGGCAAGTTTACCAATATTTGGCTTTGAACCTGCTCCTCTACCTTCAGTAAGGGTTGGACCCAAAGTGATTGTAGTTGGAATTTCACTATTTTCCATAGCTTGAGAATCGGTATTACAAATAGCAAAATCGACTCCTATAATACCTTGATCAAACATGTGTCGAACGGCATTTGATCCACCGCCACCTACACCAATTACTTTGATTATTGAAGAATCATCAGATTCGTTGATTAAATTAAAATTCATAACTGCTATTTTTTTTAGCCCAATGTGTGTTGTTTGGGATTATGTATGTTAATATTAAAAATCCGAGTCTGGCTCTGCCTCGAACCATTCTTTGGTTTTCTTAAAAATTTGCTCGTACCAAGGTCCTCCGGCCAAGGTCTTTTCAACAGTAAAATCTTCGTTTGTTTCGGTAGTATCTTCGTTTTGAACCTTAGGCCTTCTTACCTTTCCACACTCAACATCCAGAATACCTTTCATCAGTAATCCAACGCTGGTAGCATAGATTGGCGAACCTAATTCTTCGGAATAACCATGAGCTAAATGCTCAATAGGCACCCCTATACGTGTACTCATTCCAGTATGAAAAGCAGCAAGTTTATCAACATGCTTTAGTAATGCTCCTCCTCCTGTAATAACGATTCCTCCTATTAATTTGCGTTCAAATCCAGAACGACGAACTTCCCATAATACATAATCAAAAATCTCCTCAACCCTTGCCTGAATAATCCGTGCCAAATTGCGCTCGGAAATTTCCTTAGGCTGGTGCCCTTTAAGGCCAGGGATTGTTATAATCCTATTCTCATAAACCTCATCGATCAGAGCTGCACCAAACTTAAGCTTAAGCTTTTCTGCCTGAGCACCCATTACACTACACCCTTCTTTTATATCGCCAGTAATAACATGGCCACCAAAAGGAATTACCGCAGTATGTCTAATTATACCATCTTGGAAAATAGTGATATCTGTGGTACCTCCACCGATATCTACAAGCGCAACTCCTGCTTCTTTTTCCTCCTCACTAAGAACAGCAACAGCAGATGCAATTGGCTCTAATGTGATATTAGCAACTTGAAGTGCGGCACGATCTACACACCGAGAAATATTGCTTGACGCAGATATCTGCCCAGTAATAATGTGGAAATTGGCCTCGAGTCGAACACCTGACATACCAACAGGATCTACAATACCCTGTTCATTATCAACTGTAAACTCTTGCGGAATAACATGAATAATCTTATCCCCCGGCGGAAGCACTAACTTGTGCATATCCATGATTAGCTTTTCGATATCTTTTTTGCCAATCTCGGTTTGATTAGACTCACGAGTGAGAATTCCTCGATGCTGGAGACTTTTAATGTGCTGTCCAGCAATGCCGACATGCACTTGTGTAAATTTCTCCCCTGCCATCTCTTCAGCTTTCTTAACTGCTAAAGAAATTGCATTCACAGTTTTCTCAATATTAGAAACAACTCCGCGAAGAACTCCCTCGCTTTTGACCTTCCCGAAGCCTACTACTTCGAGCTTGCCATAAGCATTTTTATACCCTGCTACGGCACAAACTTTTGTGGTTCCGATATCCACAGCTACGACTAAGTCCTTTTTACCTTCGTCTTTCATAACTGTAATGGTTTAGTGGTTTTTGTGTTGATCTGATTCGAAAACGAATCTTTGATCTTCACTTCCCTGGTTAACTTTGATTTTTATCTTTTCTCACATACGACCTGCTTATCAAACCGTACGTCAAGTATTTTATATTTGTTCCAGCCTGTAGTAGACACTACTTCTTTGTAGAATCTTTTCAAGCGTTCTAACTTACCCTTTGCATCATCAATCGTTCCAAACTTAATCTTCTGGCGCCCAATCTTTGGGATGAGAACAAAGTCTTTCCCCTGAACGTCTATCTGCTCAATCATAGTTCTAAAGAACTTATCCTCGTAAATCATGTTCCCAAGCATAAAAACATCCTGTAAGAGTTCTGGACCAGTTTCCATGAAATCTGGCACATGTGGCGGAACATTTCCTGTTACTACTAAAAGACGCTCCGTAACATGTTTAGATAGAGGAATTCTAGCTCCTTTATTATCCATATAGTAATTGAGCCCATTATCTGCAATCACACGTAAAAGTGGTTGTTTCTGTATGATTCTAATCTGTAACTCATCTCTAGCATTTAAATAAACATCCGCTTCTTCAACCATTGGGTATTCAGAGATAATTCGTTCTATACGAGCTTCATCAATCTCACTGATCCGTTCTCCTTCCAATCTGCTACCGAATGCAAGCTCAACAATATTGAAGACATCCGAAGTGTCAATCATTCTGTTTCCGTTTGGAAGTGCAGCTATATCTACAATAAGAGCATCTACTGACTTATTTGATTTCTTCGAGTTTGCAGAGAAGGAAATAACTACAATGACCAACAAGAATGAAACATAAGCAACCTGCTTAAGCTTTTTCATTGTTGATTTGTTTCCTAATATTTCCCTTATTTTATTCTTCACTATAACTTGGTTTTCAAATATTTACTAATTGGTATTACTAGAGTATCAATATCTCCAGCTCCTAAAGTCAGTAAAACATCTAATCTATTTTTTTTCAACTCGGTTAATAAGCTATCTTTTGTACATAACACCTTATTTTCCAATTTAATTTTTTCAAACAATAAGGCTGAATCAACTCCTGGTATAGGCGCCTCTCTTGCCGGATAAATATCCAGTAAAAAAAGCTGATCCAATTTTTCTAATGAACGAGCAAAGCCGTCAATAAAATCCTTTGTCCTGCTAAATAAATGCGGCTGAAAGATTCCTGTTATCCTTCGTTCAGGATACAAATCTCTTGCGGCAAGAATAGCAGCATCAAGCTCTGTAGGATGATGCGCATAATCATCAATATAAACATGCGTCTCATCCTCATAAATCCGTTCAAATCGCCTCGCTATTCCTTTGAATGATTCCAAGCCATTCCGCAGCGCCTTTTCATCAAGATTAAATCGCTGACAAATCGACAAAGCCAAAACAGCATTTTCGATATTATGCCTACCAGGCAATGCCATAATTAAATCTTTCCAAAGTACTCCTGGTCCTACAAAATCAAAACAAAATCTACCTTCTTCTACTCGCACTCGCTCAGCTCGCCAAGATCCAGAATCAATTCCGTAACTGACGGCCTTGTCAACACCTGAAAAATCCTCCCAAAATGCTGAATTAACATAAAGCTGATCTTCGACTAAATTTGCATAAGCCATAAAACCGCCTGTCAATATTTCCTCGGCATCTCCATAGATATCCAAATGATCCGCATCTGCTGAAAGTATACTACCAAGCTTTGGATTTAAATGCAAGAAGCTTCTATCATACTCATCAGCTTCGACAACCAACCAATCGCTATTACCCGCAACATAATTCGACTGAAAATCCTTCGATATACCACCCAAAAAAGCTGATACATCTAAACCACCCGCTTTTAACAAATACGTTAATAAGGTAGAAGTGGTTGTTTTTCCATGTGTACCTGCAATGCCGATACAATTCAAACTACGAGAGAGTAAGCCTAACACTTCAGCACGTTTCATTACTGGAGTTGTCTCTTGCTGGAAATACTCTAATTCAACATGATTTTTCGGAACAGCAGGTGTATAAACAACAAGATCTACAGCAGCCGGTAAAGCCTCTATATTCTCCTTGTAATGAATCTGCATACCTTCACTTTCCAACGTTTTGGTAAGTGTTGTGATGGTCTTGTCATAGCCAGCAACTTGTATACCCCGCTTATTCATAAAGCGAGCTATTGCTGACATTCCAATGCCACCGATGCCTATGAAATAGACAACTTTTATATCTTCTAAATTGATTTGTTTTTTTCCCATAACGTATGGCTATCTAAGCAAATCATTTATTTCTTCCACAATTTTCGCTGTGGCATCTTTTTGCCCCAAGCTTGCAATATTCCGAATTAAAGAATCTCGCATTTTTTTATTAGTAAGCAGTTCCTCTATTGCAGGGACAAGTCCCTCCTCTAAATCTTTATCTTTTACTAGAACTGCAGCATTTTTTTCAACTAAAGCCATTGCATTCTTTGTTTGATGATCTTCAGCTGCACTCGGCAATGGCACTAAAATACTTGCCTTTTGTTGCAGACATAATTCAGATATTGTAAGTGCACCAGCCCTTCCAACGACTACATCTGAAAGTGCATAAGCCATCTCCATTCTATCAATAAATTGTCTAACCTGAACGTTTTCAAGTTTTGCCAGCTCAGATTGCGAACAAGCCGCAAACGAAACCTTTCCGGTCTGCCAAATAAGCTGTATATCCGGTTTAGCTTTAAAATAGTCTACCGATTGCATCAAAGATTTATTTACACTTCTTGCACCTAGACTTCCTCCAAAAACAAAGACAATTTGTTTATTTGGATCAAGTCCAAAATAACTGGCTGCCGCAGCTCTATCTAAAAAAGGACTTTGCAGTACTTTACGCACTGGATTACCTGTTCTTACTATTGCTGCTTGGCCGAAAAATCGCTGCATACCGTCATAGGATACACAAACTTTATCTGCCCGTTTTCCCAATAATTTATTCGTAATACCAGGAAACGAATTTTGCTCTTGTATCAAAATGGGTGTACCTAATAGTCGCGCCATAAATAAGGCTGGCCCTGAGGCGAATCCTCCAACACCAATACCTATATCAGGTCTAAATCGAAGTACAATCCAGAATGACTTCACCAAACTTGTAAGGAGTTTAAAAGGAAACAGCAAATTTTTGGGACTTTTCAGATTTCTATCTATCCCACTAATCCACAAACCTTTAATATTGTATCCCGCTTTCGGGACACGCTCCATTTCTATTTTTCCTTTAGCGCCTACAAATAAAATGGCTGTGTCAGGATCATGCTCCATCAACTTTTCAGCTATAGCCATTGCCGGAAACAAATGGCCGCCAGTACCACCTCCACTAATCAGTACCTTCATTATCCGTATTCGCTTGTTTACTGTTCTTATTCGTCTGTTCTACGTATTTGCTAACACTTAATATCATTCCTATGGATATACAGGTAAACATAATTGAAGTTCCTCCCATACTTACCAAAGGAAGTGGTTGACCTGTTACAGGAACCATATCCACGGCTACTGCCATATTTACAAATGCTTGCATAACCAGGCTTAATCCAAGCCCCATTACAACTAATGCCCCAAATGACTTATCGCTCTTTGTCATAATACTACCTACTCTAAAGAACATAAGCACATATAGTGCAAGTACTACAAATCCTCCGAAGAGTCCATACTCTTCCATAATTGTCCCATATACAGAATCTGAATATGGGTGGGGAATGGTGTTTGCTATCACTGAATTACCAGGACCAACTCCAAAGACCTTTCCATTTGAAATAGCCATTTTGAATTGCTCTAAGTGATACTCATTCCCCCCTCCGTGTAAAAATTCTCTCATTCTGGAGATCCATGTTTGTCTTCGTACTAAATCTGGGAATAAATCACCCAAAAGAATCAGAAAGGCAAACAGAACTACTCCTAATACTAAAAGTAAGCCGATGTACTTTAGGTCCACCCGACCGACGAACATCATCGTAGCCGTTGTAACAAAAAGCATTATAGCTGTGGAAAGATCGGAGGGTGCGATCAACCCACAGATGATGATTATGGGCACAATGATTGGTTTAAAGGCTTTGTTAAAGTCCTTTATGTAGTCCTTGTGTCTAGTTATTTCCCGAGCGACAAAAAGTACTAGAGCGATCTTCGCAAAATCAGAAGTTTGGAAGGTCAGGCCTATTATTGGAACCTGAATCCATCTTCTCGCCTCATTTATCGTAGGCCCTAATACCAGTGTATAAATCAATAGCAATGCTGCTACGACTAAAAGATAAGGTGCAGCAACTTTGAACCTGTGATAGTGCATTGCATAACACAGATACAATAAAAACCCACCTAATAATAATGTTCCAAGATGCTTAAACAGATAAGATTCTGTATTCCCTAAACGATACTTGAAGGCAATAGCTTCCGTAGCACTGTAGACTACAAGCACTGAAATAATGGATAGTAAGGCTACGATCATCCAGATCACCTTATCTCCCTTTAAATTCTTGTATAAGCTATTTCCTAATGACATTACTTAGTTCTAAAATTTTCTAAAATTATTTCCTTAAAAGCATCACCTCGATGCATATAATTATTGAATAGATCAAAACTTGAGCAAGCTGGAGATAATAAAACCTTCATTCCTGCCTTTTTCCAATCTTTTATTTTTTCTATCATCAACTCCAGTGAATCCACTGAAACCAATTGTTCTATTTTATTTTCGTAGTAGTTTAAAAGCTTTGAATTATCTGTTCCTAAACAAATCAAAGCTGCGACCTTTTCTTCCACAAAATGGTCGAGTGTCTCGTATTCATTTCCCTTATCAACCCCTCCAGCTATCCAAAGTATGGGTCCTTCAATCGCATCAAGTGCGTAGTACACAGCTTCAACATTAGTGGCTTTTGAGTCATTTATAAACTCTATTCCATCGGCCTCTAAAAAAGATTCCAGTCGATGAGGATCATTCACAAACAAATCCAAACCAGATTGAATCTCTGAATCCACTAGACCACAAGTCCTAACCGCTTCGATCGCACAGGCGGCATTGAATCTATTGTGATTACCCTGCAACGCTTTATTTGTCCAATCAAAGGTTTCAACATAAGCATCAAGCTTGTCCATCGAAACAGAGCACCGACTCAAGACTTCAGGCAACAATGTCAATCGTTGAAGGATTTTTTCATCATTGCCATTGAAGATAAATTTATCTCCATTGCTTTGATTCATACAGATCCTTAGTTTACTGTCTGCATATTGATCAAAATCATGATCATATCGATCCAAATGATCCGGACTTATATTCAACAATATGGACACATCAGGTCTGAATTCCTTGATTCCATCCAACTGAAAACTGGACAATTCCAAAGCATAGATTGATGCTGGCTCCTCTGCTACCCGCAGGGCAAAAGACTGACCAACATTTCCAACCAAAGCAACATCTTTATTTGCTGCTTTCAAGATTTGATAAACCAAATTTGTTGTAGTTGTCTTTCCATTAGAACCTGTAATCGCTATCACATATGCCCTTGTATATCTACAAGCAAATTCAATCTCAGAAATCACAGGAATATTTTTCTCCTTAAAAGCTTGAATAAAATCCAAACGATCAGGAATACCTGGACTCTTAACTACTTCCGAAAATTCAAAGAACATTTCAAAAGAATGCTTACCCTCTTCATAATCAATCCCCACATCATCAAGCTTCTTCTTATATTTATCTGCAATCTTTCCACTATCGGATAAGAACACATTAAATCCTTCTTTTAAAGCGAGTATTGCTGCTCCAACTCCACTTTCACCTCCTCCTAGAACCAATAATCGCTTATGCATACTACCTGATTTTTAAAGTCAGAATAGTCATTACTGCTAACAGTATACCTACAATCCAAAAACGAGTAACAATCTTCACTTCTGACATCCCCGTTTTTTGATAATGATGATGCAAAGGTGACATCTTCAAAACACGCCTCCCTTCACCATACTTTCGCTTGGTATACTTAAAATATCCAACCTGAAGAATTACCGACAAGTTTTCAATTACAAAAATCCCACACAATATTGGAATCAACCATTCTTTTCTTATCAATACAGCCAATGCTCCAATAATCCCACCTAAAGCTAGACTACCGGTATCTCCCATAAATACTGCAGCTGGAAATGAATTGTGCCACAAAAAGCCAATACATGCTCCAAGAAAGCAGGCCGTAAACACAACTAACTCACCACTACCAGGAAGGAAATAAACGCCGAGATATTCTGCGGCAATACTATTACCCGAGACATAACAAAAGACAAGCAAAGTAGCTGCTATAATACCGGATACACCTGTCGCTAAACCATCTAAGCCATCTGTAAGATTGGCAGCATTCGATACAGCCGTAACAATAAATATGACGATTGGAATAAAAATCACCCAAACGAATCGTTCTGCATTATCACCAAGGAAAAATAAAACCTGATCATAACTAAAACGCTTATCCTTAAGGAAGGGAATATTCGTCAATGTTGACTTTACATAGGCATATTTAATAACTACATCATCTTGCTCTACCTCAACAGTTTCAACAATATTGTAGCCATTGTTTACAGCTTCATTATAATCCAAACGAACCACCATTTCATCACTCAAGAGCATGGTAACTGCAACAATAATACCCAACACGACCTGTCCAATAACCTTGAACCAACCGCTTAAACCATCCTTATTTTTTTTGAAAACTTTTATGTAATCATCCACAAACCCTATAGCTCCCATCCATACAGTTGCCAGAATCATGAGGATCACATATACATTTGAAAGATCGGCAAGTAAAAGGCAAGGAACCAAAATTGATAGGATGATCATTACACCCCCCATCGTTGGAGTCCCTTCCTTTTTCTTTTGCCCAGCTAAACCAAGATCTCGAACTGTCTCACCCACCTGTAAGGCACGCAATTTTTCGATGATCCTCCCACCAAATAACATACTCACAATTAGTGAAAGCACTATTGCAAGACCTGCTCTAAAAGTAATATACTTGAACAGTCCCATTAAAGGTATATCATAAGTAATCTCAAGCCATTCGGCTAAATTGTAGATCATTGTGTGTTAGGTTTTCACTAGTGATTGTGATTGTTTTTCAAATGTTTTCTTAACTCTTCTGCATCATCAAAATGAATCCGCTTATCTTTTAATTCTTGATAATTTTCATGTCCCTTGCCAGCTACCAAAACAATGTCATTTGCTTTAGCAAACTGGAAAGCTGCTTTTATTGCATTACCTCTATCTGTAATGACTAATACCTTATGCTCTAAGCTCCCCTTCACGCCTTCATACATATCCTCTAGTATCTTTTCAGGATCTTCTGACCTTGGATTATCCGAGGTAAAAATGACCTTGTCCGAAAGACTAGCTGCAATCTTTGCCATTATTGGACGCTTCCCTTTATCTCGATCTCCTCCACAACCGACAACAGTGATCACCTGACTGCCTGTTGAATTTGCTTGATTTATGGCCTCCAGTACATTCTCAAGTGCATCCGGTGTGTGCGCATAGTCAACAACTCCTTTGGTCCCATCGGCAGACTTGTAAACCTCAAATCTCCCTTTTGCTCCTTTCAAGCCGCTTAAATGTGTAAGCACTTCCACCTTAGACTGCCCAAGGAGTATTGCTACGCCATAAGTTGCAACTAAATTGCTTGCATTATAAGCACCAACCATAGGACTATGAAAATCGAATTCTTCTATTTTCATTTCTAATCCTTCCAAAGAGTTTGAGCGCAGAATGCCTCTAAAATCAGCCAATCCAAGCAAACTAAAAGTAGAATGCCTAGCAACGCAATTTTGCAACATCACCATGCCCCTCTTATCGTCTTTATTCACTAGAGCAAATGCATCTTTGCTAAGCCCATCAAAAAAGGCCTTTTTGGCATTAATATAATCCTTGAAGGTATTATGGTAATCCAAATGGTCTCTAGAGATATTAGTAAACAAAGCTCCATCAAATTCAATACCACCAATCCGTTTTTGATCTACTGCATGTGAACTTACTTCCATAAAAGCGTAATCACAGCCCGAGTCAACCATGCTTGCGATCAACTTATGAATACTTACAGGATCTGGCGTGGTATGTGTTGAAGGAATGATACTGTCATTGATTTTATTCTCAACAGTTGATAACAGGCCCACTTTGTAACCCAAACTTCTATACAAATCGAAAAGAAGTGTACAAATAGATGTTTTACCATTTGTTCCTGTAACCCCTACAACTTTTAATTTTCTCGACGGATGATCGTACCAAAAAGAAGCAAGTCTCCCCACTACTGATAAGGTATTTTCAACTTTCAAATAAACAATGCCCTCTTTTGGTGCATTGGGTATTGATTCGCAAACTATGGCAACAGCACCTTTTTCTATAGCAGAATCAATGTACTGGTGACCGTCTGTTACTGATCCGCTCCAGGCAAAGAATAAAGCATCTTTTTTAGCCTTTCTTGAATCAATAATCAATTCACTTATCATTTTATCGGTATCACCCACTACTTTTAGTGGATTGATTGTTCTTAATAATGTGTTCAGTTCCTGCATACGTCTAATTCAATCTTAAGGAAACCGCTTGCCCCCTCAACATGGTGCCAGGTCTAATAGATTGATTTACAACTTTCCCTGAACCACTCACTTCCACTTTCAAACCCAAGCTTTCAAGTACATAAACTGCATCTCTTAATCCCATTCCTACTACACTTGGTACTTTTTCAAGCTTAACTCTGCGATTCAACATAGCTACAACTTCAGTGGTATCTGTATCCAAAACGATGAAATCAGATTGTTCATTCTTCCTAAAATCTATATCCAACTCTTTCATCAAAATCTCAAAATCAGACTTTTCACCAACACTACCTTGCGGTAGTCCTTTACCCGCTATATATCCTGAAGATTCGAACTGTCCAAACAAGTCTGGCTTCAAAGAGTAAATCTTATCTGCTATGCTGCGAAAAACCGGTAAAGCCACATCGGAACCGTAATATCTTCCGTTTTTTGGTTTGTAGATAACTACAATACAAGAGTACCTAGGCTCATCTGCAGGGAAGTACCCTACAAATGAAGATTGATATCCTCCTACTGTCATTTTTCCATTCGATCGCTTATAATTAATTTGGGCTGTACCAGTTTTTCCAGCAAATGTATATTGTTCTGACTTCAGTTTTTTTGCAGTACCTTGTTCAACAACTCCTTTTAAAAGACTTTGTGCTTTCCGAATTGTCTTTGAAGAAGCTATTTGTTTTTTTACAACCGTTGGCGGGATGCGCTTTAGGGTTTCCCCATACTCTTGAAGTTCAGAAACCAAATAAGGCTTCATCTGCTTCCCATCATTTGCTACAGCATTGTAAAATGAAAGAATTTGTAAAGGAGTCATGCGCAATTCATAACCGTGTGCCATCCATGGCAAACTAATTCCTGACCAATCATCTTCTGAGCTATAGGCCTCCTTTATGTAAGGATCAACTTCTCCATTAATTTCTATACCCGTCCTATGATCTAGATTGAACTGCTTCAAACGTTCAATAAATTCCTTTGCTTCCTTTTCGTCTCCATAATGCTGCTGTACTAATTTTGCTATACCAACATTAGAAGAAATCTCAAACGCACGTCTTATACTTGTAGAATCAATTCCATGCCTAGAAGCATCCGTCATCTGCTGATCAAAAAACTTCGTACTTCCTTGCTCGAGGTCTACACTATCTTTAAGATCAATCTTCCCATCCTCCAAAAGTGCCATTATTGAGGCCAATTTGAATGTAGAACCAGGCTCAGTGGATGAACCCACCGCATGATTATATGTTTCCCAAATATTTCCTTTTTTAGTTCGACCTAGATTAGCCATTGCACGAATTGCACCAGTCTTTACATCCATGACTACAGCTACACCATAATCTGCATTGTTATTACGAACAGCTTTCAGTAAACTACCTTCAGCAACATCCTGAATATCAATATCTATTGTTGTTAGAAGGTCTTGACCACCTACCGGGTCAATCTTTGAAAAGTTATTTACTGGGATCCAGATATTACTAGTCAGTCTGCGCATTAATTGTTCCCCTTGCTCACCAGTAAGATTTTCATCAAAATAGCCCTCCAAACCTATTGACCTGGAGTTCTCCCGATTATAACCAAGTGTCCTACTAGCTAACATCCCATAAGGATTATTACGCTTGAATCTTGGAATAGCTATGAAACCACCTTTGAATTGTCCCATTCTAAAGAGCGGGAAATTACTGATCATCTCATACTCTTCATAACTGGCTTGCTTTTTGATTGGTACATACTGCTTTTTATCTTTTCTCATGGAGACTAGATATTCGCGCATACCCTCCGGCGTAAATGAATTATCAACAAATGTCGACAAACAATAAGCTAGAGAATCTATATTTAATTCAAAGTCTTCTTCTGACATACCCGATGAACTCGGGTCAAAGGCAAGCTCAAAGAATGGAAGAGATGTTGCTAATAAGCCACCATTAGCTGCAAGAATATTTCCTCTTCCCGCTTCTACTTTACGAACCTGAAAATACTGGTTTTCAATCTTGGCTCTCCAATCTTTTCCTTCAAGCACAGAAATACGAACAGCCTTTGCAAATATAGCAACCGCTACAAGCACTACCGCAAACACTACGATATAAACTCTGATCAGTACTTCATTTTTAAAGGTTGCCATAAAGCTAGTTAACTCGTCAATTTTTATTCTTTGATTACCAATGGCTCTGAACCATTTTCACCAATTCCTTTTTCCTTTATATTCTTTGAAACTTCTGTATATCTCGATTGAGCACCTATACTAGATTCTATCGAATTATGCATTCGTTCAAGTGTCATCACTTCTTCTTTAAGCACACGCACCTGGTGCATGCTCTTTTTTGCGTACTTGTAATTTGCGATGTAAATAACGGCAAGGAATCCTAAGAATAGGACGAATACTAGGTTCTTGATAACCCAAGCAGCGCTTTGCTCCCACAAAACATTGTAATTACCTAACTTGTTAAACTTTGCCATCACTTGCTATTTCTCCAAAGCCAAATCGGACGTACGTTCTGCAACGCGCATCTTTGCGGATCTTGCTCTGGGGTTTTGTTTTATTTCAGCATCATCTGGGATGATTGCTTTCTTGCTTATTAGTCTAAAGGGACGATAAATGTTCCCATAAAAATCTTTCTCTACATCACCATCTACATTACCCGTTTTAATGAGCTTTTTAACCAGACGGTCTTCAATACTATGGTATGAGATTGCTACTAGCCTCCCTCCCTCTTTTAAAACATTGACACTTGCGCTTAATAAATCTTCCAAAACTGCCACTTCCTCGTTAACCTCCATTCTTATCGCCTGAAAGACCTGAGCGTAATATCTATTTTTTGGTCCACGTCCAACTGAATCTAAAATTATAGAGAGATCCTGTATGGTTTCTAAAGCTCTTGAATTTCTTGCTGCCACTATTGCTTGGGCAAGGGTTTTAGAATTCCGGACCTCTCCATATGAACTGAACATCTTTTGCAATTCTGATTCTGAATATTTATTCAGAACTGTAGCCGCTGTAACCTCTCCATTCTGGCTCATCCGCATATCTAAGTTTGCATCAAAGCGAAAAGAAAATCCTCTCTCCGCTGTATCAAACTGATGGGATGAAACGCCAAGGTCTGCAAGGATACCATCAACTTTCTTAATTCCTTCCATTTTCAGAAATCGTTCGATATATCTGAAATTAGCAGGAAAGAAAGTCAACCGATCATCTTCCCAGAGATTCTCTCTAGCGTCTGGATCTTGATCGAAACAAAACAACCTGCCTTTCGGTCCTAGTTGTTCAAGAATCAACCTACTGTGTCCTCCTCCTCCAAATGTCGCGTCTACATATATGCCATCACTTTTGATGGACATTTCTTCTATCGATTTTCTAGCCAATACTGGCAAATGATATTCCATTAATTACCTCCCTCAAGTTTGTTACCTAATACCGTTTGTGCTAGATCTGAGAAATCCATAGGCTCTTCGTCAAGCATAAAATCATACTTATCTTTAGCCCATAGCTCAATCCGGTCATTTACGGCCGCTAAAATAACATCTTTCTTTACCTCTGCATATTCTAAGAGTCTTTTTGAAACTAAAACTCTATCAGCCGCATCTAGGTCAAGTTTCTGAGCACCTCGGTAGAAATATCGAACAAAATCCCTATTCCTCTTATCGTACTGATTCAGACTATTAACTTCTTCGGTAATCTTATCCCAAACATTTTCAGGATATATCATCAAACAATTTTCAAACCCTCTATTAATTACAAATGAAACTCCACTTCGCTCGAATTGACCGAGAAGACCAGAAGGAATTCGCATTCTTCCCTTCGCATCTATCTTACATTCATATTCTCCTAGCAGTTGTCTCATTAATAGTTATATACGTTCTATAATTCAAAAATATACTATTTCGCCACTTTTTACCACTTTTTACCACAAAAACTTTCATTTTTCCACAAAATCAAGGTGTATTTACACCTATTTGGCTATTGAGCCGACATTAAAAAGGTGCAAATAATTTGAAAAACCCAATAAAAATGGGCGCTTCAGGTCATTTAAACCTAAAAGCGCCCATCTGTGGGAAAAAATGGGAAATTTTTCCCACTTTTCTATATTTCTTTATTTTTTACCTCGAATATGAGTTTGAAAATGCCCAAAACCGCATTTGCAAAACTCCCATAACTGCCTCTCTTACAATACCTCCGGACATTTTAGAGACCCCCTCCTCTCGATCAGAAAACAAAATGGGAATCTCTTTTATCTTGAAACCAAGAAGGTAGGTCGCAAACTTCATCTCAATCTGAAAAGCATAACCTATAAACTTAATCTTTTTAAAATCGATAGCGGATAAGACCTCTTTCTTGTAGGCTACAAAACCAGCAGTTGGATCTTTCACAGGCATGAATGTAATCAAACGCACATATACAGAAGCACCAAAAGAGATTAGTATCCTCGATAAAGGCCAATTTTTCAACTTGCCACCTCGTACATATCTCGATCCAACTGCAAGATCTGATCCTTCTAACAATTGAGCATCTAGGCGAATAAGATCGTCTGGATTATGTGAAAAATCACAATCCATTTCAAAGATATGATCATAATTATTTTTAAGTGCCCACTCAAAACCAGCAATATAGGCAGTGCCTAATCCAAGTTTTCCAGAGCGCTCGATCAAGTGTATACGTTTTGGGAGCTGTTCTATTTTTTGCTTAACAATGGATGCCGTGCCATCCGGCGAACCATCATCCACAATAAGAATATCAAATTCAGGAGAAAGGCTTAATACTTTCTCTAACATACGTTCGATATTCTCGATCTCATTGTAAGTTGGTATTATGACCAACCTAGAAGTGGATATAGTTGTCTGTGTTGTCAAGATTTGATTTTTAAGATAAATCGGTCAACCGGACTTAAAAAGGGCTTCCTTTACTAAGAAAACCCTAATGTAATAATAATTTTAATATTTGTTATGCGGAAAACGAAGTCCCACATCCGCAAGTTTCTTTTGCATTTGGATTATTAAAGGTAAAACCCCTGTTGTTTAATCCTTCCTCCCAATCAATCTCCATTCCTATCAAGTATAGCGCATGAGCCTTTTGAATAAAGATTGAGAAATCGTCGAGTCTATAAACATCGTCTTTCTCCTTACTTTCGTCAAATCCCAATATATATGTATAACCCGAACATCCTCCACCTTTTACACCCACACGTACTCCGTGGGAATCAGGAATCTGCTGTTCATTTTTTATCCTTCTCAATGCATCAATAGCTCCTGCTGTAAGCGAGATCGGAGCCATTTGTTGATTTTCACTCATCTCAAATTAATTTTTTTACAAAAATAGTCTTTTCTTTGATATAGTATAACCTCAAATTAACAACAAAACATAAAAAACTTTTCCAAAGTTTATAAAAGTACACTTTTAAGAACAATTTAAGACTTAACTAAATAAAGAAAAATCAATGGATACATTCCTTGAAATCGTCAAAATCACGATCCCTGCTCTAGTTGTTTTCCTTTCTGTATATTTCATAATGAAGAAATATCTGGATCAGCAATATCAGTTGCAACTCCTAGACTTCAAAAAAGATCGAAAAAACACGACTACTCCTTTAAAATTGCAGTCCTACGAAAGGCTGTCTTTGTTTTGTGAGAGGATCTCCATCCCTAACCTTGTCTTAAGGATAAAAACTAAGGGTGCATCTTCTGCAGCATTGCGTGTAAGTCTATTAATGGCCGTTCAACAAGAATTTGAACATAACATTTCACAGCAAATCTATATTTCTGATCAATTATGGGAAATCATAAAACTAGCACGTACAGAAACCATAGAGCTAGTCAACTCCGTATCCGAAAAGATAGACCCTAAAGCTGATTCAGATGAATTAGCTAATGCACTCATAGCAGTATTTTCTTCTATGAATAAATCAGCTACCCAAACTGCATTGATGGCAATACGCCAAGAAGCAGCTCTTATGATCTAAGATAAATAAAGATGAAATCAATAAAATTCCTAATTCTCAGTGCACTTAGCCTAGGCTTTGTTTACCTACTTAGTAATCCTCTTCAGGTAAAAGACACTCAGCTACCAGCCTTAGGCAATTTCTTCAATCCCTTTGAAGGCTTCTGGTCTAATGCGAAAACTAAGCCGATCTCCCTAGATGCCGCAACATTTCCAGTACTTCAAGAAGACGTCCAAGTAAAAATAGATGTTCGAGGGGTTCCTCATATTTTTGCTCAAAACATGTCTGATGCTATTTTTGCTCAAGGATACTTGACTGCTCAAGACAGGCTTTGGCAGATGGAAATAACGCACCGATCTGCAAGCGGGAGGCTTTCTGAAATTTTTGGCAAGAGAGCCCTCAAATCAGATATCCAAAATCGAAAAATAGGCAATGAACATTATGCAAAAAAACGAGGTCAAAAATGGGATGAATATGCTGTGGGAGATGAAAAAATCTTTCTAAGTCAATACGCAAAAGGAGTCAACGCATACATAGAAACACTGGATGACAGTAGCCTACCATTTGAGTATAAACTATTCAACCACAAACCTGAAGCCTTTCAGTCATTACATGCTACTCTAATAGTTACTAAAATGGCGCAAAGACTTTGCGGAAGAGAGGAAGACCTAGAAAAGACAAATCTTCTCGCCGCACTCGGTGCTGAAGCATTTGATTATCTATATCCTGATTATAATAAAGCTCAATCACCTATTGTCGCTGACACTAATCAGGTTTCATATCCTAAGGGGTCTGCTTCAGCAGAGCAGACTGTCTCATTTTATGACCATGAGCCTTTTGAAAAACCCAATCCTTCGAATGGATCGAATAATTGGGCTGTTTCTGGGGATAAAACTCGATCAGGAAAACCAATTCTAGCAAATGACCCACATTTAGGCATGACTTTACCTTCTGTGTGGTATGAAATACAAATACATACTCCGACAATGAATGTCTATGGTGTAACCTTACCAGGTATACCAGGAGTAATTATTGGTTTTAACGAAAACATTGCTTGGGGTGTAACTAACGTATCGCACGATGTAACAGACTTTTACAAGGTAGACTGGGCAGATAAAGCAAAAACTAAGTATAATTATTTAGGGGAAGTAAAAGCAATCGAAGAAATACAGGATACTATAAATATACTTGGAGAAGAGCCGTATATACACAGTCTAAAGTACACTGAACTTGGTCCTATCGTATATTCCGAGGCGGAACATCCAGAACAGGATCTTATCATGCGATGGCTAGTCAATGAGGATCCTACAAACTTTGAGCTAAGCACATTTATAGATCTATGTAAAGCAAAAAACTATAAAGAATATCGAGCGGCTTTGAGTAAATATTCAAACCCAGCACAAAACTTTGTATTTGCAGATAACAGTGGAGATATAGCTATCACAGTCACTGGTAAGTTTCCCGTAAAAGAAGAAGGCCAAGGGAAATTCATTTATGAAGAAATAACAGAAAACAATCTCTGGAAGGGCTATATTCCTTTTGACAGCCTTCCGCATGCATACAATCCAAGCAATGGCTTTGTCGGATCAGCAAACCAGCACTCAACTTCTCCCAACTACCCCTACTATTACAATGGACGCTTTGACCACTATAGAGGTAGAATACTACATCAGAAACTATCAAAGATGGACGATATTAGTGCAGAGGACATGATGGCATTA
Source organism: Saprospiraceae bacterium (assembly GCA_029252685.1). Lineage (GTDB taxonomy): Bacteria > Bacteroidota > Bacteroidia > Chitinophagales > Saprospiraceae > AM-2324. The sequence continues at coordinate 9,406 of JAQXAY010000111.1, read as the reverse complement.
CAAAATGACTCAGAATCATTAATAGCCAAAGACATCTTACCTACACTAACTGCAATGGTTGATGAAGGTGATTTCAACGCTCTAAAAAAGAGCATGCTTCAAATGCTTAGAGATTGGGATATGAAATTTGATAAGACATCAAAAGCTCCAATTCTATTTTATAGCTGGTGGACAAATATTCATAAATTAACCTGGGATGAGATTGATGTCCTAGCAAAAGACAGAGCAGTATACAAACCAGGCGATTGGCGAACTATTGAAATGATCAAAGAGGATTCCTCCAGTAAATACTTTGACATTCTGGAAAGCGAAGCAAAAGAGAAAGCTTCAGATATCATAAATTTAGCTTTTGAAAAGACCTACCAAGAGCTAGAAGGCAGAATAAATGAAGAAGCTTATGATTGGGGAAAATATTGGTCTGCACAGGTCTTGCACCTCAGTAAATTGCCAGCACTTTCTCATCCTAATATTGAGGTAAGTGGCTTTAAATACGCATTGAATGCAATTAGAGGAAGTCATGGTCCTTCTTGGAGGATGATAGTAGAGCTGGATGATTATCCGAAGGCTTATGGTGTTTATCCTGGTGGTCAATCTGGGAATCCTGCTTCAAAATTATATGACTCAAACCTAGACGCTTGGACCAAAGGTGACTATTACGAGCTTCAATTTATGAAAAGCCCTGAGGATGATAGATTTGGCTCAGATTATAATACCCTGACCTTTAAAAAAATATAAGTATGAAATTCACTATACACCTAATACTATTTGTACTTATCTGTTTACTAGTGCCGATGTACTCTAATTGGCTCTACATGGCGCCTTTAGGTGCGTTGGTCGGATTTTTCATACCATACAGGAAAACAATTAGTAGTTTTGCATATAGCTTTTTATTTTCGTTCTTGACTTGGAGTGGAGCAGCAGCAATGATAGCAATTCCAAACGATATGATCCTCGCAGAACGCGTTGGAGGAATATTGAACATAAGCGGAACAGCTCTAATTCTTGTTACTGGACTTATTGCTGGACTATTCATGGGTTTATCCGCTGCAAGTGGGCACAGTTTTAAACAAATTTTTAAAAAATAAATTACAACTCAAACATGTATTCCGAAAGTGAAATCAACAAGGCTAGAAAGCGCGTTAAGCAGAAAAAAGACTTTTACAAACACTTACAATCGTACTTGGCTGTAAACATCATCTTCTTTTTTGTTGCAGGCTGGAGCTGGAGGTTTCCTGCAATGTTCTGGGGCATTGGTATAGTATCTCACTATTTCTCAATTTGGGGGATACCTGGCTCGGGTAAAGGAAGTACCGAATGGGAAGAGAAAGAAGTTGAAAGAGAGTTGAAAAAAATGAAAAAGCACAAAACAGGATCGAGTTCCTCGAGCCCGGATATAGACGAAAAGCTTGAACTTAAACAAATGGATTCAAGATATAAAGATTCAGATTTTGTATAAAAAGAGGGTGGTTCTTAAGAACCACCCTTTTTTATAAAACTATAGACAATGCCACCTTTCAAATGCCAGGCAAGTCCTATATTTCTTCCATAAAAATAATTTCCTCCTCCAGCGATAAGACCAAATCCTTTCTTCAAAGGTGCATATAGGTTAAATCCTGCTTTTAGCCAGGAAGAACCCTGACCGGCTCCTACCGAAACATCCACTCCTTGCTCGAAGGTATGGAAATAGTCTACCCATAGGTCAAAATATATTTTTGAGGCAGCAAAACCTACTTTTGAAATTATTGTCCCACCTACCTGGAAATCAGGAATAAATCGAACGTCGGCACCTGTCTGAAACATAAAGAATGCTCCAGTTTTATTGTCAAACTGTACAATTCCTCTTGGTTGAAAACTCACAGCTTTCTGACCAATCGGATTAGCTACAGAAGTAGAATAGTTAGACATAGGAAATGAAAGTCCAACAGCACCAATACGTTTAATAGTCCAATCTCCTTTAACTTGCTTTTTTGATAACTTCTTTACTCCAAGTATAGCATCCTGGAATCCTGCATTCACCTTATTCAATGAAATATATGGAAGCGATAGTATCAAATTACGATCTCCCTTGAGCCCCATAGCCATAAAAAACGAGCCTGTGTAAGTGGTATTACTGATTTCTTGGGCTGTATTTCCAAACTTATACGTATCATAAGATTCATGGGTGTAAGAAAGCACAAGGTCTGTATTTCCTTGAGGCTTCATGTAGCCATCAAATGCACCCTGTGAATAGGCTTGGTTTTGATAAATACAAGTGAAAACAATTATTGACAAAAACAGATAACTTCTAAGCATAATTCGAGTTGGTAAAATAAATTAGTCGGCTCTAATCCGATTTCCTTTCGTAAGAATAAAAATAAAAAAAGGAAGCCCCAAAGGACTTCCAATTTATATTAGCTCAGAATGTATGATTTACATTCTGTTGATAATTTCTGTTCCGAATTCTGAACACTTAAGTAGAGTTGCACCGTCCATAAGACGCTCAAAATCGTAAGTAACTTGCTTAGCAGAGATTGCTCCCTCTACGCCTTTTACTACAAGATCAGCAGCTTCTGGCCAACCCATATAACGCAACATCATCTCACCTGAAAGAATCACTGATGAAGGGTTCACCTTATCAAGACCTGTGTACTTTGGTGCAGTACCGTGTGTTGCTTCAAAAATAGCTTTACCTGATACGTAATTGATATTTGCTCCTGGTGCTATACCGATACCTCCAACATTTGCTGCTAGTGCATCTGAAACATAATCACCGTTTAGGTTAAGTGTTGCAATCACTGAATAATCCGCTGGACGTGTCAAGATTTGCTGAAGGAATGCATCTGCAATCGCATCTTTAACAAGAATCTTTCCTGCTGCCATTGCATCATCCTGTGCTTTATTTGCAGCATCCTTACCTGATTCAGCAGCAATCCTATCATACTGTGCCCAAGTAAATACATGATCGCCAAACTCACGCTCTGCAAGCTCATAACCCCATTCTTTGAATTTACCTTCAGTAAATTTCATGATGTTACCCTTGTGTACAAGAGTTACTGATGGAAGTTTATTTTCAATAGCATACTCAATAGAAGCACGAACCAAACGTTCTGTACCTTCAACAGATACTGGCTTAACACCTAGAGAAACTGTATCAGGGAAGCGAATTTGTGTTACACCTAACTCCTCGATAAGGAATTTCTTAAGCTTTTCAACTTCTTCTGTTCCATTCAAGTATTCAATACCTGCATATATATCTTCGGTGTTTTCACGGAAAATAACCATGTCAACAAGTTCTGGCTTTTTAACCGGTGAAGGTACTCCCTGGAAATAAGTCACAGGACGAACACATGCATAAAGGTCAAGTTTTTGTCTAAGTGCTACATTCAATGAACGGATACCACCACCTACAGGAGTCGTAAGAGGTCCTTTGATAGCAACAAGATATTCCTCGATTGAATCAAGTGTTTCCTGTGGCAACCATTCGTTCGTTTTATCAAATGCTTTTTGACCTGCAAGTACTTCTTTCCAAACGATTTTACGATCGCCATTATATGCTTTTTCCACAGCAGCATCCAATACACGAACAGCTGAAGCCCAAATATCCGGCCCAATACCGTCACCTTCTATAAATGGGATTATTGGATCATTAGGTACATTTAGTTTACCCCCTTCGATGGTAATTTTTGTTCCACTCATCTTTTATTTCTGATTTTTACAATTATTATGATGAAAACACACTTTTCAATAAAAAATCCGCACAAATGTAGGAATTTCAGAGCTATTTATTAAAGGCTAAAGCCTAAAGTTTAGTTATCATTCTACACAAAGGCTTAATAATCCCATTTTTTTACACGAAACTAGATGGAACAACATTTTTTTTTATTTAGTTAATGAGGTATACGATTTCAATTAAAAATTGTTTCCTTTATAATCTAAACGGTTAGAATATATGATTAATCCAAATCTGGATCCTTCAGGTGAAAATCTGAATACAGAGGAAAAAAGAGAAGACAAGGCCTTAAGACCACTTAGCCTTGAGGACTTTTCTGGTCAACCTAAAATTGTCAGTAACCTTGAAATTTTTATCAAGGCTGCCATCCAAAGAGAGGAGGCTCTGGATCATGTCTTACTGCACGGACCTCCAGGATTAGGAAAGACAACATTATCCCATATCATTTCCAATGAACTTGGCTCTGATATGAAGACTACTTCTGGACCTGTTTTAGAAAAACCAGGGGACTTAGCGGGACTACTCACCAATCTGGACCCTGGAGATGTTCTGTTTATAGATGAAATCCATCGTCTAAATACCGTTGTCGAAGAATATTTGTATTCGGCTATGGAAGACTACAAGATAGATATCATGATTGACAATGGACCTTCTGCCAGAAGCATCCAAATTGCTTTAAACCCATTTACACTTGTTGGCGCAACCACCAGAATGGGGCTATTGACGGCACCTATGCGTGCACGATTTGGCATTAACTGCCACATGGATTACTACGATAAAGAAACGCTTAAGAAGATCATATTTAGATCCGCAAATATACTAAAAGTACCTATTGAGGAAGCCGGAGCAAATGAGATAGCAGGCAGAAGCCGTGGAACTCCAAGAATAGCGAATGCACTTCTCAGAAGAGTTAGAGATTTTGCAGAGATCAAAGGAAATGGAACCATTGATCAAGAAATTTCTCAGATTGGTCTGACAGCACTTAACGTGGACAACTATGGCCTGGACGAGATGGACAACAAAATACTGAAAGCTATCATAAATAAATTCAATGGTGGCCCTGTAGGAATATCAACCATCGCAACAGCTGTTGGAGAAGAAGCTGGAACAATAGAAGAGGTACATGAGCCCTTCTTGATCATGGAGGGATTTATTCAGCGAACCACTCGTGGTAGAATAGTAACTCCAAAAGCATACGAGCACCTTAAAATTGCTCAACCTCCAAACCAACATGGTTTATTTTAAAAAAAATCAGCTTACCAAATTGGTAAGCTGATTTTTTTATGCCTTTGCTTTAGGCGTATTAAAATTAAATGGAGGTACATTTCCTCCCTTGTTTGCATCAATTTCTCCAAATTGAGCCTCAAACTTATTTACATTATCTGTTAAGGCCTGAAGCAATTTCTTAGCATGTACAGGTGTAAGAATCACTCTTGATTTCACCTTAGCCTTTGGTACATTAGGCACCAATCTCACAAAATCAACAACAAATTCTGAATTTGAATGGGATATTATAGCCAGATTGGAATAGGTTCCTTCTGCTATATCCTCCGGTATCTCAATATTTAACTTATTACCTTGTTTTTCGTCTGCCATATCTTTTAAGTTTTGATTCTATACTATATTGTAAATGCATAAATACCCAATTGGTTAAATAATTCACAAGAAAACATGAAAAAATACTTCGAAACGAATAAGATTTTATGGGATAGTCGCACAAAGGTCCATATAGCATCTGAATTCTATGAAATGGATGCCTTTCTTCGTGGAAAAAACAGTCTTAAAGAAATTGAACTTGAATTGCTGCCTAATGTCAAAGATAAATCCATTTTACACCTGCAATGTCACTTTGGTCAAGATAGCCTGAGTCTTGCTAGAATGGGCGCAAAAGTTACTGGAGTAGATATATCAGAAACAAGCATAGCAAAAGCAAAAGAGTTGAATGATAAGCTTGGCCTTAACGCAAAGTTCATTTGTGCAAATGTTTACGACACCCCTGACTATCTTGATGAAAAATATGACTTTGTGTTTATATCATATGGTGCGATCTGTTGGCTCCCTGACCTAGACAAATGGGCATCCGTCATTTCAAATTGCCTAAAAAAAGATGGTATACTAATTTTGGCAGAATTCCATCCGGTCATCTACATGTACAATTGGGAAAATCACAAATTAGAATATAGTTATTTCAATAAAGGAGTGCCCTATGAGGAGACAATAAAAGGGACTTATGCGGATACCGAATCTGCCATTGAATTCAAAGAGTATTTCTGGACTCATTCGCTTTCAGAGGTTATACAGGCTTTAATAAATAGGGGTCTTGACTTAAATACAATCAAAGAGTACGACTATTCGCCGTACAACTGTTTTGAGAATATGTTTGAGCGTGTCCCTGGTAGATATGTATATGGAATTACACAGGAAAACTTTCCGCACGTATTTGCACTTGTTGCCCAAAAAAAATAAAGCCGGTTCAGGACCGGCTTTATTTTATTTTTTAGTTGTCGTTTTCTTCTTTGCAGGAGCCTTTTTCTTAGGCGCTGCTTTCTTTTTGCCAAATGCATTAGGAATCTCCTCCGATACATATGCTTTAACTGCATCTAAAGTAAGGTCTACTGCCTCTTCTGCTGTCATTCGCTTACCTTCTGCATTTTTAGGAAGTTTTATACTCTTCTTTTTGAATCGAATAAAAGGTCCCCATCTGCCATTTTCGACTGCTAAGTCTATATCGGCCCAACGATGGATATAACGATTTGCCTCTTTCTCTACTTTTGCAGATATCAGCTCATTTATATCATCCGTACTTAAATTGTCAGGATCATACTTCTTAGATATGTTGATGAACATCTTATTCCATTTCAAGAAAGGCCCAAATCGTCCTTTACCTTGAGTTACTGGTAGTTCTTGATAGATGGCTACTGGAGCATCTTCTTGTATCTTTAGTTCAATCAATTCCTCTGCTTTATCCTGCCCAATAGTCATAGGATCTATTGTCCTTGGAATTGAAACATACTTTTCTCCGAATCGGATATATGGTCCAAATCTTCCAGAGGCAACAGTTACCTCCATTCCTTTATAGGGCTCTAAAGACTTAGGCAGTTGGAAAAGATCTAGCGCTTCTTCTAGGTCAGTTAACTCTTCCATGGACTGTCCTGCTTTCAAGTTTGCATATTTTGGCTTCTCCTCCTCCCCTAGTTCTTCTGGCTTACCAATCTGCACGACTGGTCTACCGAACTTGGTCATTCGAACGAGCACTGTTCTACCTGTTTCAGGATCTTTTCCTAAGATACGTTCTCCAGAAGCACGATCGGCCTTCTCTATAGTCTCTAATACTGTATTATGGAATGAATGATAGAAACCTTCTAGCATTTCAACCCAATTTTCTTTACCTGAAGCAATCAAGTCAAAACGCTCTTCCATCTCTTTGGTAAAACCAAAGTTCATTATGTTATCAAAGTGCTTTTCGAGGAAATCGGTAACAACGATACCCATGTCTGTGCTGAACAATCTGTTCTTTACGACACCTGTACGTTCTGTATTTTGAGTTTCAGCTATAGAATTATCTGAGGACAAGGTAATCGTCTGAAACTGACGATCTGTCCCTTCCCTACTGTCTTTTACAACATATCCTCTACCAACCTCCATGATTTTACCAATCGTAGATGCATAAGTAGAAGGTCTTCCTATACCGAGTTCTTCTAACTTCTTAACTAAAGTAGCTTCAGTAAATCTTGCTGCTGCTTTTGTGAAGCGTTCCTTCGCAGTCATAACTGTGAAACTAAGTGCCTGACCCTCTCGCAATGGAGGAAGCATGCCTTTAGTATCCTCATCGTCATTATCCTTACCCTCTAGGTATATTTTAAGATAGCCATCGAACTTTATCATTTGACCCTCAGCTACAAGTACTTCATCCCTGTTTGTTGAAATGCCAACATCCACTATCGTTTTTTCAATAACCGCATCAGACATCTGACAAGCTAAAGTTCGTAAACGAATTAGATCATACAAACGCTTTTGATCCCTGTCTGTAGGTGCATCTTTTCGATCGATATAGGTAGGACGAATTGCTTCGTGCGCCTCTTGGGCGTTCTGATTTTTATTTTTGAATCTTCTGAATTGATGATACTTTTCACCATAATCAGCAACTACTTGCTTTTCTATTGCGCTAAGTGCCACATCACTCAAAGTGATGGAATCTGTACGCATGTAGGTTATAAAACCTTTCTCATACAAAGACTGAGCAGCTGACATCGTACGCTTTACAGCAAAACCAAGCTTTCGACTGGCTTCTTGCTGAAGGGTTGATGTTGTAAATGGAGCTGGTGGCTTACGTTTAGAAGGTTTTACCTGGATATTATTGATAGAATAAGAAGCCAGCTTACATGTCTCTAGGAAACTTTGCGCTTCCTCCTTATTATCAATCTTACGCTTCAACTCAGCTTTAAGCTCTACTTGTTTGCCATGTTGATTTTCAACATTGAATAAAGCTTCTACTTTGTAAAAGTTCGTTGGATCAAATTTTTGAATCTCCCGTTCTTTGTCCACGATAAGCTTTACCGCTACAGACTGCACACGACCAGCAGATAGATTACCTTTTACTTTTTTCCACAACACTTCCGATAGTTCAAATCCAACGAGTCTATCTAAAAGACGTCTTGCTTGTTGGGCATCAACTAGAGAAAGGTCTAGAGTCCTGGGATTGGCAATTGCCTTTTTGATGGCAGGAGCCGTAATTTCCCTAAAGACAATACGTTTAGTTGTATTTTCATCCAGCTTTAGAACCTTACACAAATGCCAGGATATAGCTTCTCCTTCTCGATCTTCATCCGTCGCTAGTAAGATCTCATCAACCTTCTTAGCTAGGCTTTTCAGTTCCTTAACGGTTTTGGCTTTTTCAGGAGATATGACATATTTAGGTTTAAAGCCGTTGGCTATGTCTATAGCATCTCCCGACTTCGGCAGATCCCTAATGTGTCCTACTGAAGATGTAACGACATAGTCGTTGTCATCTATCTTTTTTAATATATTTTCTATGGTCTTCGCCTTAGCTGGCGACTCCACGATTACAAGATGCTTAGACATAAGTGCAATTTGGTAGTGTGCAAAACTTTAAAAACACAATATTATAAAAGTATGTTTATATATCGCAAAATTGTCAAAAAAGGATTTCATTTTTTAAGAGTATGTATGCTTAAACTACTCTAAAAGCAAGGTTCCATCCTATTGATCTGTTTTATTTTCTTCAGAAAAAAAAGTTTTATCATTCAACTGATCGATCAGATTCTTTACATCAAGGGGAGCTTTCGTCAGATGCCTATGATACATTATCATAACAAAAAATGTCATATCATCTGGATGTTTCAAACCAGCAGTCTTAAGATAATGAGAAAACCTAGAGCCTTCATAAAATTGCCATTTAATTGTAATCCACCGACCCAAACTAAAGAATAACCTCTTAGAAGCTTCTTTCTCATTTAGGCTAATAAACTTAGCTTTATTCTCCCTACTGGTAAGTCTGTCCAGCTCAATGAATGCATCTGCCATATCCTTAGGAATATAAATCCCGTCAATTTGACTTTGCTGAATGTTTTTTTCGTATTCCTCAGCATACCTTTTTGCATCTTCACTTTGCCCTAACAAAAAAAGAGGAAGAAAAAGTACAAACAAAATTAATGTTGTCAATCTCATTGGTAAGTT
>JAQXAY010000266.1 GCA_029252685.1 Saprospiraceae bacterium | reverse complement strand
AGCAAAATCTTCAACTAACTTCTTGTCTAATATTGAATCCTCTCCTCTAAGGTTGTAGTTTACGTGTGCTAGCTGAATAGAATAGCCTAAATCCAAAAGTATATGGCTTAGTACCATAGAATCCATACCTCCACTACAAGCTACCAAAAGACGGCTGGTTTTAGAAACATTAAATTCAGATGAAAGAATATTGTTGATTTTGTCTTGCATTGTATAAGTCTTGCCTTGCAAAGTTACATTAAAAATTGGTTGCTATTGATTTTGGCTTTATTTTGCAATCGGAAAAATACATAGAAGTAATAAAATTAAGCTAAATATGAAAAACATCTATCTGCTACTTTTTATCCTTATTGGATTTGGTCTTACAAGTTGTGTTAAAGAAGACGGTGGGGGTGATGCTTCAGCTGAAACAGCTGTAGTAGAGGAATCTAATCCAGATGATTTACTGGGTGGAGGAATTCCATTAAGCGCCGAAGGCAAAAGAGTTGTTGAGAATTTAACAAACAATAGTTTTTGGTACGTGGAACATTGGCATAAAGTAATTGCGGGAGAGGGGAGAGATAATGCTGCATACGAAGCCAATAGAGGAAGATGGTTCCAGTTTAAAAAGGATGGCACATTTGAACATGGGCAACTTTTGGATGCTATAGGCTCTGGAACTTGGTCTTATAACAGTGATTCAAAAGCTGTTAAGATGCTTAGTGTAGAAAAACAATACAACGAAGAATTTGCTGTTGATCTTCATTCTCAGGGTGGAATGATGTCTTGGACAAGCACAAAACGTTTCAATTCAGCAAATGTAATGGCACTTTTAGAAGAGTATGTTGAATTAATGGCTGAACTGCCTTAAGTTCAGCAGGATGCATAAAAAGCCTATTTCTATATAAAGAAATAGGCTTTTTTTAGGCCAAAAATATTGTTTTGGCTTCATTTCTATTGCTAAATCATTATAATTACTGCACTATATTCTTTAGTTTTAAATGATTTAAGAATTAAACTCACTATCATATGCGTAAACTTTTACTTTCTACTTTTGCAGCATGCTTGTTTGCAAATTTGAATGCTGATGCACAAGTTTCCTTTTCGGAAAATTTTGATTCCTACAATTCAGGGGATCTTATTGTAAATACTGTACCAAGTACATGGAGTACTTGGACTGGTCCGTACACAGCTAATCAGGATGCACCTGTATCCTCTGAGCAAGCTAATTCAGGAGAGAATTCACTCCTGTTAGAGTCTCAAGGTACTGCTGGACCAATTGATGTTGTTATGAATTTTGGTGAAAAATTCGAATTTGGAACATTTGACTTCTCTTCCGCGATATATGTGGATGCAGGCAAAGGTGCTTATTGGAATTTCCAAGCAGAGGTTGCAATAGGCACAGCTTGGGCACTTGAATTTATTTTTCTAGGTGATGGAACATACTTCCTTCGCTCGGATGGTACTATTCACATGAATGGAACTTATACCCAAGGTGAATGGTTCGATGTTAGCCTTAATGCTGATATGCTTTCCAATAATTGGGTGTTCTCAATAAATGGTGAAGAGCAAGGGGCATTCTCAAACTCAATCAATTCAATTGCTTCAATGAATCTATACCCGTTTGAAGAAAATACGGGTGCTAAATTCTTTATCGATGATATTGAAGTAGCTTATGAGCCACCAACATTATTAGCGAATGACTTGGCAGCAACTAACGTTAGATTACCATTAGATATTTGCTTGCCTGGAACAACTGTTGATGTTGAGGTAACTGTATTTAATACTGGACTTAATACTGTTGAATCTTTTGATTTGAATCTTTCTAATGGAGTAGATATCTACACCGATGAAATTACTGGGATCAGTTTAGAATCATTTGAATCAACAACATTTACACACTCTGTTTCTTATGAGGTGTTAGAAGGCAGTCAGGATGTATTAGCTTCTGTAACCAATCCAAATGGTGCAGCTGATGATAATACAATGAATAACTCGGGTGCTGCTTCTATCAAAGGGGTGACTCCAGTTGGAGGAAGAAGTGTAGTTGTTGAGGAATTGACAGGTACATGGTGTCCATGGTGTCCTTATGGAAATATCCTATTGGATAGACTTAAGCTAGGTTTCGGAGATCATTTCGTTCCTGTAGCTATTCACTTTGGTGATCCAATGGCTTATGATGAATATGATGCATACATTGGTGCTACATTCAATGGTGGCAGCAACAGTTATCCAAATATTGTTGTCAACAGACAAGAATCTATGCACCCAATAAATGGTCTACCTGCTGTTGAAGCAGTTTTGACTACGCCTTCAGATGGTAACATTGAGTTTGGAGCTATTTATGACGAGTCTACTGACCAGTACTTAATTCTAATTGGGTCATCATTTAACAATGATTATTCAGGCGCTGATTACAAAGTACATGCACAGATTGTTGAAAATAACGTTACTGGGGTTATTTCTCAGTACGCTCAATCGAATAATCTTTCAGGTCAGCCAGGTGATTTTGACGGATGGGAAGCACTTTCTAATCCAGTTCCTGCTGCTCAGATGTCATACCAAGAGGTTGCAAGAGCATACCTAAGTTCATTCGATGGTGTAGCTGGTGTTATCCCTGCTGAAGTAGAGGCAGGAGCAACTTATGCAACTTCATTTGATTACACACCTGGTGCTGTTGATGTTAATGAATTACATGTTGTTTCATTTATAACAGATGCTTCAGGTCAGATCGTACATGCTAGTCAGATTTCTTTGGCTGATGCAGTTGCTAATGGTCCATTGAATGCAGATAATGTATTAACTGCCGCTGATATTGATCTTACTGTTTATCCTAACCCTGCTACAGAATTTGTTTCTGTTCAGTTTATGGATTCTAATTCAGAAAAAGTACAGCTAGAGTTGGTAGATGTAAACGGAAAAGTTGTTTATACGAACGCTTTCGATAACACAAACAATGTTATCAATAAAGCAATTAATACAACACAGCTTTCTACTGGTATCTACATGTTGAATATCAAACTTGACAATCAGTTGATTTCAAAAAAGGTGAATGTAATTCACTAATAAAAAAAAGCCAAGTCGTTTAGACTTGGCTTTTTTTTATCTTTTTCCTCTCTTCCTTAGATTCTGAGCATAGATCCTACTATTCCTATTGTGGCTGCTCAGATTAGTTGCAAAATTGTGAAGTCCGCTTCCATCTCCTTTAGCACAATAATATAAATACTTATGATTGTCTGCATTTAATATTGCATCTATACTTGCAATGGATGCCATAGCAATCGGTCCGGGTGGTAAGCCCCTGTACATATATGTATTGTATGGCGAGTCGTATTCTAAGTGTTTATTCAGCACTCTTTTAGTCGTAAAATCCCCTGTTGCAAATACTACGGTTGGGTCTGCTTGTAAGGGCATACCAATCCTTAAACGATTTAAGAGAGCACCAGCCATCTTAGGTTTTTCGCTGTCCTGATTGGTTTCCTTTTCAATTATGGAAGCAAGTGTGTAGATTTCTTCTTGAGTCATCTCCATTAATTTTGCTTTCTCTAATCGGTTGTTCGTTGACCAAAATCTGAGATGCTCCTTCTTCATTCGTTCAATAATGTCTTTTGGGCTTTCAATCCAATAAACCTCGTATGTATTTGGAATGAAGTAAGACATTATATTTTCTGCATTTGTTTCAAGAATTTCTTGAGTCTCCGTTAAAACAAATTGATTCCTAAAATCTACAGAATCTGCGACTACGAATTTTGCTAGTTTACCACTCAGGTCATCAAGTGTTCGCGCATTATTGATTACTAGGTTAACTGTAGCTTGTTCTCCTGTGCGTAGATGTCTTATAATGTCCACATTCGAGGATTTGCCCTTCAATGAAAACTTGCCTGCTCGAATACTGGAACCATATTTCATAGTTCTGGCAGTGAGTAGGAATGTTTTTTTATTTATAATGAATGAATCTTGAACTAGTAAATCAGCAAGGCCCTCAATACTCAATTCAGGTTCAATAGATAAATGTTGTTGGCCAATCTTAGCTGGGGTGTTTATCCCAAAAAATGCATTGTAAGCTATATATGCCAATACAGCTCCAGAGATTGAAATTCCGATAAGAGAGGAGATAATAACTTTTTTTAACATAGGAGCTTGTTCTTAGTATTGTTCTTTTTCGTTCGGGAAATTTACATTCTTTACATCTTCAACATAGCTACCCACGGCTTTTTTGATATCTTCAAAAAGGGATAGATAGGTTCTAAGAAATCTTGGTTGAAAGTCTTTCGTAATTCCAAGCATATCATGGGTAACCAAGACCTGTCCAGCAGTTGCATTTCCTGCACCGATGCCAATAGTTGGAATATTTATTTCTTTAACAACGCGTTCTGTTAAGGTTGCAGGGATTTTTTCCAAAACGATGCCAAAGCAGCCAAGCTCTTCTAATAATTTGGCGTCTTCGATCAATTTTTCAGCTTCTTCCTCTTCCTTTGCTCGGACTGTGTAGGTCCCAAATTTATAGATACTTTGAGGGGTGAGTCCTAAATGACCCATCACAGGAACTCCTGCAGATAGTATTCTTCTTATAGATTCTTCAATTTCTCTTCCTCCTTCGATCTTAACGGCATGAGCGCCAGATTCCTTCATGATTCGAATCGTAGAATCTAAAGCATTTTTTGAATTACCTTGGTAGGTTCCGAAAGGAAGGTCTACTATTACCAAAGCTCGATTTACTGCTCTGACTACTGAGGATGCATGGTAGATCATCTGATCGAGCGTGATCGGTAATGTAGTTTCATGTCCAGCCATTACATTAGATGCAGAATCACCGACTAGAAGAACGTCAACTCCCGCAGCATCGAGAATCTTTGCCATAGAATAATCATAAGCCGTTAGCATAGAGATTTTTTCTCCTTTAGCCTTCAACGCATGAAGGGTATTTGTTGTTACTCTTTTAACTTCTTTATTGATTGACATGCTATTTTTTTTTCACAAGGTACTAAAGTGTGTTTATATCTTCAAAGTTGTGCAATTATGGCATAAACATACTTAAATTGATTATTCTTCTTTTAATAATTTTCTTTAAGTGCCATTTTTGCTGTTAATTTGCCTTTGATTAAAATCAAATTAGAATATGAGAAAAGTTTTTTTTGCGCTTTGTATTGTTTTTTCTTTTGCTTCTTGCTCAAATGATATTGAGTTATTTGCTGAATGGGAAAATATTCCTGTAGTTTATGGTTTGATTGAAGCTGATGGTAGCGATCAGTATCTTAGAATTGAACGAGTTTTTCAAGGACAGGAAGGAAATGCATTTGATGCAGCTAACAATATAGATTCTGTTTAATATAATAATGCTTATGTGACACTTACGAATGAAACTACTGGATCATTTGCCACATTGGAGAAAACAGAAGTTAGTGCTACTAATGGCTGGATAAGAAATGAAGGTTTATTCGTTTCTGACCCTAATTTTCTATACAAATTAGATAGTGATGACTTGAGTTTCGATCCGGGAGATGCATTAAGACTTGAGATTTATAATGATGGAGAAGATATTCCATTTACATCGGCTACAACTACGATTTTAGAACCTGTAGATTATCAGGAGAGTGA
>JAQXAY010000106.1 GCA_029252685.1 Saprospiraceae bacterium | reverse complement strand
AGGTGGCAAAAATGCCAAACCTTCGTTCCTGCGCCTATCGAACATCCTTCGTCTACTAGAGCACTTGAGTGTATAAACACATCTTTCATTAGGTGTATATTTTTTCAAATTGTTCACTTAGCATTTCTCCTATTGCAAAGCAAGATGTTGCAGCAGGAGATGGTGCGTTGCATAAATTTATTACTTGTTCATCTGCAAGGATTAAAAAGTCATCCAGCAAATTTCCGTTTTTATCAATTGCCTGGGCTCGTACGCCTGACCCGCCCTGTTCAAACATATCGGCATGAACTGCAGGAATCATCTTTTTGAGTGTTTGGACAAAAGCTTTTTTGGAAAAACTTCTGCAATACTCTTCTAAGCCTTTTTTCCAATGTTTAAGCCCGAGCTTCATTGTCCCCCTATAGCCCATTATTCCAATAAACTCGCTTAGCTTAAAATCGAATTTTTTATACCCTTCTCGCTTGAGTGCCAAGACTGCGTTTGGCCCAGCCTCTATACCTCCCAATTGCATTCTGGTAAAATGAACTCCCAGAAAAGGGAACTTAGGGTCTGGAACTGGATAGATCAAGTGTTTAACTAAATATTCAAACTCTGGCTTGAATTCAAAATATTCGCCTCGAAAAGGAATAATTCGGAAATCAATCTCAAACCCACACTTTTTGGCGAGCTGATCAGAATATAATCCAGCACAATTAATCAAAAAACGACTCTCTATCTTCTTGTTTTCAAAATATAGGTCAAGCCTTTGCACTGACCGCTTAATGTCTCTAAGTTTATCGCCTAAAAAAAAGCTTACCCCTTGATCCTCCAACTGCTTCTGCAATTCTAAACAAAGTGCTTTATAATCTATTATTCCTGCCTGCGGCACATAAATCGATTGAACACAATCCACAAAAGGCTCGATCTTTTTTGTCTCCTCGGGATTCAAAAAACGGAGTCCACTCAGGCCGTTTGCCCGTCCTCGCTCCATAATTTGCTCCAAACCTTCTAATTCCTCTTCTTTGCTTGCAACAATCACTTTCCCACAAACCTCATGAGGAACATTATATTTTTCACAAAAGTCTAATAAATATAAATAGCCCTTCCTACAATTAATAGCTTTTGATCCACCAGGTTTATAATAGATCCCGGAATGAATTACTCCGCTATTATTTCCTGTTTGGTGGGCTGCAACTGAGTTTTCTTTATCTACCACAGCCAGTTTTAAATCCGGAAATCTTCTTTTGATCTGCCAAGCACTTGCAAGACCTGTTGCCCCTGCACCACATACCACCAAATCAAAAGACCTACTTTCCATCGTCAGCACTTTTCTTTTCTGCCCAAACAAGTAATGGATCTGAACCCTGCCCTGACCAATCTATGGCATCAAAATCGACCTGTGAATAGATCACATATCTTATTTTACGCTTGATTATTTTTTCCATCTTGCCGATCAGCTGAATCAAATAATCTTGATCAACCTCTCCTATGAGTATCAAATCAATCAAATGAGAATCTAGTCCTCTGGCGAAGCTTCCAACTAAGTATGCAGCATCGAGGTTACCAAGACGATCTAATATATTATCAATGATCTTGTCTAGTTCAATGTGTTTAATAATAAGATTCCTGATCTCGTTGAACAAGGGGTGTTTTGTGTTTGCTGAATAAAACTTCTTGTTTCCTTCTAAGAAGGAACTTAGCATTCCAGCCTTTTCAAAACGATTCAACTCCAGGCGAATCGAATTTGAAGAGTCCCCAAACTCCGACTCTAGGGCACGCAAATAAGCTCTCGTATTTGAGTTAAAGAAGAACTTCAACATCAATTTGATACGAGTTTTTGATGAAATTAATGTTTCTATCATTGGACTACTAAGGCAAATACATATTTAACTAATTGTTTTTCAGTGAATTACACTTAAAACTTGAATCAAAACCACTTTATCTGCATAAAAATAACAAAAGATTGAGTAAAAAAATTACTCAATCTTTATATAAATTTTTGTCTTGTAAGATTTTACACCCACCTGAAATAATGGCTTGAACCTAAGATTTTTTCTGCCCTAAGGTTCGTGTGACCTATTTCTTAAAATCCCAACTTAAACCAGACGACAGAATCATTCAATTGCTATCAATCACTGCTCAGCAACCTTAGCTCTTAATACTCTTAGGCTGTTGTTATAAGTCGTTTTTGAACTGGTTTATATTATATCTTAAACTTCCACCAATAAACGACACTTTCCGTGCACCCAAAGAGGGGTCTGAAAATGTTTCATTTCTCCAAAAGAACTGAGTGCCAATATATAGGTTGTGAAACAGTTCATAAGACAGGTCTGCACTTATCATTTGAACATCGGAACGCAAACCTTGACCGATACTGTGGCCCGTATCCGCATACCTTAAAGTGTATGGTTTAAAAATATCTCCACCGTAACTCTCCATATCCACATCAAGCCCTTTGTAAAACTGAAAACCTTTAATGTTGAGCACCCATTTTTTGCTAAACTGATATCTAATATTCAAAACCTGCTCGCCAAAGTTTGCCCCAAAAGGATGCGCCAGTGGTTGTTCATAATGTCCATATGTATTTTCAAACTCTCGATGAGAATAGGTATAAGGCCTTACAGTATTATACTCATATTGAACGTCTAAATTTCTGACACCCAAAAAATCAATCTGCTTAACACCAAGCTGTACCCCCCACTTGTTGGTCCAACTACTCTCTCCTGTTTTGAATAACTCATTAAAAATAAACTCATCTATTATCATCTGACCATAAAGCTGTATCCGCTTTGGCAAATTCCATTGCCCATCTAAACCGATAATAACATTGTCCGGGCTTCCAATCATTCCTTCTATTGTACGATAAAAAATCACTGGATTTAGATAGTTCAATTCAAAACCGTCGTCTCTTGAAAAAATTACAGCTTCAAACAAACCCAAACTTATATTTTTAAATGGCTTGAAGCCCAGATAGTGGGCTGCCATATATTTCTTTGGATAGGGGCTTATACCACTAGGCCTTTGGTTTTCTGTTACCAATTCAGCAAAAACATTCTGCAACTGTACCCTACCGATCCTCCAATTGATTTTAGCAAACAGGTAGTTTGTCGTTCTGTCAGATAAAAGCAAGGAGCGATAGCCGTTACCAATGAAATTCCGTCCATGGCCAAACTGTGCATCGATATGTTTACTAATTCTAAAACCAATATGTCCTCTGGATAATAGATAATCTACTCCATCCGTAAACTCAAAAACATTACTGTAATACCTTTTTACAAATCCCGATCCTGGCAAAATACCTGTATCCTGATAAATCGATCTGATGTTGGAGGTGAAACGCGCTTGACTTTCTAATATGGTGCTATGAAAATATACTTTATCATCTATAGAGCCATTAACAATCAAGCCTCTTTGGTTCATCAAATAAATGTCTGAGTCATTCTGATCTTTACCAAGACCTAGGTTGAGCATCGGCTTTATCTCAAATGCTGCTCCTTTGTTTTTAAACTGATATATGGCATTAGGCTGAGAATAGATACCCAACCATTTTTTCCTTGGGACGAGCTCTGTTTCTGATTTCCACAAGAGAAACTCTTTCTCTAAAAATGCGAGGTCTTCTTTATATTTTATTC
>JAQXAY010000081.1 GCA_029252685.1 Saprospiraceae bacterium | reverse complement strand
AAACTACTAATCCTTGCTTATTATATTAATTAACACAAATTTTAACATTAATCAATGATTACCACAGACAAATAATGACCAATAATGGCAAAACCAAAACTATTGCTTGCCATAGAGCGGCTCTCTGTTGATGATATAAGTGCGGCAAAAAAAACATTAAAGCAGAAGCTCTACACAAAGAGACCTGACTTGTTCAAACTTTTTGAATTACTATCCTCTTCCGCCTCAGATAAGCCCAAGGAGATTATTTGGAAAAAAATTTATGGCTCAAAAGTAGCTTATAATGACTTAAAGTGGAGGACTATAATGATGCAGGTAAATGCTGAGTTAGAAATCATCCTCAAAGAAACATTCTTATCGAATCACGACCCTTTGCTTAACGAGCTTATTAGCATAAAAACATTCTACAACAAAAAATTAAATAAACACTTCGATTCTAGCTGGTCTACTTTAAATAAAATCATAGAATCCCCTAGGCACAGTGATCACTTTTACTACATGGCTAAGGCAAGTGAAATCAAACAAAATTTGATATTCCAAAAGGGTAGAAAGCATCTAACCTTTGATGACTTACGTCAATCAGACTACTATAACGAGATCTATTATAGATGCCAAAAATTAAAAACGGGTTGCTATGCCATTGCCAATCAAATAACGCAAGATGCAGACATCGGTATTGAGGACGCCTTTATCAAAGACTGTATTAAAGAATATGGGGATCAAATACCATTAATTAACCTATATGGCTCTATTCTATTTCTGTTTCGAAATAAAGAAAATTTAACACTAGGCTCCTGTCAGGACCTCTTCATAAATGCAGTTGAAAACATCCACAAAGAAGAATCTCTAAATATCCTTACCCTTTTAATGAATTACTGTATTGACTCAAAAATCAATAAAGGACAACTAGAGTATTTCCATAATCTTTTCCATCTATACAAACTAGGGATTCAGGAAGAAATCCTATTTGATAATGAAGCATTAAATCCAATGCATTATAAAAACATTATTACCGTTGGATTGAATACACAAAATTATGACTGGACCAAATCCTTTATTGAGAAATACACCAAACGCATACCCTCAAAAGATCAAGACAATGCCTATAACTTCAACATGGCCAAAGTTCTCTTTCAGCAGGAAGCATATACTGAAGTTATACAACTATTACACACTGTAGAATATGACAATATCCAATATAAACTAGGTACCAAACTGATCTTAGTAAAGACCTATTATGAGTTGAATGAATTACAAGCACTTGAAGCGCTCATTGAAAGTTTCAGGGTTTTACTTGTAAGAACCACTAAGATCTCGAAAGACCTTAAGAACCAATACATCGAATTTTTAAGGATACTTAAAAAGCTAACCTACCTAAACACCTACGATAAAGAGGAATTCCTTAAGCTACAAGAACAAATAAATGAAAAGAAGCAAATTGTTGGTAAAAAATGGATCCTTGAAAAGCTGGCAATGAAAAATAAAAAAGCCTGAGTGAAATTCACTCAGGCTTTTCTTTACATATGAAGCGCTCGATCTCCTGTCGCTGCAAGGGCAGCCTCTTTAAATGCTTCTGTATATGTTGGATGAGCATGACTCATTCTTGCTACATCCTCTGCTGATCCACGGAACTCCATAACAGCAACTGCCTCTGCAATCATATCTGCAGTTCTAGCACCTACCATATGTACTCCAAGAATTTCGTCCGTTTCTTTATGTGCAAGAACCTTTACCATACCATCGGTATCCATACTAGCACGGGCTCTTCCCAATGCTTTGAACGGAAACTTACCAGCTTTATAAGGAACCTTTGCATCCTTAAGCTCTTGCTCTGTTGCACCTACAGCAGACACCTCTGGCCAAGTATATACAACTCCAGGTATTAGATTATAATTGATATGCGGCTTTTGACCGGCAATTTTTTCTGCCACAAATACCCCTTCTTCTTCTGCTTTGTGCGCGAGCATTGCTCCTTTTACTACATCACCAATAGCATAAACTCCAGGAGCAGAAGTCTCAAGGTGACCATTAACTTCTACACGGCCTCTCTCATCAAGCTTTACGCCTATATTTTCAAGACCCAAATTCGAAGTAAATGGTTTACGACCTATTGAAACCAGACAATAATCTGCTTCAATTTCAAATGTATCTTCTGAATCTCTTTTCTGAACAATGACCTTAACCCCATTTTCGGTAGGCTGCACCTCATTGACCATATGTTTAAGGTGGAACTTAAAGCCTAGACCCTTAAGACTACGCTGAAGTTGCTTACCACAATCCTTATCCATAGTCGGAATGATTCGCTCCATGTACTCCACTACTTCGATCTCTGTACCCAATCTCCCAAACACGGAACCTAATTCCATACCTATAACTCCACCGCCAACAACAATCATTCGTTTAGGAACTTCTCTTATTTCGAGGGCTTCTGTTGAAGATATAATTCGCTTTCCGTCAAAGTTAAATGAAGCAGGAATGTTAGGAACAGAACCTGTTGCGATAATAGCTTTAGTTGTTGAAATCTCAGTTACAGTGCCATCAGCAGCCGTCACCAAAATAGTATTCGCATCTTTAAAAGAACCAAAACCATTGATTACATCAATCTTGTTCTTTTTCATCAGAAAATCAATCCCTTTTACGTTCTCATCAACTACTTTCGCCTTTCGATCTATCATTTGATTCATATCGACAGCTAGGTTATCTAGCATTACGCCATGCTCAGCGAATGTCTTTTGAGCATTATGAAAATGCTCAGACGAATCCAAAAGTGCTTTTGAAGGGATACAACCTACATTAAGACATGTGCCTCCAAGTGTTGACTCCTTTTCTATAATAGCCGTTTTCATACCTAGTTGTGCACATCTTATCGCTGCTACATATCCACCAGGACCTGAACCGATTACGGTAACGTCGTATTTCATTTCTTTATTACAATTTAATATCCTGCAAACTTAAGAAGGATTCAGTCAAACTTTGAACAATCAATGTGAAATTTATTCAAATTCTACAACTAATTTACAAAGCTTCTTTTACTTCTTTGAGTCATCTTTATTTGGGTTATTCTGTTCCCCACCTCGACTGTTATTCTTGCCTTTACGTTTGAATGACGAAAATCTTGATTTAGGTTTATTTTGCGCCTTAGGATTGGTCTCCGATTGGGGTTTTGCATCCTTAGATTTAGGATTTGCTTTACCCTTAGCCTCAGGCTTACTTGGATTTTCCTTAGTTGTTTTCTTATTTGAAGGGCGCTGATTTGGTTTGTTGTTATTTGGTTTACGTTTATTTCTAGAACCTCTTCCTCGACGCTTTCCTCTTTGAGGTTTATCCATTGGAAGTTCTATCACATCATTTACACTTTCAAAACCTATCTCATCAGGCTCATTTGCCAAAATCACAGATTCGGGTTGCATTGAACTTAGATCATAAGGCTTCTCATTATTCTTGTTCAGCGCTTTTATCTCAGCAACCTTCTCAATATCTAAAGCAATGACTTTACCCCGCTCATTTCTCTTACTGTACATATAGTACATAATTCCCTTAAAGACATCAGTTTTCATTAAACTAGCCTCACCGTTCTCAGAATACAATCTATCTACATTTGAAGGGAAATGGCTTAAAGCTTCTTTATAAGCGTCTAGTTCAAAATTCAAACAACATTTCAATCTTCCACATTGTCCAGACAATTTAGCCTGATTAATCGCAAGATTTTGATATCGGGCAGCAGCCGTCGAAACACTTTTAAAACTAGACAGCCAAGTGGAACAACAAAGCTCACGGCCACAAGAACCTAGGCCACCAATCAGGGCAGACTCTTGGCGCGAACCAATTTGCCTCATCTCTATCTTTACCTTGAATTCTTTGGCATAATGCCTGATAAGTTCTCGAAAATCTACACGGCCATCCGCTATATAGTAAAAGGTAGCCTTACGTTTGTCTCCTTGATATTCAACATCTCCAACCTTCATATCAACTCCAAGGCTTCTCGCTATTGCTCTAGAGCGAATCATTGTATCCTTCTCCAAAGAGCGAGCCTCTAACAACTTGTCAAGATCGCGCTCATTTGCAACTCTTAAAATGGAGTGTATAACAGCTTCTTCTTTTACATTTTTCTTTTTCATTTGAAGACGAACTAGGTCTCCAGATAAAGAAATAGCACCTGTATCATATCCTGCCGAACTTTCAACTACGACATGATCTCCCGTAAGTGCAGAAATACTTTTTGGATTAAAATAGAATCCTTTTCGAGTTCCCTGTTTAAAGGTCACCTCCACGATTCCGTAATCCTCAAAGTCCGTTATATTTTGACCAGCAAGCCAGTCATATGTATTCATTTTGTTACATCCGCCCGTGCTACATCCGCATGAACTTCCACAACCTCCAGAATGATCCTTACTGCTACCAACAGTACATCCTTTACAACTCATAATCTTATATATTCGAAGGTCTTAATTACCTCATTCTAAAAATAGCATTCATTTGAATGCCCATGTTCAAAATAAGCAACTTTGCATTTGCATTACGTTCAAGATAATAAGAAGACTCATTTAATAGATCCTGCATTTTTTCAATCGCATTTAGATCCAATAGATTCTTTAGCTTTTCAGCTGATTCGAGCGTCTTACCGTTTAATCTTGAATGTTTAGGTCCTAATATTTTAAGCCGATTAATCTCAGCTAAAAATTGTAAGCCATAGCTAAACACTTGCTTAATTGCATCCTTTCCTAGGCTCGCGATCTCCTCTGCTATCTTAACAAGATCTACCGGTTTTCCTTGATAGGTCTTTCTAAGCCAGTCAATAAAAAGATCAAACTCCCCTTTTCCTACCTGCTCGATACTAGAAATAGCATCAAGCATATTGCCATTAGAGAAAAAAGCAACCTCTTTTGCTCGCTCTTCACTCATTCCATATCTGGATGCCAGATATTTACTAAGGGCAATATCAGAAATTTTATTAAACTTTATTAGTTGACACCGGGACAAAATTGTATTTAATACCTTTTCTGTTTGTTCCGCAATTAGAATAAACTGTGTATCCTCCGGTGGTTCTTCAATTAATTTCAATAATCTGTTTCCCTCTGTTCCCAGAAACTCTGCCATCCAGATAATCATTATCTTCTTGGCACCTTCATAACGCTTAAAACTGAGCTTCTTTATAATGTTAACACATTCACTCTTATAAATATTCCCTTGCTTGTTATCTACTTTGAGTATAGAAGACCAAAGATCATAATTAAGATAAGGGTTTTCAAGCACAGCTTCCTTCCAATCCTTTACAAAGTCATCTGACCTATACTCTTTACCGACATAAGGAAACGAGAAATGAAGATCGGGATGCTGAAGTTTTTTACTTTTTAAGCATTGATTACAAACTCCGCATGCATGGTGTTCACTATCTACTTCCTTACACAAAATTGATTGAGCTAAGCTAAGCGCAACACCTAACTTTCCACAGCCTTCAGGACCAACAAATAAAAGGGCATGTGGCAGACGATCTGCTGATAACATTCCTTTTAACAACTGTATTGCACTCTCTTGACCTGGAAAATCTGTAAACTGCATGCGTTCAAAGCTCTTTAAGGATAAAATTATAAGAACAAAGCAAAAGACTATATTAAACCTTTTATAGCTTTTTTTGTATAAATTTTGTGATTTTGATTAAAAGCTATTTAATTAATTTGAAAATCATTATATCCATTTAAACGACCTTTATCCATGAAAGTAGCACTTACTCGAAAAGCCCACTTCAATGCAGCTCACCGTTTGTACAACCCAAAGTGGGATGAGGAAACAAATAAAAAGGTGTTTGGACCTTGCTCAAATCCCAATTTCCATGGACATAATTATGATTTAGAAGTTCGAATAATTGGAACTGTAAACGCAGAGACGGGATTTGTCTACGACATGGTAAAACTTAAGCAAATCATCAAAGAGGAAGTTGAAGATCGTTTTGATCATAAAAATTTAAATTTAGATACTCCTTACTTTAAAAATTTAAATCCTACCACAGAGCATTTAGCTATTACTATACATGGCCTATTGAGTAAACGAATTGAAAAAGAATATACAATACAGGTAAGATTGTACGAAACTCCAAGAATCTATGTTGACTATCCAGCATAAAAAAAGCATCATTCGAATTGAATGATGCTTTTTTTTATCTTTCCGAAGCCATTAAGGCCTTGAATTCTTTTTAAGTATTCTGCTTGTTTTAAGTAATCCTTGCTCTTCATTGTACATTCCAACAAGATAAACCCCATCTCTCAAATCCGAAAGATCTAAGGAATTGTCCATATACATATCGAAACGCTTCACTGGCTTTCCTAAAAGATTATAAATAACGACCTCATCAACTATTGAGTCATCCGAAATATTGATCGATGAACGAACAGGGTTCGGATAAACATTTAGATTCGAAACTTTAGTTTCAAATTCTTTTGTAGAAACTGGATCTGAAACACAGATATCAAACTCCTCTGTATAGATTACTGTATTTAGATCACTATCTTCGTAAAAATTGAAAACGATTGTTCCACATCCTGAAGTTTGGAATGGCCTTACACTCATTTTCCATAAAGAAGAATCATCAGCATCTATCTGTAAAGCTTCAGGAGCAGGGAAATTACTCGCACTCTGGCCAGAGAAACAATTAGCATCATCGCAAAGTAAAATAATCCATTCAGCAGGAGAATCAACTAATTCGAATGTCCATCTTACATCGATTGCATCTCCAGTAAGGTTGTTCAAAACTCCACTGTTATCGATAGTAAGGAATTCGTCAGTTAAGTCCGCAACTAAATTGAACTCCGTTACGTCAGGATCAAAAACTACATCTAGATCCGACTGAGCGAAAAGTAAAATTGGAAGAGAAAATATTAAAAGTAAAAAGTGCTTCATGGTTCTATAATTTTCAATTTTTGATCGATATCTAATCCCTAAAGTTAAAATAAATTAAGCTCCAAAACACGAAAAGACCTATTTAAGCTAAAATTTAGCATCAATTTAACCTTTCTTAACTTATCCTAACTACTATATAGATGTCACAAATTACAAAATAGTTGGTTGACTATAATTAGATTTGCCAAATTTTATCTCAATTCATCAAGCATTTTTTATATATTTCCACACATTACAAAAGCCTGAATTACATAATTTCCACTGATTTATGAAAATTGTCATTATAGGAAACGGAATAAGTGGTATTACAGCAGCTAAAACACTTAGGAAACATTCTGATCACCAAATCATTGTATTATCTGACGAATCTGAACTATTCTTTTCGAGGACGGCGCTTATGTACGTTTTTATGGGGCATATGAGAGCGAAGGATATAATTCCTCACAATAAAAAGTTTTATGATGACAATAATATTGAGCTATACCTGACTCGGGTAAGAACAGTCGACTTTGATTCTAAATCCATAATTCT
The DNA here is from genome assembly GCA_029252685.1 of Saprospiraceae bacterium. Lineage (GTDB taxonomy): Bacteria > Bacteroidota > Bacteroidia > Chitinophagales > Saprospiraceae > AM-2324. The sequence continues at coordinate 46,985 of JAQXAY010000081.1, read as the reverse complement.
GGAAGACGACAACTTCATTGATTACGATAGGCTGATAATTGCTACAGGATCTAAACCTAGATTGATGAACTGGCCAGGTAAACAGCTTGATGGAGTTCAAACCTTATATCATATACAAGATCTTGAAAACATCGAGCGACTTTGTGAAAACATGGAACGTGGTATCATAGTTGGTGGCGGTTTAATTGGTGTAGAGCTTGCAGAAATGCTTCATTCAAGGAATATACCTGTTACTATGCTAGTTCGTGAATCTCAATATTGGAGTAGTGTCCTCCCTCTTGAGGAAGCAAAAATGGTCAGTGATCACATTCGTAAACATAGCATAGACTTAAAACTAAATACTGAACTTAAAGAAATCTGGGGAGATAAAAAGAAGGTAAAAATGATCCTTACCAATACTGGTGAAAAGATCAACTGTGAATTTGTAGGTTTGACAGTGGGAGTACAGCCAAACATTGACTTTCTCCATTTCACCAAACTGGAAAAAAACAAAGGGATACTTATCAACGACAGACTTGAAACCAATATGGAAGGTGTATACGCAATAGGCGATTGTGCGGAGATCAGGAATCCAAAAGAAGGTAGGAAGAATATTGAAGCTGTATGGTATACGGGACGGATGATGGGAGAACTTGCAGCGCACAATATCCTTGGAAAAGAAATGAATTATAACCCTGGTGTTTGGTTCAACTCTGCTAAATTCTTTGATATTGAATATCAGGTATATGGATCTGTACCAAACAATCCTAGAGAAGGTATTGGACAATTGTTTTGGAAGCACCCTAAAAAGAACAAAAGTATTCGTCTAGTCTATGACTTGAGTACTAAAGAAATTATGGGTTTCAATCTTATGGGAATCCGATACAGGCATGAAGTTTGTGAGAAGTGGATATCAGAAAAAACTCATATAGAAGATGTTCTAAGCAACCTTACTTTAGCCAATTTTGATCCGGAATTTTTCAGCAGCTACGAACGGCTTCTCGTAGATGCCTACAACCAAGAAACGGGATCATCATTGAAGCTAAAGCAAAAAAAATCCTTGTATAAGGTCCTAAATTTCCTTTCAAAATAATTCTGCTATGAACCAGATCAATCACAGCCTTTCATTAACCGAATCAGCCAAGCGACCTTTAAACATCTTTCAGAATATTGGTTCTATCATAGGATTTTCAGGTTTAGCGACTTTATTGATATCCTTGCTTAATATTTATGCAGAATCACAGGTTCCGTATCTGTTCTATGGAGCAATAGGTGCAATAAGCTTAGGAACAATCATCTACACAATAGGCAGCTATGGGGGTAAAACAGAAGGAATTAAAAATGACTACAATTGGCTTTCTGGCTTGACCAGTAAAGGTTCATTTGCATGGATTGCCGGCATTTTCATTACCACGTTTTATGTTTTTCTGTATTGGTTTCCTCAACATCTTGGATTGGGAGAAAGTGGAGCAGCGAACAAAGGTTTGGTAGGTTTTTTTGATCCTCTCAGTGTATTATTAAAAGGAGAGGGGAAATTTGCAAGCCAATGGTTTATGTATGGTACACTTTACACTTTGGCAATTCTAATTTTTGGTATAAAATTCATCGTAAAATATAGGCACAACAGGTATCAGGTTATCCGAACAATCTCCGTAATGGTATTCCAATTAGGATTTGCATTTATAATCCCTGCATTTTTGGAACGCATGAGTTTGCCCTATAATGACTTCAAAAATGTCTGGCCCCTTAATTATTATTTCTTTGATACATGGAATATCAATGGTATGCTTAACGCTGGCAACATAGGTTTATTTATGTTAATCTTCGGAATAGCTATGGTGCTAATAATAACACCCATATTAACCTATTTCTTTGGTAAAAGATGGTATTGTTCTTGGGTTTGTGGCTGCGGGGGATTAGCTGAGACGGCAGGAGATAGCTTTAGACATTTATCCGATAAATCACAAAGTGCGTGGAAGATAGAACGCTGGATGATTCATCTAGTTCTAGCGATCTCGGTTTTAATGACCATTGCAGTAATATACAACTACAGGGCTCAGGAGACTGGTTATTTAGTTACAACAGAAATCTTCCTCATCGGAATTTTTTCTCTGGCACTTATACTTTCTGGATTTGTGATTTACAACAGAAACAAATGGATAAAAAAACAGAATAAGATCGCCTTTCAAATAACTGGCGGAATTTTGTTATCCCTAATAGCTTTTACAGCTTATTCCTACTTCCTAAAAGGCTCTAATGATTTGTTTGTAATTCAAACCTACAAAATTCAAAAGTTCTATGGTTTTTACATTGGCGCTGCTTTTTCCGGAGTGATAGGGGTTGGTTTTTACCCCCTAATGGGAAGTAGGGTATGGTGTAGATTTGGCTGCCCTATGGCTGCCCTTTTAGGGCTCCAACAGAAGTTCTTCTCAAGATTTAGAATCACGACCAATGGATCTCAATGTATATCCTGTGGGAATTGTAGTACCTATTGTGAGATGGGAATCGATGTTAGAGCATACGCTGAGAAAGGACAGGATATCGTGCGTGCATCATGTGTAGGCTGTGGTATATGCTCAGCAGTTTGTCCAAGAGGTGTTCTCAAACTCGAAAATGGTCCTGCTATCCAGGATCGCGCTACAGCTAAGCGGGCAATTTTCATCAGTGAAGATAAGGTTGGACTTTTAGATTAATTATCTAAAATCAATCTCTGTATTATCTCCAATGTTTAATGATTGTCTTAATCCTGTTATAGAAGTATCATTGCCTATAACAGAATTGAACAGGACTGCTTCGTTGATATGCACAAAGTTACCCAGGATAGAATTCTTAATAATCGCTGAGGATAATTTACTGTTATTACCTATCGTAACGTGGGGGCCTATAATAGAGTCATTAATCTCGCAACCTTCTCCAATATTTACGGGAGGTATGATAATAGAATTATTTAGATTATTAACTACTGGCGTTTGAAAATCTTTCTTTTCAAGCATCAGTGCATTTGTTTCTAGGAGAATATCTTTTCTCCCACAATCAAACCAGTTATCAACAATCTCCGTTTTAATTTTGCATCCTTGACTAACCATCCCCATAAGTGCATCTGTAAGCTGAAACTCACCATCTGACTTTACCTCAGAATCAATATTCCGTTTTAGACTTTCAAACAGAGCTTTAGTATCCTTGATTTTGTAAAAACCAACAAGTGCAAGGTTCGAAAGTGGAATATTGGGCTTTTCAACTAGGCTAGTCACATAACCATCCTTGCCAATAGTGGCCACTCCAAAAGACCTTGGATCACTTACTTTCTTAACACCAACATAGTTCATAGGACTTTTCATAACCTTATCCAAATCAAAATTAAGGATGGTATCCCCAAAGAAAATTACAAGTTCCTGTGATAGGTCTATCTTATTTTCAGCAAGTAAAATCGCATGCCCTGAACCCAATCTATTTTCTTGTTTAATAAAAGTACATTTAAGCTCAGGATATTGATCTGTAATATAATTACGAATCTTCTCGCCCAAATAACCTATTATAAAAACAAATTCAGTAACTCCTACACGCTTTAGGTCATCAATAATAAAGGAGATGATCGGCTTACCCGCTACAGGAATAAGTGGTTTTGGTTGCGTATAAGTTAGGGGCCTTAGGTTCTTACCCGCTCCTGCTACTGGGATGACTGCGATCATTCTAATGAATTATTGTTTATATAAAGATACATTCTTGACAAAGCAATATCAAACAAGCTGATATAAAAGCAAGTACGATAGATATAAAAAGCAAAAGGCTGACCAAATAATGGTCAGCCTTTTTAGCTATATATATTTCTTATTTTATGCAGATTCTAAAGCAGCTGCACCACCCACAATCTCTGAAAGCTCCCTTGTAATAGCTTCCTGACGGGCTTTATTGTATGAAATCTTAAGATCTTGCAATAATTCCTGTGCATTTTCAGTCGCATTATCCATTGCAGTCATACGTGCACCATGCTCTGAAGCGTGGGTATCTAGCAAGAACTTTTGGAAAGTTGTCTGAAGAATTGAAGGCACTAAATAGTCCAACAATTCAGAAGTACTAGGCTCAAAAATGTAATCAGATTTTATCTTGCTTGAATCATCCGCAACAGCTTCAACTTTTTCAACTGGAAGAAACTGAACACATTCATGCTCCTGAAGCGCTGCATTCTTGAAGCTAGCGTAAGCGACATCAATTCTGTCGTAAACTTTGGCTTCAAACTTATCCATAAGCAATTGAGAAACCGCTGAAACATTATCGAAAGAAAGATCTCCGAAAAGTTCAAGATTATCTGTATTGAAGTTAGCCTGAGGAAATAAGCGCTTCATGCTATCAAATCCCTTTTTACCAATGAATATGATATCAAGGTTACCTGATTCAAGTTGGCTCTTATACTGGGAATTAATCTTTTTAGTAGCTGCTTTAACAATATTTGTATTAAAACCACCACAAAGACCTCTACTAGAAGTCACAACAACCATACAAACCTTGTTCGCCATTCTTTCCTCTCCGAAAGCAGAGGCAACATCACCATCTAAATTAGATAGGATATTTTTAAGGATTTCGTTTAATTTGTTTGCGTAAGGACGCATTTGAGTAATAGCCTGCTGAGCTCTTCTGAGCTTGGCAGCAGAAACCATTTTCATTGCTTTTGTAATCTGTTGAGTATTCTTAACAGACGTAATCCTTTCGCGTACTTCTTTTAAATTAGCCATCTTTTAATGCTTTACTATAATTAGTAGCAGTAAACTATTAACCTTCTAGAGGTCTAGAAGATCCCCACTCCTAAAAGTGGGGATTTATATTATTATATGAATTAAACTCTGTAAGGAGCTGACAATTCGTTTGCTAGTGCTGTAATCTTGTCCAGGTCTTCTTTATTCAGTTTTCCAGCTCTGAACATATCCAACACTGCTGGATCACGTTGCTCAAGAGTTGAAAGGAATACTGATTCGAATTCCTTTACTTTGTTAACAGGAACATCTTTCAACAAACCTTTAGTACCTAGGTAGATAATTGCTACCTGCTTCTCTACTGAAAGTGGAGAATACTGAGGTTGTTTAAGGATTTCAACGTTACGCTTACCTTTCTCAATAACCATTTGAGTCGCAGCATCAAGGTCGGAACCAAATTTAGCGAAGGCCTCTAGCTCGCGGTATTGTGCTTGATCAAGTTTCAAAGTACCAGATACTTTTTTCATCGACTTAATCTGAGCAGAACCACCTACACGAGATACAGAGATACCCACGTTAATCGCTGGACGTACACCTGCGTTAAATAGGTTTGACTCCAAGAAGATCTGACCATCTGTAATAGAGATCACGTTTGTTGGAATATATGCTGAAACGTCACCCGCTTGTGTTTCAATGATTGGAAGAGCAGTTAATGAACCGCCACCTTTCACTATTGAGTTACCGTCAGCGTCTTTTGCATTCTTTAGAGAATCCGGAAGATCATTCATCTCTCTTGCTATGTCATCATTGTTGATCACCTTCGCAGCACGCTCAAGAAGACGAGAGTGTAGATAGAATACATCACCAGGATATGCTTCACGACCTGGAGGACGACGAAGCAATAGAGATACCTCACGGTATGCTACTGCCTGCTTTGATAAATCATCATAAATGATCAATGCAGGACGACCAGTATCACGGAAGAACTCCCCAATTGCAGCACCAGCGAATGGAGCATAGAACTGAAGTGGAGCAGGATCGGCAGCAGAAGCAGATACAATAGTTGTATAAGCCATAGCACCTTTTTCCTCAAGAATACCAGCTACGTTTGCAACTGTAGAAGACTTCTGACCAGAAGCAACGTAAATACAGTATACAGGTTCACCTTTGTCGTAGAACTCACGTTGGTTAAGAATAGTATCGATAGCAATTGCTGTCTTACCAGTCTGACGGTCACCAATGATCAACTCACGCTGACCACGACCAATCGGAATCATGGAATCGATAGATTTAATACCAGTTTGAAGTGGTTCAGCTACTGGCTCACGATAAATTACACCTGGAGCTTTACGCTCGATAGGCATAGAATATTTCGTGCCAGTGATTTCACCTTTACCATCAATAGGCTGTCCTAGTGGGTTCACAACACGACCAATCATGCCTTCACCAACATCGATAGAAGCAATCTTTCCTGTACAACGTACTTTAGATCCTTCTTTGATACCTTCACCAGAACCAAGAAGTACAACACCTACGTTGTCTTCCTCTAGGTTTAGGACGATAGCCTCAACACCTGTTTCGAATTTAACCAACTCACCAGCTTGCGCTGCCGTCAATCCGTATACACGTGCAATACCATCACCTACTTGAAGTACTGTTCCTACTTCTTCGAGCTCAGCTGCTGAGCTCGCTCCAGCAAGTTGTTGTTTCAAGATTGCTGAAATCTCATCGGGTTTAACATCAACCATTGTCTAATGTTTTATAATTCGACTGAAAATTATTCAAATTACTTGGAGATAATCTTGGAAACAAAAATATTTCCTTTAAACTCCTTTCTTAAATTATCTAGCTTCTTAGCGATTGTAGCATCGTAAAGCTTATCTGAAGTCTCAATCTTGAAACCACCTATAACCTCTGGATCAACCACCAAATTCAAGTCAATATTTGATTCTGCTACACCAGCAGATGTCAGTTTAGCCTTGATAGATTCTACTGCTGCATCTGACAAAGCACTTGCAGTTGTCAAGTGTACAGTTGAAATCTTATTAATTAGTCTGTACTGAACCATAAACTCGTTCATGATCTCTGGCAAATACTGCTCACGTCCTTTACGAACTAAGATCTGAAAAAAGTTCATCGTTAACTCATCAAAAGACTTCTCAAAGATAGCCTTACAGATGGACCACTTCTTCTCAGAATTGATAATAGGACTCTTCAACATAAGGAAGAATTCTCTGTTTTCAACTGCAGAATAGAAAGTATCAACATCTTGCTTGATTCTATCTAGCTTATTTCTTTCTGATGCTAAGTCAACTATTGACTTTGCATATCTTGATGCAATTCTTAAAACTGACATATCTTTTGACTTTAAGTCTATTTGCTCTTATTGAATGTGATCCTTACAGTTTCATATCGTCAACAAGGCTGTTAGCAAACGCTTCCTGCGCCTTGTCTCCTTTTAACTCTTTCTTGATCACTTGCTCTGCGATATCTAAAGCGATAGTCCCAAGTTGATTTTTCAATTCAACCATTGCCGCTTTGCGTTGATTTTCAATCTCAACTTTAGCAGTTTCAACAATTCTTTTTGCTTCTGCTGAAGCTTTATCTTTTGCTTCAGAAATAATAGCTGCCTTTGAATCTTTAGCCTCTTTGATAATCATTGAACGCTCCTCTTGAGCTTTAGCCAATAACTTATCATTCTCAGCCTTTAGATTAGACATCTCTTCTCTAGCCTTCTTAGCTTCGTCTAGTGCAGATTGGATATCATCCTCACGCTCCTTAAGTGCGTTTGAAATTGGCTTAAAACCGAATTTACCGATCAAAACCCAGAATAGTACGAAAATAATCGTAGTCCATACGATTAAACCTGGCTCAGGCTTAATCACTGAAAAATCTGCTAAAAATAAAATATCAAACATGGTATTAATTATGTCTAAAAGTTGAACTCTATTTTAAAAAGTATGATTCTCACGATCAAGCAACCCTTGACCGTGAGAAATCTTCATTTTTGATTATCCTTCGCTAAGGAAACCAAGAATCATTGCGATTAGAGCTGCACCCTCTACTAGAGCGGCAGTCAAAATCATGTTACTTGAGATCTTATCAGCAGCTTCTGGCTGACGAGCGATAGCATCCATCGCTTTACCACCAATCTGTCCAATACCGATACCTGCAGCAATAGCAGCAACACCTAATCCTAATGCGGTCAATTTCAGCATGATAAAAAATTTATGTTTGTTAAAATAAAGTTTCAAATATTAATGATGATGTTCCTGAACCGCAGCTCCAATATAAGAAGCAGTAAGTAGAGTAAATACAAATGCTTGTAAAAACGCTACCAACAATTCAATGGCCATCATGAACATCGTCAATGGAATCGAAGCACCAATACCAGCACCCGCACCCGCAAGATTCGCACCACTCTCTCCTAGAATAAAGATCAAACTCACAAAGGAGATGATTACAATGTGTCCAGCAGTAATGTTTGCAAACAAACGAAGCATAAGTGTAAATGGTTTAATGAATAAACCAAGAATCTCAACCGGCGTAAGTATCAAAAGTACCCACTTAGGAACTCCTGGCATAACAAATACATGCTTCCAGTAATCCTTATTTCCATTTATATTTACCACAAAAAATGTGAAAACAGCCAATACTAAAGTAAATCCTAAGTTACCCGTCACGTTACTACTACCTGGGAAGAATGGGATCTGGCCCAACAAATTCAAACCTAGGATAAAGAAGAAAAGTGAAAGTAAAAATGGCATAAATCGCTCATAATTCTTGCCTATGAAAGGCTTAGCAACATCGGAGATGATCATAGCTATTATTGGCTCAATCAAACTCTGTATGCCCTTAGGTGCCATACCTCTTCTGGCTTTGTAAGACTTAGCTATAGACAAGAACACCCATAACATAAGAACAAAAACCAAAATCATAGAAACCACTTTCTTAGAAATCGAAAAATCCATGAATGAAGTTGTCGTAGAAGCAATATCAAAACCACCTCCATCAAACAATCCTCCATCAAAAGTAGTCTCGCCCTCTAATTCAAAACAATTCCCTTCATAAAAAACAACAGGATGGTGATCCATCTCTGTAATACAAACCTCAACCTGATCCAATGGAAAACCCTGTCCCGCCTTCACACGTTTGATAACGCCGTGAGCAAGAACATATCCTTTGTAAGCAAGATCTCCGTTTCCGTGATCTAGACCAAAAGTCTGACTTGAAAGTTTACTAGACATAAACACATCCAATGAACCTTCATTATTATCATATAATATACATGGAAGCGGAATATAAATATCTCCGACTACATGGAAAGCATTCGCATCTCCAATATGGTGGTAAGCAGTTGATGTTACATCATATGGTCCTTCATCGTGGTGTCCACAATCACACGTATCGTGATGCCCTCCATCATGACCACTGTGGTCATCATTTTGATGTGCCTGATCAGCATGATCATGACCATCGTGAGATACTTCTGTTGATTCGTGTGCGTGAGATCCATGGTCATGATCATGACCTTCATGAGAGTTTTGAGCAGTTAGCCCAAAAGTTAGACCGAAAGAAACCGCGATGCCAAGTATAAGTTTACGCATTTGATCCGATAATTTTTTTTTTGTACGTTTTGTACCTATCTAAAAATCGGCTCAAAGGTAGTACTTGTATCTCGATAAAAAAAGCTATTGCTGTATTTTTTTACACGGTAAAAAACAATGGATTCGCTTTGAATCACAATAAGTTATCAACAAGCCGCGCAAAAACCAACAAAAGACCTTGTTGTAGGGTGTTTTTGCTAAATAAATTTGCAAAAAAGAGCTCATCGCAATTGATTATTCCGAGACAGTTAGGTAAATATAAAAGGCTAGAATCATGACTCATCAAAGGAGTCCTTGAATTGACTTTCGAAAATACTTATTTCAGATTCCGATTTAACTTTCAAGCTACACCACTTGCAACTAGTGTCCTCACAACGTGCCCTGAAATCTTCTTTCAATATCTCATCATAAGAATTTTTGATCAGTAATCTCATCCATTCGACCTGGTCAATTGAAAACTCTAGTTTGTCCGAATCGAAATCAACTTGTTCAGATTTTTTGGAATCGTCCAGATATTCTATTCTAAGTTCGATATTGGCGTGTTTCATGAGGCTTGACGCTTCCATCAATACCTTATAGAAGAGCATTTGAAACCAATAAACTCCACCATAGTCATCCGACTTTGCCACCCTAAGCTTTGAAGTTTTTCGAGACGATTTATAATCAATAATTCGACTAAAAGTATTATCAATTTTATCAAACCGGTCAAGTTTGCCATAAATCGGAATCATCTTATCTAAATAAGCTTTTACGGGTAACTCTCCTTTTGATTCCGCTGAAATCCCCTTGGCTGTATAAGCCCAAAACGAAGGAAGGATCTCGTTGCCCTTGGAAAGTAAATCCTCAAATGATTTATCATTCAGAAGATAGCGACTTTTTTCAGCGACTTTCGCAAATGTATTATTCACAAGCTTAGCACTAATTTCTATTTGCTCATCACCAACAAATACCAATAATTGATTTAGTGTCTCATGGGCCACCTGGCCAAAAACTGCATGTACATTTGGGATTGAAGTTAAACCAAGAATATATTCAAAAAAGAAAGTTCGCTTGCACTCAAGATAAGCCCTTAAGCTACTTGCACTAAGCTTGAGTTCTTGAATGCGTTGCTTGATCCAATTCGCATCAAATAATCGATTTAGACGCAGATCAAAGCCAAGCATTTCTTGCATCACAAATGCATTTATCTCCTCTTTTGCAACTTGCTTCTCCAGAATCGTCAATCCTTGATCTGCAACAATCTCCGAAAGGAACAAGCTTAGAGTTTGATTCTTTTCTTTGAGGTTTTTCCCAGCATAAGAGAATATAACTCTCTGCTTAGCTCTTGTCAATGCCACATAAAACAGCCTTCTTTTTCCCTCTGTTCTATAAACCTGATCATTCTGTCGTTCAAAATCAACAACTGCACTTTGCTGATATAGCTCAGCAGGAATTGAAAACAAGCCGCCCACTTGCCTTGATTTTTCCCAAGCATCATCCGTACAGTTAATTAAAAACACGTAACTAAACTCAAGACCTTTAGCACCATGAGCTGTCAATAAATTAACTCCATTATCAGCAAATTCAACCTTTATGTAGTCAATACTTAAGCCATTAGAATCTAATTCTTCAAGCGTATCTAGTAGCCCTTCTAAATTCAAGGCAGGATTACCTTCTATGCTTTCTTTTATAAAGGACCAAAAACTATTTAATACATTAAAGTCCCACTGATTTTCGGGACTATCCAGTATATAATTCACCCAATTGGATTGCTGCATAAAACGCATGACAAAACGCAGCAAATGCCCCTCTCTTAAAACTGCTTCTATCTGCTCTATCTTTTCAATAGCTTGCAAAAGAAGATCTTGGCGAACAAACGCTTCGGGATGGTCAACAATATAGGCCTTCAATCGTATATAAGCTGTATGGCTATCCGTAGCACTAATATTCTTATTCAATCCGATCAATACCCTAACATCATCCATTTGAACCCCCCAATGCGGGTGAATAAGAATCCGAGGTAAAAGCTCTAAAGCTTTTCTCGGACTATTCAGGCGGTCATTAAAAAACTCTAACTCAGTTCTAATCTGAATTACATTAGCTTCGTTAAGGACATTGATTTTTCGTTTAGATTGGTAGGGAATCTGCTCTTGCTGGAGCAGCATCCGGATGGACTCACCGTACTTATGCTGGGTATAAATAACCGCAATCTCTGCAGGATTTACGCCACCATCAACCAGGGATTTTATCTGGTTAAAAACACCGATGTTTTCTTGTATCGTATTTGGATACCGATGGACGTGAAGTGCATCTTCATCCTTAGACCGATCCTCAAGAGCTGCACTAAGCCGTTTATCCAGAGCAACCGATTGAATAAGGTTTACAGCTCGCTCTTCATTGTGTTCTATCAGCTTAAAGGATGCATCGAGAATCTGTTGATTAGATCTGTAATTCTCCTTGAGTGCAATAATATCAATACTATCTTCGAATCTCTTGTACAGATCGATAAGATTATCAAGTTTTGCACCTTGAAATTCATAAATTGCTTGGTCATCATCCCCAACTACAAAGAGGTTAGGCTTCTCCCAATATCCAGACAATAATTGTAGTAACTTTTCCTGAGCTCCGTTGGTATCTTGGTATTCATCGACCAAGAAATAGAGATATTTTTCTTGATAAGCACTTAGTAAGTCTTTGTTTTCCTTGAATGCATTTAAGACCCAAAGGATCATGTCATCATATTCATACCGCCTGGCTTCACGCATCAACTCCATGTATCTTGGATAGCATGAGGATAGCGCAAGGAGGCGTTCCATCTTTTTCGTCTCTTTTTCTATTCGATCGAGTTTAAGGTCCCCCTTTTTGTACGTTCCTGTCTTACGCTTATAAATAAATTCAGGATTACTTTTAAGTCCATCTAGGTATTTATAAACTCCACCTCGTACATAATCAAAATCCCAGCCTTCTTGCTTCATCAGCTTAAAAAGAACAGAGAGTCCTTTTTCATTGACATATCTATAAAGATTATTCTTACGAAGGAGGTGGTTTTTATCTAAGCCATCAATGATTGAGCGAATAATTTTTATCCGTTCTAATTCTGTTACGGGTTGCAGATCATAATGACCAAATAGGGCAGAATGTTCCTGAATGACACCATTACAGAAAGAATGAAATGTACTTATAGTGATCCGATGTGCTTCGGGACCTATCCACTCCAACAACCTACTTCTCATGGCGTGTGCTCCGGCGTCTGTATAAGTAAGACATAAGATGTGTTCTGCGCCGGTATCAGTAGATTTCAATATATGCCCGACACGAGCAGCTAGAACATGAGTTTTCCCAGTTCCTGGACCTGCCAATAATATCATTGGTCCATCTAGCTTACTAACAGCCTCTTTTTGCTTCTCATTAAGTGCCTCAAGTGCCTTTTGGAATGTTTTTTTTTTACTCACTGGTCATCATCATAGCTGGATTTAGTTCTGTCCTTAATTGATCTAAATCCCTAAATAAAATTCGTCTTCGATTGAAAGATATAATTTTTTTGGACTTTAGCTCATTCATTAGGATAGTAACTTTCTGCCTAGAAGTAAAATTAATACGAGCTATATCTTGGTGAGTAAGATTAATCTTGACTTCCTTCTCAAAGCCGACTGCTCGACCTTTTTGATCCGCAAGCATTAAAAGAAACTCGACTACACGAGTTTTGCTGTCCTTAAAAATAAGATTTTCAAATCGCTTTTCAAGTTGTATCCTGCGTTGACCAATCAACATATTGATCATCGAATTTACATGCAGTCGTTCTGCCATCAAGCGTTTAAAATCATTCTTTTCAATGGAAAGGACTACAGACTTTTCGATTGCTATAGAAGTCTCAAGATAGTAGGCATTAAAGAGCGCTAGCTCCCCAAAAATTTCGCCTTGTGCATATATTTCCTTTATAAATTTTCGCCCAGAAGGATAGCTACATTCTGCTTTGAAGGCTCCAGATTTCACAAAGAATATTTTATCTGCAAGTTCCGCAACGTTATAAAGAATTGCGCCTTTGCTAAGCGTATGTTCTTCAAACAAGGAATTTTGTATTTGTTCCTTTTCGAAATACGCCAAAAAATTAGTACTCATGTTTTCATTCCAATATCCCATACCGATTATATTTGTTATGGGCATCTCTCGATTTAGTGTCTATTCGTCCGGCATCAAAGAAAATCGTTTTTGCAAAGCAGTAAGTTTGGGGTTAACCTCCCTCATTTGCAAATACCTTTCCTTAACAGTCAAGTTCTTTTTGATTACCGGTTTAGTGTCTTGCACCTTTGCTTCAACTTCGATCTTCAATTGAAGATCTTTTACATTTAATGATTTACGGATAAAAACCATAAGTTCCTTCTCCTTTTCAATATCTGCTCGCTGAAGGTTGGATGCTACCTTAATATTCAAAAAATTATCATATAAAGACAAGTCTGCAGCCCTTAAACTCTGTTTTATTATGTCAGAATCTAAATTTTCTGAGTATTCATGCCAGTATTTGCTTAGCTCTTCAAGTGAAATTTCTTTTACAGAACGATAGGATTCTTCTTTAATTTGCTCTATTTCCTTATCAAGGGACTCTAGACTAGATAACTTACCTATTGAAAGTTTAAGCTTTTTCTTTTTTGGACTAGCTTCCTGAACAGGATTCACGGTAGCCTCTTCAATTGGCTTTTGTTCTATTTTGTCTTCCAGTTCTTCCTTTGGTGCAGAGACAGTTTTGGCAGCTTCATTTTCTACAGGCGTTTCTTTATGCTCTACCTGCACTTCATCCTGAGCTATTTTGGTATCAATCTTTTTTTTTTCACTAATTAGCACTGGCCCAGTGATGGAAGCTTCAAGGATACTGCTTAAATTACTAATCTTCATAAGCATAACCTCTACCAATAATCGCTTATTCCTAGCTTGCTTATACCCTATATCAGTTGCTGTTGCTAACTGAAGTGCTGACAACAAAAATGAAGCAGAGGCTGTGTTTGCCTGATCCATATATCTCGTCCTAAGGTTTTCACTACATTCTAGAAGGGCCAAACTTTCCTTATCCTTACAAACAAGGAGATCTCTTAGGTGCTCTGAAAGACCAGTAATAAATATATCGCCTTCGAAGCCTTTGTCTAAAACCTCATTAAATAGAAGTAAAACCTGAGGCATGTCTTCTACAAGCATAGCATCAACGAACTTAAAGAAATAGTCGTGATCTAATACATTTAGATTGCTTATTACATCCGCGTACTTTATCGAATCTCCTGAATAACTTACTATCCTATCAAAAATGGAAAGCGCATCTCGGAGTGCTCCATCTGCTTTTTGAGCTATAATGTGCAAAGCATCTTCCTCTGCTTGAATATTTTCTTGATCACAAATACTTTGTAAATGGCCAACTATGCGCTTAATCTGAATACGTTTAAAATCAAATATTTGACATCTTGACAAAATAGTTGGAATAATCTTATGCTTCTCAGTTGTAGCCAGAATGAATACAGCGTGCGCTGGTGGCTCCTCTAATGTTTTCAAAAAAGCATTGAATGCTGCCTGAGACAACATATGAACCTCATCAATAATAAAGACTTTATAATCCCCTTGTTGAGGTTGAAATCGAACTTGCTCATTTAATGCTCTAATATGCTCGACACTATTATTTGAAGCTGCATCAAGTTCTACAATATTAAATGAGTTGTTTTTATTAAAAGAAGTACAGCTTTCACATTCGTTACAAGGTTCTTTCTCCTCTGTAAGATTGGTGCAATTCAGGACCTTTGCGAGTATTCGTGCACAAGTTGTCTTTCCCACTCCCCTAGGCCCACAAAAAAGAAATGCATGCGCAAGGTGGTCATTTTGAAGAGCGTTCTTCAAGGTCTGTGACACATGTTCTTGACCTACAACATCTACAAATCTGTTTGGTCTATATTTACGAGCTGAAACAACAAATTTTCCCATTTAAAAAGCGGGGTTTAATGATTTTCTTACTTTTACTTTATAAACCTATAATATAAAGTTTATTTATCGCAAATTAACAAAAATTACTTGGCACAAGTTAAAAAACCAGAACTCTCTATGCTAAGTATAAAATCAAACAATAAATTTCAGGATGAAAATTGCAATAGCACAGCTGAATTATCATATCGGTCACTTTAAAAATAACCTCAAGGTTATGCTCGAAGCAATTGAGCAAGCTAAAAAAGAATCGGCAGATCTAATTCTTTTTGGAGAACTAGCCAGCTGTGGATATCCCCCAAGAGACTTTCTTGAGTTTGAAGATTTTATACAAAAATCAAACACTACTATTGATGCTTTGTGTGCGGCATCTGAAGACATTGCTATTGTGGTTGGAGCACCTTCAGTAAATCCTGTCCCAGAAGGGAAAGATCTTTATAATTCAGCTTATTTCTTACACGAAAAAGAAATAAAGCACGTCCAACATAAATGCTTATTACCTACCTATGATGTATTTGACGAATACCGTTACTTTGAACCAGCAACTGCTTTTAAACTCGTCCCTTTTAAAGGAAAAAAAATCGCACTGACCATTTGTGAAGATATTTGGAATATTGGAAATGAAAACCCTCTGTATACAACTTGTCCACTTGATGAGTATGAAAAAGATCAACCTGATTTAATCCTCAACCTTTCTGCATCTCCATTTTCATTTGGCCATATCGATGAGAGAAGAGAAATAGTTCGAGCAAATTCAGTACGATATAAGATTCCTCTTTTCTACGCCAATCACGCAGGTGCCCAGACTGAACTTATTTTTGATGGTGGTTCACTCGTTGCAAACTCAAAAGGTGTAATTGTTGATGAACTCAAACTGTTTGAAGAAGATATTCGATACTACGACCTTGAAACAGTTGAAGCTACTACAAAAGACAATATTCCTAGGCATGACAAAATGGAGAATATACGCAAAGCATTAGTGCTTGGTATACGAGATTATTTTGCTAAACTAGGATTAAAAAAAGCTATACTTGGACTATCAGGAGGTATTGATTCTGCCTTGGTTACTGTTTTAGCAGCACAAGCTCTAGGGAAAGAGAATGTAAAAGCGGTATTAATGCCTTCTCAATTTTCATCAGATCATTCTATTACAGACTCAATAGAGCTTGTAAACAACTTAGGGATTGATCATAACATCATAGAAATTCAATCTATCTACGACCAATTCATGGGACAGTTACAAGCACTCTTCGAAGATAGACCTTTCAATGTTGCAGAAGAAAACTTACAATCCCGAAGCAGAGGTGTGCTATTGATGGCAATATCAAATAAACTCGGACATATTCTATTGAATACTTCAAACAAAAGTGAGCTTGCTGTTGGTTATGGTACCCTCTACGGCGATATGTGCGGAGGCTTATCTGTTATTGGAGACCTTTACAAAACTGAAGTCTTTGAACTATGCAGACACCTTAATAAAGAGGGAGAAGTTATTCCTGAAAACATTATCACTAAACCACCGTCCGCAGAGTTAAGGCCCAACCAAAAAGATAGTGATAGCTTGCCAGACTACGATATACTCGATAGCATACTATTCGAGTACATAGAAAACAGGAAAGGCCCAAAAGAAATCATTGAGATGGGGCATGATGCTCAGCTCGTTGAACGAACCTTGGGCTTAGTAAACAGAAATGAATTTAAACGCTATCAAACTGCACCGGTCTTGAGAATTAGTACCAAAGCATTTGGGATGGGAAGGAGGCTACCAATTGTAGCCAAGTATTTAAACTAAAATGGAGCTCAAAGAGCCCCATTTATAATCACTAAAATCTGAATTATTAAATTATAACCTTTAATCTTTAAACATTTCGATAGCTCAAACCTAAAGCAAAACATCCATAGATACATATCTTTTCGATAAAAGCACGCCTAATATTGACGGGCACACTTTATCGTGCACATACCAATTTGAGCGAGAAAGACTCTGACTTATTTTTAAATACAACAAAATAAATCCCAGACTTTAAACCACTTACATCGAATTGGTGACTCCCCATATCCAATTGCCCAAGGTCTTGGACTACCTTACCCTGAAGATCGAGAATTTGAGCCTGATCAATAGCCTGAGCCAATTCAATATTCAAATAATCCGTAGCAGGATTTGGGTAGACATTCAATCCTATTGTGTTGTTCCAATCATTCACTACTACATCTTGATTATTGCTCGCTTCAAAACAATCCAATTCAATCATTTCTTCCACTACTCGGACCATTAGATCATTCAGAAACTCAACATCTGACTTATCATTAGAAGCCTCTAGATGTTTATTTCCTATACCTGAATCATCTGTAAGATATAGATATGTTCCGTTTGTACTTATGGAGAGCGCTTTCATCAAATACTCTGTACTTTTATTTATTCCTGAACCCGTTACTGGAATTAGTCGAATACCTTGTTCTGCTGCACGAATAACACTCTCATTTATTCGTTGTACGGAAATAGAATCTTCGTGCGGAGGAGCATCTAGTATTAAAAAAGCAATTTTAGTAATCGCCTCGGCGGACCAATTGATACTTGTTGTCAACTCCTCTAGTGCAACATCTAAGGCCTCGGGGAAATCTCCACCTCCATTTGCTGCCTGTTCATTAATAAACGTGTTCAAGGCACCAACATCGGTACTCAATTCTTTTCTTCTACTTAAATATTGATCTGTGTGATCTCTATAGAATATCGCCCCACTGCGAACCTCTTTTTTATCATCAAGCTGTGATATTCTGCTAATAACATCCTGGACCTCTGCTTTAAGGTATTTTATTTCATCACCCATAGATCCTGTAGCGTCTACTACGAACATGATCTCAACAACATTACTATTATTGCACCTTGTTCTTAATTCAAGTGCCATATCCTTAGTAATCTCTTTATTGTTGAGTGTAAATATTTCTCCCATATAATTGATCCGAACCTTCTTATTTATCCCAAGCGCTTCTTCAAAAAACAACTCAGAAACTCCCTTATTATTCGTTCGAGCTCTTGCCAATATTTTACCAGTTTGGTCTACAACCTCAATAAGTGCGTGCACTAAATTCTCTCCATTCTTATTCCTTAAATGAATGGTTGACCTATACTTAGGTGCTAAAGACCAAGCACGTGAATACTCCGCAAATTCCTCTTCAATCTGATCTGCCCATAGATCCCAATTTTCAAGATCGGACCATTCAGATGCCGTTAACTGACCAGCGCTTTCGTTAGGAACTTCACCTACAGGTTCCGGCTCTGGTATGCCACTCATAGATTCTTCTGCTCTTGATTTTTTTTTCATGCTTGCTACCTCGGCATCAACCAAACTCTCTGTCACTTCTTCTCTTTCTGAATAGTAACTGACTTCATCATATAGAACAGCACTCGCAGGAACTGCACCTAGCGGTTCACCCATCTCGAAGTCGGAATCCACTTCCTCAATTACATTAAATACCCATCCACTATCTCCTTTTACGTATCTATTTCCTATATCGGAAGTAAGGCTAAAAGATTCAACAAGAAAACTTCCAGGCTGAAGATTAATTTCAGTAAACTCCGCTTGCAAGCTTTTTGACTCATTTGAAATAAATAGGGAATATATACCTGGAGCTAGTCCATTAATTACTGAAATCCCCATAGAATCTGTCAAATAAAAACTTTCGATCCCAAGCTTAGATTTCACATATACTCGAGCATCTGATAATACTTCTCCATTATGATCCACAATTGCACAAATTGACGCTTGACCAAGTGCAGCATGGAGGCCAAATCCGAAGAACAAAAGAAACACCAATATCTTTTTCATATGATCGATTTTAAATTAAAACTAGTCCTCCTTATAAAGTTAAGAATCTCATTCCTGTATATATGATGCGAAAATTTAACATTATGGTTAATATTTTTTTAGTTGAGTTCAAATTGTTACTGAAATAAAAAAGTTGCCTACCTTTAGATTCCATGTAATCTATGTGGGAAATCCCTTTCTGTTAGATTAATTTTCAATAAAAAATTCATTCTGAATTATTCGCTGCATGAAAAAGATAAAATCAGCTTTAGTATCTGTATTCCACAAAGATGGTCTAGAACCAATCATCAATAAAATGATGGAACAAGGTGTTAAGATCTATTCTACTGGAGGAACTCAAAAATTCATTGAGGGATTAGGAGGGACTGTACATCCTGTCGAGGAATTAACAGGATATCCATCTATACTTGATGGACGTGTAAAAACACTTCATCCAAAAGTGTTTGGAGGAATTCTTGCCCGAAGGGAAGAAAATCACTTGAGTCAACTTGACAAATACGAGATACCAACAATAGACCTTGTAATTGTTGATCTTTATCCTTTTGAACAGACAGTTGCATCAACTAATGACGAGGCTGCAATTATCGAAAAAATAGATATCGGCGGTATCGCTTTGATTCGTGGAGCGGCAAAAAATTTCAACGATGTGGTCATCGTACCTTCGCAAGATGAATATTCCGATTTAGAGCATATCTTGAATGAACAAGATGGGTCTTCAACATTGGAGCAAAGAACAAACCTTGCGGCGAAGGCTTTTGGAGTGAGCTCTCATTACGACTCTGCCATCTTCAACTACTTTAATAGATCACAAGAACTACCTACATTTAAAAGAAGCATAAATGGCGGTGAATCTCTTAGATACGGAGAGAATCCTCACCAAACAGCAACTTATCACGGCGACCTTGATGAGATGCTAGAAAAACTAAGTGGCAAGGCATTATCATTTAACAACTTAGTAGATGTAGATGCTGCTATTGGCTTGATGCGTGAATTTAAAGATGATGCACCTACTTTTGCTGTTTTAAAACACACAAATCCTTGTGGTGTCTCTACCAGAGATACTGTGCTTGAAGCTTGGCATACTGCATTGGCAGGTGACCCTGTTTCAGCTTTTGGTGGAATCTTGATTTCAAATACAGAAATAGACTTAGATACAGCTCAAGAGATTGATAAATTATTTTACGAAGTACTCATTGCGCCATCCTTCAGTAAGGCTGCAAAGGAATTGCTTACGAAGAAAGCTAAGCGAGTACTCTTAAAAATAAAGCATTGGGAGCTACAACAAAAATCTTTTAAAAGTCTCTTGAATGGAGTAATCGTACAGGATACGGATCTATCCATAGAGTCAGAGCACGCAATGAAAGTTGTAACAAAAAGCCTTCCTAGCGGTGCTCAAATGGACGATCTGATGTTTGCAAACAAATGCGCGAAGCATCTTAAAAGTAATACCATAGTTTTAGCAAAAGGGAATCAACTACTTGGTATGGGATGTGGCCAAACCAGCAGAGTTGATGCACTCAAGCAAGCTATAATTAAAGCTGAACACTTTGGATTCAAGCTCGAAGGAGCGGTTATGGCCTCAGATGCCTTTTTCCCGTTTCCAGATTGCGTTGAAATTGCGGACAAAGCAGGCATTAAAGCAGTAATACAGCCAGGCGGCTCTATCAAAGATCAGCTTAGTGTTGATTATTGTGACCAAAATGGCATTGCAATGGTTATGACTGGTGTGAGGCATTTTAAACACTAAAATATTCCTTATGCGCTTATGCATAGACATTGGTAACAGCAGGTGGAAGACTGGAGTGTTTGATAATGACAAACTTGTTCATGTTCATGCTTTTGATTCAAATGATGCATTTGAAGAAATTTCTAATATCCTATACAACCATTCTATTGATTATTCTATCTATTCTTCAGTAAGATCAATAGAGGAAAGGATAGTTCGTCTACTAGAATCAAAAACAAGATTCGTTCAATTCGACCATACCACACCTCTTCCGATCTACAATAGTTATAAAAGTCCTGAGACATTAGGACTTGATAGACTTGCAGCAGTAGTTGGAGCGTATGGTGAATCCGAGCATGCTTTGATTATTGACGCAGGAACTTGCATTACTTATGACCTCTTAGTTGATAAAAGTAAATACCTGGGTGGAAACATCTCGCCAGGACTTGAAATGCGCTTTAAAGCAGTTCATACTTTTACGGATAAACTACCGAATCTGAAACAAAAAAATATTGTTTCTGCTTTTGGTAAATCAACCAATGAGGCCATAGAAATAGGAATTAGTCGGGGTCTTTGCCACGAAATTGAAGGGTTTATCAACCAATATAGTATGAATTATCAGCCTCTGGACGTATTTCTGACAGGTGGAGATTCAAATTATTTGGTAGAATACCTTAAAAAAAAGATATTTGTACGCCCAAATCTAGTTTTAGATGGGCTGAGTAAAATTTTGATACATAATGTCAATGAGAAATAAACCATTAGTCTTTCTAATTTTCGCCTTATTCTTATCGCAAAATCTGTTGGCTCAGCCTAAAGATAACTCACCATATTCCCGAATGGGACTCGGTGATCTTTCATCACTGGCATACACGGCAAACTTGGGTTTTGGAGGTCTAAGTGCAGCATACTATGATGCATACCAAACTAATTCTTTGAACCCAGCATCTTTAGGATTCCTGAAGGCAACAAGCTATGAGTTTGGATTCAATGCTGAGTATTCTCAATTTTCCCAGGGCAATGATCAATCGAATAGTTGGTCTGGAAACTTGAAAACAATATCATTAGCCTTTCCGGTATTCAATCCAATAAATTCCGCACAGGATCGAATCGACCGAAAATTAGAATGGGGCATGCAATTTGGTGTTTCACCATATTCCACTGTAGGCTACGATATTCAGTCTGTGGATGACATAAATCAAATCGGTGCAGTTGCAAATCAATTTACAGGAGAGGGGGGAACCTATCGACTAAATTGGGGGAATGGTTTTAAACTAAACAATTTTGCATTCGGAATAAACGTTAATAGATACATAGGTAATATAAATCAGACTCGATTGATTAATCTACCTACACTAAGTAATACATATATCAATAGTTATATAGACCAGTATAGTGTTAGATCTTGGCAATTGAGCGGAGGAGCTCAATATGTACTTGATCTAAAAAATAAAGGTGAAGAGGGCGAATCTAAAGCTTCTGGAAATAAACTAGTAATTGGTGCATACGGTAACGTTGGAAGCAATCTGAAATTCAACGTATCACAGTTGCACACTTCTACTAATTCGAGTTATCCTATTTCCGCAATAGATACACTTGTTTACAGTCAAGATGAGATCATAGAATCAAATCTTCCAGCATCTTATACCGTTGGTCTAATGTATCATAAAAATTCAAAATTGAAACTTGGTTTGGATTTTTCTCAAACTTTCTGGTCTGAGTTTGTTAATCCTTTGAGAGACGAGAATTTGAGTGATGCAAATCGTATAAATGGAGGTATAGAATATACTCCAGATGCGAATTCATATAACTCATATCGTAAACGAGTAAGGTATAGAGCAGGCTTTGTAATTGAAAATGATTACAGAGTAATTGACACCAATTTAAGGAATATCGGCATCACATTAGGTGTTGGACTTCCGATACGCCTACCAAGACAGCAGGTTTCGGCTGTAAACCTAAGTCTTGAACTTGGCCAATTCGGTAATCCAGACCAGATTATGGAAAACTATGCCAAACTAAATATAGGATTCACCTTAAATGATAACCTTTGGTTCTTTAAACGTAAATTTTATTAAAATGCAAAAGCAACAATTAGGAATGGCTTTAATCTTGGGAGCTCTATGTTTTTTCAGCTTCCAGACAGAGTCAATTGCCCAGTGTGAAACTTGGGAATCTCACGAAGAAATGGATGACATAATGGGCTCCTACTCCGTACTCCAGGATTTTATTGATTCGGAAAGCTATACCGACGCATTACCTTATTGGGAAAATGTATATTCAAAAGCACCAGCTGGATCAGGAAAAGACGCGTATGTTTATCAATACGGAAGAGATATCTTTATCAACTTCATACAAAATGAGGCAGACGCAACAAAGAAACAGGAGTATATTGCTACTGTGCAAAGGTTGCATGAAGAAGAGATGGTATGTTTTCCAGAGGAAAAGGGTATTACACTTGCAAATCTTGCATTTGATATGTTCTACTACCTCCAAACTCCCTACTCTAAGCTAATGGAAACTGTAGACCAGTCAATCGAGATCATGGGTGACAAAGCGGAATACTCCGTCTTTATACCTTATGGTTTTGCTGCTGTTTACCAGTTTCAAAACGAATTTATTGATGCTGAGCAAGCAAGAAATGCATACCTCAAGCTTGAAGCAATTCACGATGCGAGAATTGCTGACAAAGATATATATGCTGAGCAATATTCTGCTTCATGGGAAAATGTAAAAGCTCAATATAAAGCTATAGAAAGTCAAATATTTGATTGCAACTACTACCAAAACAAATTCAAGCCTGATTTTGAGGCTGGTGAAGAAGACCTAGAAGTATTAAAGTACATGGTTGTAATGATGACAAAGCAAGGGTGTTCTCAAGAAGATGCTTTCGTTGTAGAGGTAACAAGTAAATACGAAACGCTTGCAGCTGAGGTCAATGCTGAAAAACTAAAAGAATATTTTGCTTCCAATCCAGCAGCACACGCTGCAGATCTTTATAAAAACGATGACTTCCAAGGAGCTTTTGCTAAATATGAAGAAGCCGTTGAAAAGGAAATAGAAGCAGAAAATGATGATGAAAAACTAGCGCAGTATTACTTCTCTATGGCCTCTATTTCAGGTCGTAAACTTAAGCAATACTCTAAGGCAAGAAGCCTTGCACTAAAAGCAGCAAATCTTAGATCAAGTTGGGGACAACCTTATCTTCTGATTGGTGACCTTTACGCAAGCTCTTCAAGAAATTGCGGATCAAATGATTGGGATAGATCCTTAGCTGTACTAGCTGCAATAGATAAATATCAGTATGCAAAAGCTGTTGATTCAACTATTGCTTCTGAAGCAAATAAGAAGATTTCTAATTACAGAGACTTTATTCCTAGCCTAGAAGATGGATTCCAAAGAGGAATAAAAGAAGGAAAAACTTTAAAAGTAAATTGTTGGATTGGCGAAAAAGTAAAAGTTCGTTACCAATAAGATCTATTAAAAATTCCAAAAAATAGCCACTTTCATTAGTTTTGAAAGTGGCTATTTTATTTTAAACAGATAATGATGAAAAAATATATTCCTTTCTATTTGTTCTTACTACTAGCATTTGGGGCCTGTACTCCAAAGACTGCTCAGGTAATTCAAGAAGAAGACCAAGTATCAACAACTGAAGAAACCGACGAGAACCTCAGTCCTTGTAAGAACTTCGAAGATGCTTTTGACCCAGATGATACTCGTTCCAACTATATTATCTATAAAGACTATATAGAATTTGAGAATTATGAAGAAGCCTTTGAACTTTGGAATAAGGTCTATAAGGAGGCTCCCGCTGCAGACGGAAAGCGAAACGATGTATTTACAGATGGGGTCTTTTTTTATGAAAGGTTAGCCCTTGGAAGTGAAGATTCAATCATGAAAGCACAATATATAGCACGTATATTTAGCTTATATGAAGAAGCCGCAAGCTGCTATCCAGAAACGGCAAGTAGTATCAAAGGACAAAAGGCATTTGATCTTTTCTTCAAGTATCCAGACATGGCTTCCAAATTTGAGATCTATCAATTATTCAAAGAGGCCCTAGACGAAGATCAGTCTACAAAACAATACTTTGTATTAAACCCCTTTACCTCTTTACTAGTTGATGTCTACAATGAAGGGCAAATCTCTAAGGAAGAAGCCCTGGAAATGTCTGAATTAGTCCAATCTATTCTAAAAGAAGGTTTGGAGACTTGCTCGGGTAAGTCTTGTGAAAGTTGGAAAATTATTGAAGGATACGTTCCCCAAAGACTAGAAGCTTTTGAAACAATCAAAGGATTTTATGATTGTGAATATTATATAAATAAGTACTATAGTGAATTTCTGGAGGATAGTACAAATTGTGAAGTTATCCAAACCCTATATATTCGATTAAGCTGGGCTGAATGCGCAACTGAGGATACTAGATATCAGAGACTAGTATCGGCTGCGAATGATCTTTGTGTTGAGGATAAAGAATTGAAAGTTGCCTATAATCTATTGAAAGAAGGTGCATTCAAAAAAGCTATTGATGCATTTATAGAAGCAGAAGTATTAGAAGAAACAGAAGAAGACAAGTCAAAGGTGAATTTCATAATTAGTAAAATCTATTATGCACACCTTAAGAATTTTCCACTGGCCAGAAAATATGCATTAAAAGCAGCAAAGCTGAGACCCAATTGGGGAGAACCCTATCTATTAATCGGTCGCTTATATGCCTCTAGTGGTCCGCTCTGCGGCCCTGGCACAGGATGGGACAGTCAGATCGTAGTTTGGCCAGCTTTAGACAAGTGGAATTACGCTAAGAAAATTGATCCATCTGTGAGTAAAGAAGCTAATAAACTAATCGGGCAGTATGCTAGATTCATGCCTTCAAAAGAAGATCTTTTCTTTAGAACACTACAGAATGGACAAAGCTTTAGAGTAGGTTGTTGGATTCAGGAAAACACTAAAATCAGAACATCTGATTAAATAAAAAAAGGGATGTTAAACATCCCTTTTTTTATTTCGCATTTGAAATTTTCAAATAATTTTCGAGTGCAGTTGTCATAGATGGCACTTCAGGTGCCGGTGCTTTGATATCAGTAATCAAACCTCTATTCTCTAACTCTTTACTAGTAGAATTCCCAAAGACAGCCATTCGTGTGGCAGCCTGAGTAAACTCAGGGAAATTCTCATACAAGGATTTTATCCCAAGTGGGCTAAAGAAAATAAGGATATCATACTTTACATCACTTAGATCTGACAAGTCACTACTCACAGTACGATACATCATAGCATCCTGCCAAGTAAATCCATTTCGATCTAAAAAGCCAGAAACATTTTTGGAACCTAAATTAGAGCAGGGAAGTAGGAATTTCTCCTTTTCCTTATGCTTCATAAAAGAAGTTTCCAAATCCATAACAGTTCGCTTACCCACAAAAACTTTACGTTTTCGGTAAGTAATAAATTTTTGAAGGTAATTGGCAATAGCCTCCGTGAGACAGAAGTATTTCATATCCCCCGAGACCTTGATACGCAAGTCCTCACAAATCCTAAAGTAATGATCAATTGAAAGTTTAGACGTAAAAATAACCGCTGTGTATTCATCCGGCTTTATTTTTGTCTTTCTAAAATCCTTAGAATCAACAGGCTCAACATGAATGAAGGGTCTCCAGTCAATGGTTAGACCGTATGCTTCCTCTAATTTGTAATATGGTGATCGTTCCGGTTTTGGTTGGGATACAAGAATCGTCTTTACTTCCTTATACCTACTTAATTTTTCATTTTCAATATCTGCAGACATTCAAAAACAATTTTTGCTTAACACTATCTATATTCTGTAGATCCTTATTGACCTGGAGAAATTAGTCTCATCAATATCAATACAGGAGCTATTTCAACGCTGCAAATATACAATAAAAAGTGAAACTTATTTAACAACAAAAACCTCGACCCTAGGTAAGCAACACGCAGATACCTAAAAAGCAACATGGCGCCGAGTACTGCAATTAAGATAAATTGAACAAGATCTATTGAATCTGCAGGCCCATACAAGAGAACAACATTGAAAGGTATAAGAACAATTCCACAAACTGAGCCAAAAACTACAATCGAAAATATATATAATCCAATCTCCTTTTGAATGGGAAGTAATATTGCAGTTAAGTTTAATAAAAGTTGTTTCCCAAAATGTATTACAAACAAAAATCCAATCAGAATCAAAAACTGAACATATTGGCCATAACCAGGGAATCTAGACTCTTCATAGGAAAAGAAAATAAATATAGCTAGGTTTAATAGATAATTGAAGAAGAGCAGTATGTAGGGTAAATCTATTCCAATTCGCATATCTCTTTTGAATTGACGCAAAAGATTATCGCTGTAGAAGGCTCGAAAAGACTTCTGTACAAAAGTGCGGAATAGGACAAATAAAAAAACCAAAAAAGCAAGAGAAGCCATCAACAAAATGAACTGTATGCGATCTTCACTATCCGCTTCTTCTATTTGTAAGGCTTTTTCCTGTTCTATTAATGCCTTTTGGCGGACCTCAGGATCTAACACTGTAACCCGAACAATATCAAACGGATTATCGGTTGTAAATTGTAAGGGCTTCTGTGAAGGCTCATTAACCTCAATAGAGTCCAAACGAAACACCAACTCGAAAGGATTAGTCTCTCCCTGTGCGACTAGAAAGTTGGTAGAAATCCAAAAAACGGTAAAGAGAACTAGTAGAAATTGCCTTCTCATGTTTAGATCTTAGTGTCTCTATTAAAGGTATGATTTTTTAATTTGATAAATAATTAGAAATATATGTATTTGATCTAGTAAATAGCATTTTTTAATTTTTTTTAATAAAATTAAAGCTCAAATAACAGAAGTGATCTAACGTTTGTAAAATGAATATTGGCAATAGCCTATGAATAACAAAGTAATATTTAGAATAATTGGGTTTGGAGTATTAACTATTATGACAATAATGGGTCTTCAAGCATTCTGGTTGATCAAAAGCTACAATACAAACTATCAAGAATTTACCGAGAAATCTTATTATGCTTTAAATAAAGTTGCTCGAGAATTTGAAAAAATAGGCAGTCCCTTGCCCGACTATGACATCATCAAGCAACCCTCTTCAAATTATTTTGTAGTAAATGTCAATGATGTAATCAATGCAAATAATCTAAAGCACTTTCTATTGCGAGAGTTTACAGAAGTCGGTCTCAATGAAGAGTTCGAGTATGGAATCTATGACTGTGCCACCAACCAGATGATCTATCACGATATACTCACATTAAACCCAAACAGTGAGTTGCCTATCCGTGAAGATGATCCACTTTTGATTTATGATGAATACACCTATTATTTTGGAGTCCGCTTCCCCAACCGGTCATTTGAAATCCTGACATCTATGTCTGCCTCTATAATACTCAGCGGAATACTGCTCGTAACTATTTTCTTCTTTCTGTTTTCTATGCGAGTGATTTTGAAGCAGAAAAAGCTGTCAGAACTTCAAAAGGACTTTATCAACAATATGACGCACGAATTCAAGACACCTATTTCAACTTCAGGGATAGCTGCCCAAGTTTTCCTCGACTCCACAATCGTGCGGGGAGACACGAGACTAAATCAATATGCACATATTTTAAAAAGTCAGATCAACCGATTAAATGATCAGGTAGAGCGGGTGCTGGAGATTGCAAAAGTTGGCCAAAAAGGGATGCAGTTAAACAAAGAAAACGTTGACCTAAAACCCTTCCTGACAGAAATAGTGAACAATGTTAAAGAGGAAATCAACACACTTAATGGTAGCATTGACATTGAATTCCCTGAAGAATATTTAAGTATAAATGCAGATCCTGTGCATCTAAAAAACACAATAAATGGGCTTATTGACAATGCAAAAAAATATTACTTAAACCAACCAGAAATAACGGTAAAGCTTAAAAATGAAGGTCAATTCACGACACTCTCCGTTATTGACAAAGGCCCAGGGATACCCAAGGAACATCAGGCCAACATATTTGATAAATTCTTTAGAATTCCTACTGGGAATGTACACGATGTAAAAGGATTTGGACTAGGCCTATTTTATATCAAAAGTGTTTGTAAACAACATAATTGGACGATAAGATTGAAGTCTGAATTGAATCAAGGAACTGATTTTACAATAAAAATGAAGTAGATATTATGTCTCTAAATAAAGGAAAGATTCTGTTTGTAGAGGATGACGAAACCCTAGGATTTGTCACAAAGGAAAATCTTGAAATGAACGGTTTTAATATCACACATTGTAAAGATGGTGCAGATGGCTTTGAGTGTTTTAAAAAGGAGGACTTTGATCTTTGCATATTTGATGTAATGCTTCCTAAGATAGATGGATTTAAGCTTGCTGAAAAAATTAGATCACTAAATCAACAAATACCAATTCTGTTTTTAAGTGCTAAATCACTCAAAGAAGATAGAATACAAGGCTTAAAACTAGGGGCGGATGACTATATCACCAAACCTTTCAGCATAGAAGAGTTAATACTGAAAGTAGATATTTTCCTTAGAAGGAAGAAGATTCATACACAAGGTGACCTGCAATTTCTTGAAATTGGAAATCTAAAGTTTGACCATAGGAATATGTCTATAACGCTGCTGAACAATTCAGTCAAAAAATTAACCCAAAAAGAATCAAATCTTTTCAAACTTTTCATTGACAACAAGAACAACATCCTTAAAAGACAAGATATTTTAGAGCAAATCTGGGGAGAGGATGACTATTTCATGGGCAGAAGTTTAGATGTATTTATTTCTAGACTTAGAAAAATCATAAAAGAAGATAGCACGCTAAGCATTGAAAACATTCATGGTGTAGGTTTTAAACTCAAGGAAAACTAAAATCTTTTGGTATTTGGGTATACTATTAATCTTGAAATCGTAAATACTATACTTGATTTAACAGCAGATTTGCATACAGAATATTGATAAATAATATTTTAAACTATCCCTTCAGTATTACAAATACCATTGATTACTAGACTCCTAACATCTCCTGTTAATTCAATTGGAAAATCTATTCTGCTCTGATTTTTTTGGTTCTGATTTAATCCTTTATATTTGTGGCCGGCTAAAAGAAAGTAAAATCAAAATTCTGTTAATTTCTTTCATACTTGATATTTATTCTTGTGTGTTACAGTTGTATGACAAAATAACAAATGCCGTTAGCTATTTTTGTGTTGAGGTATAAATATTTTAAACTTTCCCTTTTATAAAGCTTATTGAATGTTATCAGGTTTCAGGGCATTTACAATTACTCATAATGAAGTGAAGGCAGGCAATCTTGCGCACTTTGTCCTAGATAAATCTGTCCAGGAATCTAGCTTAAACAATCTTAAGCAAGATTGCGGAATAGACGAACTCCTATATCTAAGTACTTGTAATCGCGTCCTGTTTCTAATTTACATGGATCCGCTTAAGTCACTTAGCAAAGAAGCTTTCTTCAAGTCATTTAATCCTAATATTGATAAAGATCTTCTTGTTCGTGTAAAAGCCTACAAAGGACAAGATTCTATAAAGCACTTATTTAGAGTAGCAGCATCACTAGATTCAATGGTGGTTGGGGAGCGTGAAATATTCCGTCAGCTGAGAGAGTCTTACACTGAATCAAAAGAAAATGGTCTAAGCGGAGATAACATTCGATTAGCAATGCGATTTTGTGTTGAATCCTCTAAGGCAATTTATGCTCAAACTAAAATAGGAGAAAAGAAGGTATCTGTAGTCTCTTTGGCTGTAGAACAATTCAACAAATACAATATCAACCCTGACTCAAATATTGTATTAGTTGGTGCTGGTCAAACAATCGAGTTGGTAAGTAAATTCCTTGCTAAACTAAAGTATCGCAATATCCTAGTCTTTAACAGGAACCCTGAGAAAGCTGAAGAAATAGCCAACAGGTTTTCGAATGGTAGTGGCCATTCTCTTGCCGAATTAGAATCTTTTGAGCAACCTTTTGACGCAATGTTTGTCTGCACAGGCTCTGTCGATCCAATTATCAAAAGAGAGCACTTTAGAAAGGAAAACTTTAAGACAGGATCTAAATGTATTATTGATCTATCTATTCCTTTTAATGTTGAAAAACTAGTCTCTGACTTTGAGCATGTCGATCTGATATCTGTGGAGGAACTACAGGAGATGGCCAAAAATAATATGAGTTTCAGACAGAATGAAATAAGCTCAGCAATGCATATTATTGTTGAACGAATGGAGGAATTCAAAAAGATTTTCCAACAAAGAATGATAGAACGTGCTATGGGTGATGTTCCTGTTGAGATCAAAAAAATCAAAGAACACGCCATTAAAGAGGTCTTCCAAAAAGAAATTGCAGATATGGACGATGGAACAAAGGCTATCTTCCTTAAAGCCATGAACTATATGGAAAAGAAATGCATCGGGATTCCAATGAAAGCAGCAAAGAATATTATTAAATAAAAAAGATGGCCTAATAGACCATCTTTTTTATTTACTTCAACTGAGGTTTCTCTGCCCGATTGGAAATCTCCCAGGCCAAGTAGAAAACATGCTGTCCGATCTTTTCCATTTTTTCAAAATTTATCTTCTCAACAGTATCTGTAGTCATGTGATAATCCTCATGTGTTCCATTGAAGAAAAACACTACAGGGATATTGTTCTTAGCAAAGTTATAATGGTCTGATCTATAATAATACCTGTTGGGATCATTCTCATCATTATATGTATAATCCAAGGTTAGATTGTTGAAATTTGAGTTAACCGCCTCATTGATATCATGCAAATCTTGACTTAACTTATCCGCGCCAATCACATAGATATACTCCGGATTGTCCTCGTACTTCTCATCTACTCGACCGACCATATCAACATTTATATCCACAATGGTTTGGTCTAATGAAATGATAGGGTCGTTTACATAATATGCAGAACCTAAAAGTCCTTTCTCTTCACCAGAAACCCAAATGAAGACAACAGAACGCTTTGGCCCATTTCCAGCTGCCTTTGCAATGGCAAATGATTGTGCAACTTCAAGAATGGTTGATGTACCTGATCCATTATCATCTGCTCCATTATAAATGGACTCTGCTCGTTTTCCGAGGTGGTCATAATGTGCTGTAACAAATACATACTCATCTTTCAATACAGGGTCAGAACCTTCTATCATACCGCCTACATTGGAACCGATCAAAGTACGTGTTTCCTTTTCAAAATTTAAATTCAAGTCCGTTCGAATCTTCAGTGAAACAGGTTTACCCGATTTACTAATCTTCTTTCTAGCCTTAATTACCTTCTTTCCTTTTTTACCGAGAAGATCTTTTGCCATAGTTGAAGAAATAAAAAGATTTGCTGCATAATTGGTAGCTGCATCTTCTCCTTTCCCAAAGCTAAATCTTCCATTAAGCATACGATTTCTATTTGTAAAAATCCTATTCTTGATATCTCTGTCTATAATAAGTATAGCTGCTGCTCCGTTCTCCTTAGCTACTCTGAATTTTTTCCTAAAATCTGTTGACCAATCAGATAAGTCAGTTGAACCTGTTATATAGCTAACTCCATTGGAATTAGTCGGTTCGCTATCATATACCATTAGTAACTTCCCTTTCACATCTACATCAGCATAGTCATTGTATTTTTCATCCTGAATTCCATAACCCAAAAATACTACCTCATCGA
The DNA here is from genome assembly GCA_029252685.1 of Saprospiraceae bacterium. GTDB lineage: Bacteria > Bacteroidota > Bacteroidia > Chitinophagales > Saprospiraceae > AM-2324. The sequence continues at coordinate 14,557 of JAQXAY010000081.1, read as the reverse complement.
AAGAAGCCTCAATACTTGTATTCGTTGCTGGGAAAGAACAAAAATCCCACAAATGCTTAAAGGTTTTATTAATCCCGTTTGCATTTATGGAGCTCCAACGCTCTTTTGTAAAGGCAATCTCTTGCTCATAATCCACCTCACCTGGAAGTGGATCAAGCCCATATGCTTTAATCTTTTCAACTAAATAAGCTGCTGCTTTTCGTTGACCTTCAGTTCCTGTTTCTCTACCTTCAAAGCCATCACTTGCAATTATTGACAGGTGAGCATTTAGCTCTTTGCTGCTTATAAGACTTCCATATTTTTCAGAAAGCGATGCATCAGATTCAAGTTCCACCTGAGCCTGAAGATTACTCCAAGAAAAAAACGCAAATCCCACTAACATTATAGATTTACATAAATTCATAACAGATAATTAAGTTAAAATTAAGAACAAGCAATCTTATTAACTCTTCGTCCATGACGACCACCTTCAAAGTCTGTAGCAATGAAAACTTCAATCATTCCAAGAAGATCTTTTTCACTTACAAAACGTGCAGGTAAAGCAATTACATTGGCGTCATTATGCAATCTAGCCAATTCTGCTACTTCCTTATTCCAACAAAGAGCAGCACGAATATCCTGATACTTATTAGCTGTCATAGCAACTCCATTTCCAGAGCCACAAACCAGAACACCCATATCTGCCTCTCCTTCGAGAATAGCCTTTGCAAAGGGATGTACATGATCTGGATAGTCTACTGATTCAGAACCTTCTGTTCCGAAATCTAAAACATCATACCCATGACTACTCAATAGATTCAGAATTGATTTTCTCACCTCATATGCTGCATGGTCGCAGGCAAAAGCAATTTTTTTCATAATATTTGATCTTAGTGTCAAAATAAAAAAGGCATTTTCCTAGCTTTAAAAGTAGGGAAATGCCTTTTTAGTTATACTGCAATGTCTTGCATTATTGATTTAGCTGAGCATTATTACTTAATATCCCTTCAAGTTCACTTGCATATTCGTCATCCTGACCAGAACTCTTAACAGATGTAATGACATCATTAAGTGTCTTCTGAGCCAGTAATACATCTCTAGAAAATCCATAGTCTTCCATTCGTGTAAACCCAGCTTCTGTCAATTCACCTCTACGAATCATATAATCTGCCTGACTATTTACCTCTGCAGCTTCTAAAATCCCTGTAGCTCTAAAGAAGTCAAGATTATCGATAGTTTCTTCAGCAACAGCTTGTAAGTATGGTTTAGCAGCAGCGTATTCACCTAATCGTACCATCTGGTCTGCAACTGCAACCTGATAATAATTATACTCGAAATTCATCTGAGGGAAAACTTCAAAGTACTTATGGCACATATTTATCGCCTTTTCCTTTTTCCCTTCCGCTACCAAATTAGTTATGGTTCTCAGCATTACAAAATGCAAAGACTGAATACTTGGTCCATAAGAAGTATTGACATGGGTTTCTACCTTGTCAAAATTACCCCAACGGAATTTATTCATTACATTATCATAAACCTTATCGGTATATACTTTTCCAGCGCCATACATCTCTCCGTACAATCTGGTTTCTTCGTTACCATTAAATACCGGAACAATTCTCAAGCCCAGACCTTCCATACGTGTAAATGGGTTCAAACCAAACATCTTCTCTGGTCTGCAGGTAACTGAAAAGTAAATTGGCCTATCATTGATGTTCGATGTAATGACATCCAATAGGGCTAGTTCATCCTTTATAAGATAAGATTTACTTTCTGGCAGTTGAATCGGAATCCTGGCAGTAAGCGTAGAGTCAGAAGCTAATATCAAACCGCTAGCTGCCGCCTTATTCATATCCACATCAATATACATTTTCCTCGTATTGAAGAAAGTAGCATAGTTTGATTGCTTATTATTTTTGAAAAGATCTTGTCCAATTTGATTCTTAAGAACATCATTTAAAGATCTTGGAGAATCTTGATTATTCGCATTATAGTATGGAGTTGCATTCCGCAACTGCCCTCTGTATTTTTCTTGAGGTATCGTAAACTTAAGCGCTTCTGAATCATTAACCTTTCTTCGAAGCTGTGAGATATACCAATCTACAGCAATAAGACTTAGATTAACTACTCGCACATCTGTCCGTATATTTTCTACTTCTTGTGCATACCATAGTGGATACGTATCATTATCACCATATGTGAATATGATAGCATTTGGCTCACAAGATTCAAGGAAATTCACTGCATAATCACGAGCTCCAGTCTGGTCCATCCTTGAATGGTCATCAAAGTTTTCAAATCCCATGATCAAAGGAGCAGAAAGTACAACTACGACTGCAATAGCAGTAGCACCCATACTTGCAATATTCAGCCTCTTACGAATTAAGTCAACAATTGCCGGAACAGCCATTCCTATCCAGATACAGAAGGTAAAGAATGATCCTACAAGGACATAGTCCCGTTCTCTTGGTTCTGAAGGTGGCTGATTGGAATAAATTATAATTCCAATTCCAGTTATAAGGAAAAGCCCTAAAAGTCCTAAGGCTTCATTCGATCTATTTTTGAAGTGAAAGAATAAGCCTACAAGACCAAAAATAAACGGCAGCATAAAATAGCTGTTTCTGTAGGGATCGTTCTTCATGCGATCAGACATCTCGTCCTCAGGATGTAAACGCATTTCATCTATAAAACCAATACCAGAATACCAATTACCATCACTTTCATCCCAGTCGGAATACCCTTGATCTCCAGACTGTCTTCCAGAGAAATTCCACATGAAATATCTCCAATACATCCAACCAATCTGGTATCGAACAAAAAATCCTATATTTTCAGCAAGACTTGGCTTACCATCAACTTCATTGCTGCTATATCCTCTCCACTGCTTATAAAGTGACTTCCTACTCGCTTGCGTATCACTCATCCTAGGGAAAAGACCTTTATCCTTAGAATCATAAACGTAATTGGTTTTCTGATCAACAATCTCATACTGACCATTTACCAATCCATAACGATCTTCTTTATTGAGCTTTACAGGACTAGCCTTATAAGATGGTCCATAAAGTAGAGGTCTTTCTCCATACTGCTCTCTGTTTAGATAAGGCAATAATCGAGTCACATCAGATGGCGCATTCATATTGATAGGAGTATTCGCATTCGCTCTTACTACAACAATACCCACCGTTGAATAAGCTACTACTACAAGCATTGCACTTACAACAATAGCCTCAAGGATGCGATTTCCTTTTTCATGTGCTTTCTTAATTCCAAAGTATGCAAGACCTGCAATTATTAATAGAACAGGTACTATCCCAGAATGGACACCCAATCCTAAGGAGTTAACTGTGAAAAGTTCGAACTTCAACCATAATGAAGGTATTCCTACAATGATAAGCTTCTGGATAACTCCTATCGTCAAGGTACCAAGACCTGCTGCAATAAAAATTCCTTTTATAGTAACCTTTTCTCTTCCTTTTAGATATACAAAGACTGCAAGTGCAGGAAATGTAAGTAAACTTAAAAGGTGAACACCTATTGAAAGCCCGGCAGAAAATATAGAAAATATAAGCCATCGATTTGTATAGCTATCCTCTTCGGGGAGAAAATACCACTTAATTAAAGCCCAAAATGTCATGGCTGTAAAAAAGGTAGACATTGCATACACCTCACCTTCTACCGCTGAAAACCATATCGAAGTACTAAATGCAGTTGCAAGACCAGCAACCAAACCAGCACCTGCAAGTGAAAACACTTGCCCTTGATCTACTATATCTTCCCTTCCCACTGTAGCTAACTTTGACAACATAATTGTGGCCCAAGCTACAAATGCAGCTGTAAAAGCTCCACAAACACCAGACATTATATTCACCGCAAATGCAATATCAGCCGGATCATTTGATAAGACTTCAGCAAATAATGTAAAAATACGCCCAATAAGCAAAAATAGAGGTGCACCAGGAGGGTGAACAACTTCAAGCTTATATGCTCCAGTTATAAACTCCCCACAATCCCAAAGACTACCTGTACGTTCAACGGAAAAAAAGTAAACTATAAATGAAATGGCAAATACTAACCAACCTGTTAGGTTTGAGACCTTCTTAAAATTCATTATGCAGTAATGGTTTTTATTAAAAAAACAGCAAGTTCAGAACGCAAAAAGCACTGACCTTGTACACAAATGTAATAAATTAAAACTCGTGTACTTACTTTGATTGCTATTTATCAAAGTGAAATACTAACTTTGTATAAAAAAATATGAAGATATTATTTTGGATACTCGTATTCATGGTGATTTATCAATTCTTCATAAAACCTGCAAGAAGACCTGAAAAAAAAAAAAAAAAGCCTAAAAGGGGAAAACCTGAAAAGAAGCAAAAACTTTCAGATACCTTGCCTGCAGAGGATATTGATTATGAAGAAATAGAATAAGCATGCTAAAGATAAGTGACTTAATACTCCACAAGGACAATCAATTATTAATCCTGAACAAGCCAGCAGGCTTGAGTGTACAGAGTGACAAAACAGAAGACAAAAGTCTTCAAGACCTTGCATCCATTTATTGCAAATTCAACGTACACGCACCACACAGACTTGATCGTCCGACTAGTGGCGTAGTTATCTTTGCGAAAAATAAAAATGCACTTCGGTTTATTAGTGAACAATTTAAAGATCGTAAGGTCAAAAAAACTTATATCGCATTAGTCAACAAAAACCCAATGCCTGAGAGCGACATCTTGGTACACTGGTTAAGACACGATAAAAAGGTAAATAAGACTAGAGTCTATGATAAAGAGTCACTAAATACACAGAAAGCTGAACTTCACATCGAAAAGATCGGAGAAACAGATAAATACCAAGTCTTAAAATTAAAACCTCTGACCGGAAGAACGCATCAGATCAGAGCCCAATTGGCACATGTTGATCTTGCGATCAAGGGAGATGTAAAATATGGTTTTAAAAGAGGGGAAAGGGACAGGTCTATATTCCTTCATGCAATTGAAGTTGAGGTAGAACATCCTGTAAGTGGGGAGCTATTGACGATCAAAGCACCTGTGCCTATCAATAATCTTTGGAAAATAGCTGATACATTCATCAAGTAAGGATCAAAAAATGGCAGAAGAAGAAAAAAACAAACGAACAAATGTGAACGAGCTAGGCGAATTTGGCTTGATCGAACACCTAACGAAAGACTTCGGTAGTTACCATGAAAACACAGTAAAATTAGTCGGAGACGATGCTGCAGTGCTTGATAATGGGACAGACTACAGACTCATTTCCACGGACTGCCTTGTCGAAGGCATTCACTTCGACCTTGCTTATACCCCTTTAAAGCACCTGGGTTATAAAGCAATTGCTGTCAACCTATCCGACATCTATGCAATGAATGGTTTCCCAGAGCAGGTAACAGTATCCATTGCCTTTTCCAATAGATTCTCTGTAGAGGCTATTGAGGAATTATACCGCGGCATTCGTACCGCTTGCAACAATTATAAAGTAGATCTTATAGGCGGTGATACAACATCTTCCCCTAAAGGACTATTCATAAGTGTTACCGCTATTGGCAGAGTAGACAAAGACAAAGTAGTTTACAGAAATACTGCTAAAAAAGGTGATCTTATCTGTATTACTGGCAATCTTGGAGCATCCTACTTAGGGCTTCAAATTCTTGAACGAGAAAAACAAATCTATCAGTCCACACCAGGTGGTGTCCAACCAGATCTTGAAAATGAAAGTTACCTAATAGGCCGTCAATTAAAACCTGAAGCTCGATTCGATATGATCGAACTTTTCCATAAGGCTAAACTTGTACCTACTTCAATGATAGATATTTCCGATGGCTTGGCATCTGAATTGTTCCATATTTGTAAACAATCCGGAGTTGGAGCAATCTTAGAAGAAAGTGGAGTGCCATTGCACCCTGATGCTGAGAAAAAATCGATAGATTTCGGAATAGATCCCATCACCTCAGCTCTTAGTGGAGGTGAAGATTACGAGCTACTCTTTACAATAGATGCTGATGATATAGAGAAAGTAAAGTTTCTCCCAGATGTATATATTGCGGGTGAAATCGTTCCTAAAGAAGATGGAATAAAGCTGCATACTAAAGGCGGGAATATACACGACATCAAAGCCCAAGGATGGGTACACTTTTAACCAAAAACGATTAAGAGAACATGAAATCTCTAAATTATCTATTAGTAAGCTTATCACTTATAGTGGTATTAGGCTCTTGTACAAAAGAACCAGAAAAGCCAGTAGTTAAACCTCCTGTCACTCAAAAAGCATATAAAGTTCCAGCATTTGCGGGTACATCATCTTTCCAATACGTTGAAAAACAAGTAGCTTTTGGACCGAGAGTACCGAATTCAGAAGCACACAAATCATGTGCTTCGTGGATTGTAGGCACATTGAAATCATTCAACTGGGAGGTTATAGAACAAGAATTTATTGCGACAGCTTTCACTGGAGATAAGCTTGAAAGTAACAATATTATTGCTCAATATAATCCAAGTGCAAAACGACGAATCTTACTTAGCGCTCATTGGGACACAAGGCCCTTTGCGGATTCACCAATCAATGAAAAAGACGTAAATAAACCAATCGACGGAGCAGATGATGGTGCAAGTGGAGTAGGAGTATTGATGGAACTGGCTGAAGTAATCAGCCAAAACCCAATTGATGCACAAGACCTAGGAATTGATATTATACTCTTTGACTCTGAGGATTATGGTGACTCTTCTGGCGAAAGCAAGGATAGCTATTGCCTAGGCTCACAATATTGGTCAAAAAACAAACACACGCCTGGATATAATGCAGAATTTGGGATTCTTTTAGATATGGTAGGCAGTGAATCACCTAGGTTCACTAAAGAAGAAGGTTCGATGTATTTTGCTGGACCAGTCATGAATAAGGTTTGGCAACTTGCACAAGACATGGGCATGAATGATAAGTTTGTAAATGACCAAAGCTCAATGATACTAGATGATCATTATTATGTAAATACAATCGCCAAAATACCAATGATCGACATCATAAACAGGCCTAAAGAAACTGAGACTGGCTTTGGACATTATTGGCATACACATGACGACAACATGGAAATCATCAGTCAAAATACGATGAAAGATGTTGGACAACTATTAACTGCAGTAATCTACAGAGCAGCATCTGGGAAATTCTAAGCTATAAAACCTCGTATTATGAAGACGGAACAGTATATCAAGAATTATATAAACGGAACCCTTCAGCCGGCTGATTCTACAGAATTTATAGAAAACTTTGACCCTTCAACAGGCCAGGTGTATTCCTATATCCCTGATTCAGATAGTAGAGATGTGGATAAAGCTGTTGATGCAGCACAAAAAGCATTTCCTGCATGGTCTGTAATGCATCCTCAGAAACGTTTCAGAATACTGATGCGTATTGCAGATATTATTGAGCAGCACCTGGATATATTTGCAGAGGCAGAAAGTAGAGATTCCGGAAAACCAGTTTCTTTATCTTCAACAGTTGATATACCAAGGTCACATGACAACTTCAGATTTTTTGCAACAGCACTATTACACTATAGCTCGGAGTCACATAACATGCCTGGTCAAGCCATAAATTATACATTAAGGCAACCCTTAGGCGTAGTTGGATGTATCTCCCCTTGGAATTTACCGCTCTACCTATTTTCATGGAAAATAGCGCCAGCACTTGCAACAGGTAATTGCGTTGTAGCTAAACCATCTGAACTCACGCCAATGACAGCTTTTCTGCTCTCTAAAGCTTGTCAAGAAGCTGGACTACCGCCAGGAGTGCTGAATATAGTACACGGACTTGGATCTAAAGCAGGCCAAGCTATTGTCGAACACAATAATGTAAAAGCAATCTCCTTCACCGGAGGTACCAATACAGGAAGAAAAATAGCAGCAGTAGCTGCTCCTAACTTCAAAAAGCTATCCCTAGAATTAGGGGGAAAAAATCCAAACATCATCTTCGAAGATTGTGATTTCGATGAAATGATGATACATACACTTCGCTCATCTTTCTCCAACAATGGACAAATTTGTCTCTGTGGTTCAAGGATTCTCGTCCAGAGAAGCATTTATGACAAGTTCAAGGATGAATTCGTAAAACGTGTTCAATTCATGAAAGTCGGCAGTCCTTTCAACAATGTGTCTGATCTAGGTGCTGTTGTTTCTAAAGAACACAAAGAAAAGGTACTAGCTTATATCGCTCTTGCCGAAATGGAGGGAGGGAAGATACTCTGTGGCGGTAAGCCAATGGAAATGAAAGGAGAGTTTGCAAATGGGTACTACCTTAAACCTACAGTAATCGAAGGACTTCCTAATCAATGTAGAACCAATCAGGAAGAGATTTTCGGACCAGTGGTAACCATCCAAGCTTTTGATACAGAGGAAGAAGCTATAGCACTGGCTAATGATGTTGAGTTTGGCCTTGCGGCAACCGTTTGGACTAAAGATATCAACAAATCTCAGCGAGTTGCTCAGCAATTAGATACGGGAATCGTGTGGATAAACTGCTGGATGGTAAGAGACCTAAGGACGCCATTCGGTGGAATGAAAAACTCAGGTGTTGGAAGAGAAGGTGGTCTGGAAGCTATGCGCTTTTTTACAGAACCCAAAAATGTCTGTATAAAATATAGCTAAAAAAAAGCCCTGGTGTTTCCACCAGGGCTTTTTTTTAGAATCCATCAATATAATCAACTTCTTCTTCCATATCTTTCATCAACTCAAAATCTCCCAAATCTGCCCATTGACTGGGTTCACTTATCAAATCAATTGGGCCAAAAGCTTTCTCAAGTGCATATTTCACATCCTTCTTTCTTGCATCAGAATAATCAAAGCGTTCACTTACTATTCGCTTAGAAGCCTTATAATCCATGTCTTTCAGGTCACCGAAAATATTGAAGTATAAGTTAAAGAAGCCATGCTCCTTTGCTGCAATAGGATCCAAACTATCATCAAAGCGCTTAACTTTCTCCGTGATCACCTGTCCAGCATTTACTTTGAAATTATAATCAATACTTTCATCAAAACCCTGCACACCACTCAACTTCAGATTGACTGCATTGGATTGGATAAACATAGTTGGGATGTAAATATTTCCATTACTGATCTCCAACCAATTTTCCATATTTACAAAACGGATATGCTTGAGATCATCCATATGAATAATCTTCGAAAAGTCCTCTAGCATGTCAATGCCTTTCAATTCTCCATCCTCAATACCAATACCAGCGTACACCTTTAAATGCTCTAAATCATAGCTGCCATCTGTTTCAAAAGGCAATATCATAACCATCTTTGAATGTAATTTACCAGAGACATTACTGCTGGTAATCATTTCTTGCCCAAAATTGCCCATCTGCCTAAACATCTCTGTTGTATTGATACCTTCACAATCTACCTTTAAAGTCAAAACTGGTCTTTTTGCTAAAGCATTCAATCCGCCATCTATGTCAAGCTTACCTTCCATAGCATGTACAAGACCATCAACATTGACCTTGCCCTTGTCGAATTCCATATCGCCTTTAAAATCTTCAATAAAAAGATCTCCATAGCTAATTGATTCCAAGTCGGTACGGAAAGATCCATCTACAGATTTAAGAAAGGCAAACTGGTCAGAATCAGACTCTAAAACGTCCTCGTCATTAGCAGGTTCTTGACTTCCAAATACATTTAAAAGATTATCAATATTGAAGGTTGATCCGTCTACTTTGAAGTCTAGACCTACATAGCTTGAAGAACTAGAAGCATTGCTAAGTACTGAAAACAGATTCTTAATGGTTCCACTACAAGTAAGATCAATCTCAGGCCCCTTCAATTGCAGATCATTAACTTTTATCTTATTATCTCTAAATTCAAATCCTTCTGAATTAAATACGATTTTATCACCATTAGCTTTCATGGAGAAGTCATCCATTCGCAATACACCAGATGACTTTACTTTATGCGCCATCCTAGAACTTTGCATATCTTTTAACAACGCTTTCACCTTTAGATCTGAGAGCTCTATTGAACCTCGAGTTTTCAAATTATCGCCAAAGAATCCAGAGATAGCCCTTCCAGAAATAAATGCATCTGCACGAAGATCTATAAAAGGATTTTCAAGATTTAATACATTTAGGTCTATTTCTATAGGTTCTCCATCTAGCTCTGCGTAGAAGGTATTAATCGTTAAACGAGAAGACTTCTCAGCGTGACCACTGATATACTCCGACTCAAAAGAGACTTGCTCCAAAGGCATTGATAAGTGACCTGTTCGTATAATCCCATCTTTTAATCCAAATGCAACCTCTACAGAAGGTGTTTTTCGTTTTGAATAAGGCCCTTTTATAACAGCGTTAAAGTCGAAGGACCCCTCAGAACTTAGATCTCCAAGACCTAGGTCTGGTAAAACAGCAAAAACAGCTCCCAAATCTCCCTCCTTAGCTCCAACTACTAAATCAAGATCCATATAATCGGATTTGTCCACAACTTGACCCGAGGTAAAAAATGCACCCCCATCAATGGCAAAATCCAATGAATTTATCTTGTACACCTTTTTTTCAAGATCTATATTAACTGCTCCGTTATATTCGAATGCTTTTTCTGTAAGATACGGCTTGCCGCTTATGAATAGTTTTTCCACATCCATTTCAGCCAAACTTCGCAAATCAAATTGCTGTGTGCTAAAATCTCCTCCAGCCTCTAAAGATTGAATGGCTAATTTAATATCATTTTTGGCCTTTTGATCTATGTACCGAATATCCATATTTTTCAATAATGCTTTTTGAATCTTAAGCTTGAAAGCATTATCTCGATCTTGTGTTTCTGTATCTCTAGATTTAAAAATATCAAAATTTGCTTCTCCCTTTCGATTGAATACAACATTAGACATCCCATTTTTAAGCACGATAGATTGAATCTTAAATCCATCACCCAAAAGAGATAATAAACTTATTCGAATCCCTAAAAGATCAGCTTTGATAAGGGTCTTCTCCCACCTATCTTCAATATAAAGATCTTTAATTCTAAGCTCGGCAAAAGGAAATGCAGTAAGAAAGGATAGGTTAATATCACCAATTGTAACTTCTGATTCGATGTTCTTTTCTACTTGCTGATCGACAATTGCAACCAATTTATCCTTAAATAAAAAGGTCAATGCACTTGTCAGTATGACATAGACAAAGGCTGGTATGACAATAAAGCGCAGCAGATATTTTTTCAACTTGGCCATAATACATTTAAATAGAATAGATGATATATAGTAAAATTAGCTATAAATATTTTTCAATTAACTAATTTTCACCCAAACAAACTGTAATCCAAATGGCTAAACTGAATTCAAGAAAAAAAATAAGTATTTTTTGTACCAAATATTTGCAGTAAAGACAAACACAATATATATTTGCACTCGCTACGAACAAAGGTTCAATGGCAATAATGGGAGATTAGCTCAGTTGGTTCAGAGCACCTGCCTTACAAGCAGGGGGTCACTGGTTCGAGTCCAGTATTTCCCACAAAATCGGTCACTTATGTGACCTTTTTTTATGCCCCTAACTGACTGTTCTAAACAAGAAGATTTAGAAGGTAAGATTTGTCATTCAAATAATCACCAAAGAAACCCTTCTCCTTAATCCGGTTCAGTAAAGGTTCAAAATCCGTTTTAGACTGTAGTTCTATTCCTACAACGGCAGAACCCTTCTCTTTAGTATTCTTTTTAGTGTATTCAAAATGCGTGATATCATCGTTAGGTCCTAAAACATCGCCAACGAACTCTTTTAATGCGCCAGCTCGTTGAGGAAAACGAATGATAAAATAATGCTTGAGACCAGCATAAAGTAGGGCGCGTTCTTTAATTTCCTCCATTCTGGTAATATCATTATTACCCCCACTCAGGATACAAACAACATTTTTACCCTTTATCTGATCAGCATATTGGTCTAAAGCACCTATTGACAAGGCTCCTGCGGGCTCTAGTACGATAGCATCTCTGCTGTATAGTTCAAGTATAGACTCACAAATCTTACCATCTTCGACAAGTACAACATCACTCAGATTCGCTTGACAAATCTTAAAATTTAAATCACCGACACGTTTCACAGCAGCACCATCAACGAACTTACTGATATTTGTCAAGGTAACGGGCCTTCCTTCTTTTAGAGATTCTAACATTGCTGCTGCTCCCATCGGCTCAATACCAATAATCTTAGTATCTGGCGATAATTGTTTGAAGACGGTACTCACACCAGCTGATAAACCGCCGCCACCAATAGGTAAGAAGAGAAAATCAATTGGAGTTAAAGTTTGATGAAGGATTTCTAAGCCAACCGTTCCCTGACCTTCAATAATTTTTGGATCATCAAAAGGAGGAACAAATACTGCTCCATTTACCTTAGAGAAATCTAGTGCCGCATCCTTAGCGTCATCAAAGGTATCTCCAATAAGTTTTACCTCAACAAAAGCACCTCCAAAGAATCGAACTTGATCAAGCTTTTGCTTGGGAGTTGGAACAGGCATAAATATGGTAGCATGAACGCCAAGTTTGTTACAAGAGAAAGCCACACCTTGCGCATGATTACCAGCACTTGCACAGACAACTCCTTTATTGAGTAGCCCAGAATCAAGAGTACTAATCTTATTGTAGGCACCCCTGATTTTGTAAGAACGAACAACCTGAAGGTCTTCTCTTTTCAAGACAATATTCGCCCCATACTTTTGGGACAATCTCGCATTCAATTCTAATGCAGTTTGTCTTACTACTGAATTTAAAACAGATGCAGCCTTGTAGACTGCATCTATTTGTGGAATATCATGTACCTGAGCCTTCATGTTATTAGCTATTTTCCGGACGTAGTTTACGAACTTGACGACCTGCTTGCCATAGCTCTGATTCTCGAATTTCCTTCAGTTCCTCATCGAGTTTCACTCTATAATCCTCTTGCTTATTTGCCTCAATTACAACCTCAGCCTCTCTACCAGATTTCACAGAATCATAAAGCTCTTCGAATAAAGGTTCTAAATTATCTCTGAATTTATGCCTCCAGTCTAATGCACCTCTTTGTGCAGTAGTAGACGTGTTTGCATACATCCAATCCATCCCATTCTCTGCAACTAAAGGCATTAAACTTTGTGTCAACTCTTCAACGGTCTCATTAAAAGACTCTGATGGAGAGTGACCATTTTTTCTCAACACATTATATTGCGCTTCAAAAATTCCAGCAAGAGCACCCATAAGCACACCACGTTCGCCGGTAAGATCAGAATATACCTCTTTCTCAAAGTCAGTTTCAAAAAGATAACCTGACCCAACTGCAATCCCTAGTGCAACAACGCGGTCATGAGCCTTACCTGTGGCATCTTGGAAGATTGCATAACTAGAATTAAGTCCTTTCCCTGCTACAAATAGACGACGCAGAGATGTACCAGATCCTTTTGGTGCTACCAAAATAACATCTACATCCTTTGGAGGAACAATTCCTGTCTTTTCATTGAATGTCACTCCAAATCCATGTGAAAAATAAAGCGCTTTACCTGCTGTCAATTTCGACTTGACCATCTCCCATTGAGCAATTTGGCCTGCGTCAGACAATAAATACTGAATGATGGTTGCCCGTTCAGCGGCTTCTTCTAGGTTAAAAAGCGTTTTACCAGGAACCCAGCCATCCTCTACTGCCTTGTCCCAAGATTTTGAGTTTTCACGCTGACCTACAATCACATTGATGCCATTATCTCGTAAGTTCAGAGACTGACCCGGTCCTTGTACACCATAGCCGAGCACTGCAACTGTTTCATTTTTTAATACTTCCTGTGCTTTTGAAAGGGGAAACTCATCTCGAGTCACTACATTTTCTTCTACCCCGCCAAAGTTCAATTTTGCCATTATTAATTAGTTTTGATTTATTGATGACTCCAAATCCTGAATATAATCCTTAAGGGATTCCATAGGTTTTGGAATAGCGATACGTCCTGACCTAACGAAGCCAATCAATCCGTAAGGATTTAAGGCATCGAACAATTCCTGTGTTTCTTCCTCATGTCCAGTCTTTTCAATGATCACGAATTGAGCTTTGACTGCAAGTACTCGTGCAAAATGAGCCCGAACAATATGTTCTATCTCTTTTCCGGAGGAAAAGACATTTATAGGAATTTTATAAAGTGCAACCTCTTGATAAACGATGTCCTCATTTGCATGATAAACCGCCTTCAAGACTTCGATCTGTTTATCTATCTGCTTTACTATCTTTATTATGCGCTCTTCTTCTATGTTCACCACCAGGGTAAACCTATGGACGCTGCGCACTTCCGATTCAGAACAAGTAATACTTTCTATATTGACATGACGTCTAGAAAAGATATTACTGATCCTAGTTAAAAGACCGATATTGTTTTCTGTATATACGATTATGGTAAACTGCTTTTTCATAACTTTTGCTTTATTTTAGACGGATATCGGATACTGAACTTCCTGAAGGAACCATTGGAAATACATTATCTTCCTTACCTACACGAACCTCTAAAAAATAGGAGCCTTCAGCTTGAACAAACCGGTCCATGGCAGCACTTAAATCTGCTCGTTTATCTACAAG
>JAQXAY010000056.1 GCA_029252685.1 Saprospiraceae bacterium | reverse complement strand
TGTTAGATTGGATAGGTCATACTTGACCTGATCTAGTTCCGATACTAGTCCTTTTATAAGTTCATCAGCTTTGAATGTATTGAACTTAGAGATTCTTTTAATCTTGATCTCTGTTAGTTTTACTATATCCTCTTCTGTGAGTGGTCTTATAAGTTGCAATCTATTATCATTGGCTTTTGCTTTTTCATCCGGTTGAATGAGATACTGCTTTAGCTCAGCATCAATAATTTGGATCACTGCTTCCCAGGTCTCCGCTTCTTCAATTTCTCGGTAGATTCTTTTTTCAATAAATATTTTTTCAAGGGAAGAGAACTGCCATTTTTCTTCTAGTTCAGATTTCTTAATTTCTAGTTCCTGCTTAAGTAGTTCTTTTGTACTGAATGTAGAAATTTTCAAAAGTTCGTGAACGTCAGTAAAAAGAGGTTTATCATCCATAATCACACAGGCATTAGGTGATATAGAGACCTCGCAATTTGTGAATGCAAACAGGGCATCTATTGTGACCTCGGGGGATATTCCGTTGGCTAGGTCTACAAGGATTTCTATGTCTGCAGCCGTATTGTCAATGACTTTTTTGATCTTTATTTTTCCTTTGTCATTGGCTTTGATTATTGAATCGATGAGACTCGTCGTCGTTGTTGAATGCGGAATTTCAGTGATCTTAAGCCTGTTCTTACCTTCTACTTCGATCTTAGCTCTAAGCTTTATTTTTCCACCTCTTGCTCCCTTATTGTAATCATTTACATCCATTGTGCCACCGAGTGGAAAATCAGGATATAGTTTGAATGGTTTATCTTCTAGGATCTTTATTGAAGCCTTAACTAGTTCTACAAAGTTATGTGGTAGGATCTTTGTGGATAGACCAACTGCAATACCTTCACCACCTTGTGCAAGTAGTAAGGGGAATTTCATTGGAAGGTGGATAGGTTCATTCTGCCTTCCATCGTATGAAATCTGCCATTCAGTTGTTTGTTTATTGAAAGCTACAGCAAGTGCAAATTTGGTCAGTCTAGCTTCAATATATCTTGATGCGGCAGCTCTGTCACCTGTTCGAACATCACCCCAGTTTCCTTGGCAATCAATCAAAAGATCTTTTTGCCCCATGTTAACTAATGCATCTCCAATAGCTGCATCACCATGCGGGTGGAAGGACATGGTATTACCAATAATATTCGCAACCTTGGTATACCTGCCATCATCCATTTTTTTCATGCTGTGCAATATCCTTCTTTGGACAGGTTTTAAACCATCCAATGCAGCAGGAACGGCTCGTTCCAAAATTACATAAGAAGCATAGTCAAGGAAATATTCCTTGTACATACCTTTCAATCCATGATTGTTGTCTGAAACATGACCTTCGTTAGCAGATGTCGATAAATCCATTTAGCTATAAAATTTCTCTAAAAAAAGGAAAAAGGGATACCCCTTATTTTACCCAGAATCTGCTTAAAAAGTTCAGATTAGTAGATTCAGATTTGTTAAATACGGGCAAAATGTTGACGTATGATATTCCTAAAAATAAGGCAACTTTCGATTATAAAGCAAAAATTATACCTATGTTTTTAAAACTTTTTGTTTTGATTAAACTTGGTGATAAAATGGCAATACCTGTGTGATAGCTTTTTAAGTGTTTGTTAAACCGATACAAAGCCTGTATATTGAAGCAGCGTTTTTCTAAAATAATTCGTTTCTCCTTTGACTAGGTTAAACCTAATTTTATCCTGCATTATGAAAATTACCTTACCCTTAAGTTACACAGAGCACGATATTGTTCAAGCATGTGTCTTAAGAAAAAGATGGGCTCAAAAGCTTATTTATGAGCAGTACTACTCAGCTATGCTGGGTGTGTGTCTCAGGTACGCTAGCAATCAGGAAGATGCTCTTGACATTCTACACGATGGCTTTATTAAAGTTTTTAAGAATATCCATCGGTATGAACAGGGCACATCATTAAACGCCTGGATAAGGAGATTAATGATAAATACATCAATTGACTATTATAGAAAATTGATTAAACGCAGGACAGAAAATATAGATACAGTTCTTGATTTAAAAGGAAAGGATGTTGACGCAGTCAGTAAATGCAGTGAAAAAGAGATTCTCGGAGCAGTCCAGTCGCTTACACCAGCTTACCGCGCAGTATTTAATCTTTATGTGTTAGAAGGATATTCTCATAAAGAGATAGCAGTATTCTTGAATATCAGTGAAAGTACATCGAGATCTAATTTGGTTTAAGCAAGACAGAAGCTTAAGGATTTTGTGGAAAAGAACTACTAGTGAAAATTGAAATGAAGGGAAATAATTCAAAATTTGATTCTGAAATCAGAGAAAAACTTGGCAAGCTGGAGTCTTCAGCTGCTGAACCCAACTGGGCATTAATGCTTGGTAAACTCATAGATGAGGGTGTTTCTGACATGGAAGATTTTGATGCGGAGATTAGTAGCTCTTTGCAGAAGGCTGCAGTTGCTGGTGCTACCCAGCAAATGGATTGGTCTTCTTTTGAGTCAAAACTTGATGAGTTGGAGGTACAGGATGATGGAAGTTTTGATAGGTTCATAAAATCAAATCTGGATTCTATAACTCCACCTTTATCCAACAATAGCTGGGTAGACTTTTACAGAATCTATCAAAATTATTTATTCGTTAGAAGGAATGTGATTGCCTCTAGGGTTCTAGAGTTGAGTTATATTGTAATGGTTTTCCTTTTCTTGGGGAGTTTTGATTTTACCACTTTGTGGGAAACAGATACACAAGAGGATATTATATTAGAAGATTCTAATTTGGGCAATTATGTTTCAAGCGAAGTATTTCCATCAGAGGGATCTCTTATACCACTATCCACTCAGGATGTTTCAATTGAAAAGCCTCCAGTTGTAATCAATTTACAGGAAAGTTATACAAGTCAAGCTATTCCATTTGAGGCTCAACTAATTCCTGTAAATGAGGATAATAAGTCTGGTTTTAGCATAGAACCAATTTCTAAATTAGGTGATAGATCACTTAGCCTTCCTGTTGATGAATCTATAATGGAATTAGTCATTCAGGATGACCTTATCCTAGCGCTCCAATTAGAGGAGCCTATTTCTAACTCAAAGAAAGTCTTTTTAGCCTCAGTGTATTATGGACATTCTGCGGTGGTTAAAAGAAATTTACTCAGTACCATTCCTAATAATATTGTGGACGGTCAATTCTGGTCGACAAATTATGGAGGCATTGATCTTGCATTCCAACGTGGCGGGTTTGAGTTCTCGACAGGTATCAATTATAAAAAGAATGCTCCAATGCAACAATTGATTCGTGACGAGATTCGTCAGGCACAGGAGATTTCTCTTATCGGATTTCCCATAAATCTTAAATTCTTCTTGTTGCCAAATAACAAAGCACTAAGGCCTTTCTTAAGGTTTGGTTCAACAAGTAGTCTTGTCATTGATACAGAGCAGGAGAATTTGGAATTGGTAGCATTTACATCGGATAAATCAAAAAATACTGGGTCTAGAGCTGCGGTAGAGCAGAAGCCTGATTTGAATGATTTCAAACAACTTTATTTGTCCTTCGATCTTGGAGTTGGTTTTGAAAAGCAGTTGAATTCGGGAGTGATTTTATTTATGGATGCTGATTATAAACATTTCATGAATAACTTCAGGACGGAGTTCACAGCACCTAGTTACTACATGTTAGATAATTTCTCAGCTCGGGTTGGTGGTCGTTGGACTATTGGGAAATAGGTAGCAGATTCTCTCTTATAGCTTCTTTAGCTTCTTCACTGATTTTGAAATGACTGCCTTGTACAGCGATCGCAGGTATATTCCATCCAGATTTTACAAATAGATTAAATGGAGTAGTTTTATCTTTTAATCCAAATAATACAATTGGATTAGAAAGTAATTCACTGTTCTTTTTGATGAATAGCAAGTCTTTATTTGTGTTTGCTAAACTTTTCCAAAGCCTCAGTAGACTAGACTTAGACCTTGAATCCTGATGGAGTTTTAAGAAGTCAAAAGCAATTTTATCAATGATTTTTAGGCGAAATAAGAACAGGGACAAACCATGTAGTATCTGTTTAGTCATTAACAGACTCGCTAGAGGTCTGCATAGATAGTAGGCTTTTTTTGTCAAGAAGATTTTTGTGTAGCCGTTAAATCCAAGTTCTGGACCATAAAAAATCGTTTTGTAGGGGCTTATTTGTTTTTGTGAAATTGCTAGACATATCATTCTTGATCCAAAACTATGTCCGATTAGAGTGAGTCGTTTTTTTGGGTAAAGCCCTTTTATATCCACTAAGATCTTTGAGATGTCTTTTGAATTAAATTCAGGTTTGATTAAGTTAGTTTTTCCATGGAAAGGTAAGTCTATCGCAATTAGGTGATAGTCCTTTTGTAGAAACTTAAACATGTTAATGGCGAAGGATGCGTTTTTTGAATAGGGATGGAAAAGAACGAGCAAGTCACCTGAAAGATTTTTACTTTCGAGGTAATGAATCATACCAACAGCTGTTTGAAGGTGTTTAGATGTGACTTTAGATGCCATTATTTAATCTTATTTACCTAATCTATAAGCAAGATACAAATGAACAAATTTATTAGTGGGTTTTTATTTCTTTTACTTGCCATTTCTTGTGCGAAAAATAAGAATCCAAATGTTCTTCGACCTGAAGTTTCCCATGCTAAGTGGGATGAATTATTAAATGTACATGTAGATACAAATGGAATGGTTGATTATCAATCTTTCAAGGCTGATGAGGGAGCTTTGGATGATTATTTGGAACTCATTGCTTCTAATCATCCAAATGAGAACTGGACCGAAAATGCACGCAAAGCATATTGGATTAATGCCTATAATGCATTTACAATAAAACTTATTTTAGATCATTATCCGGTTAAGAGTATCCGCGATATCAAGAAAGGTATTCCGTTTATAAATTCTGTTTGGGATATCGAGTTTATAAGTCTTCAAGGGCTGGAGTATAGTCTAAATGACATTGAGCATAAGATTCTAAGGAAAGACTTTGATGATCCTAGAATTCACTTTGCAATAAATTGTGCGTCTATATCTTGCCCAAGACTACATTATAGAGCTTTTAAGCCTTCGGTATTAGAGGAGCAACTTGACTTAGCTGCGTATGATTTTATAAATGATCCAACTAAGAATATAGTTGAAATGGATGGTGCTAAATTATCGAAAATTTTCTCTTGGTTTAGAGGAGATTTTAAAAACAGTGAGACTCCAAGTATCAAGGATTATATCAATAAATATTCTGAGGAAAAAATAGGTAATTCTGGTAGTATTGACTATCTGGAATACAATTGGTCTTTGAATAAGAATACCAATGTGAGGATGTAAATAAAAAAAGGACTACCTGAATAGGCAGCCCTTTTTTATTATAGCGTACCTCTTAGGGCTTGCTCTCTTTCTATAGCTTCAAATAATGCTTTGAAGTTACCTTTCCCAAATGATTGGGCTCCTTTTCTTTGGATGATCTCATAGAAAACGGTTGGCCTGTCTTGTACAGGTTTAGTAAAGATTTGAAGTAAATATCCTTCCTCATCTCTATCGATCAGGATATTAAGCTTTTTCAATTCTTCAAGATCTTCATCAATCTTACCTACACGATCAAGAACAGTTTCGTAGTATATTTCTGGTACATGCAGGAAATCTATTCCTTTCGCTCTCAGTTTTCCTACTGTTTCTAATATGTTGTCTGTTGCTACGGCTATATGTTGTACACCGGCACCATGATAAAAATCAAGGTATTCTTCGATTTGAGATTTCTTTAGTCCTCTGGCTGGTTCATTGATTGGGAATTTTATGAAACCATTTCCATTAGAAACAACCTTGGACATCAATGCGGTATATTTCGTCGAGATGTCTTTGTCATCAAATGTGATCAATAATTTGAAACCTAAGACATCTTGGTAGAATTTCACCCATTTGTCCATGTCTCCAAGCTCTACATTACCAACACAGTGGTCAATATACTTCAAGCCTACCTCATCAACCGGGTATGCACTTTCTCTTGCCTCGTAGCCTGGCATGAAAGCACCGGAATATGCTGAGCGTTCTACAAGTGTGTGAACTGTTGTTCCGTAGGTTTTAATTCCTGCTAATTTCACTGAACCATTATCATCCTCTACGCTATGCGGTTCGAAAGCTGACTCTGCTCCTCTATCAATGGCTATTTTATAAGATTCAGTTGCATCATCTACCCAAAGAGCAAGCGTTTTCACTCCATCACCATGTTTTGTAACATGTTTTGAAATCTCGTGATCAGGGCTCAAAGCTGCAGTAAGTACAATTCTAATCTTCCCTTGTTGAAGTACATAGGAAACGATGTCTCTGCTTCCTGTCTCAGGTCCTTTGTATGCAACCAGTCTGTAACCAAATGCTGCTTGGTAATAAATTGCTGATTGTTTAGCATTACCTACATAAAATTCAATGTAGTCTGTTCCATTAATTGGAAAAGCATCTGTTGCAATATTCGATGCTATGCTTGTTGACGTATCCATATTCCTAGTTTTATTCTATCCAACTTTTATAATAATCAGGGTCTTCGAGTTCGAAGGCTTGTTTTGTCATAACTAAAGGAGCAAAAGTATCTACCATTACAGCGAGTTCTGCTGTACCTTTTTTTCCTATACTCTTTTCAACTGTACCTGGATGAGGTCCATGTGGTATTCCTCCAGGGTGTAGTGTGATCATTCCTTTCTCAACATGCTTTCTACTCATGAAATCACCATCCACATAATATAGAACCTCATCGGAATCTATATTTGAGTGATTATAAGGTGCAGGTATTGCCAATGGGTGATAATCATATAGTCTTGGCACGAATGAACAGATCACAAAGCCTCTTGCTGCAAAAGTTTGATGAACTGGTGGCGGTTGGTGCACTCTACCTGTGATAGGTTCAAAATTGTGAATGGAAAAGGCGTAAGGGTAAACGTATCCGTCCCAGCCTATAAGATCAAATGGATGATTCATATAGGTGTAAGGATAGATCATATCCTGTTTTTTAATGAAAAATTTAAAATCACCTTTTTCATCGTAAGTCTCTATGTCCGAAGGTTTGCGGATATCTCTTTCGCAGAAAGGAGCATGCTCCATCAGCTGACCAAATTTATTTCTATATCTATTTGGTGTAATGATGGGACTAGTGCTTTCAACTATCAGTAGTCTATTGTTGCTATCATTAAATTCAAGTTGATAGATCGTACCTCTAGGGATAACTAAATAGTCTCCATATTCAAAGTTGATTTTTCCGTAAGGAGTCTTTAGCGCTCCTGTGCCAACATGCACAAATAGGACTTCATCTGCGTCGGCATTTTTAAAGAAGTATGTATCCATACTCTTCGAGGGTGCTGCTAGTGATATTTTACAGTCATTGTTCACCAAGACAGGTACTCTTGACTTTAGGTAATCGTCATTTGGTTCTACCTTGAAACCAAGCAGTGATCTATGCTTCAGTTGCTTATCATCGATCAATTCTGGTGCAACTGAATAAGGGGCACCTACTTGAGTGATCTGTGTAGGGGCATTGGCATGATATAGGAGAGAATAGTTGTCACTAAATCCTTCTGTTGAAAACAGCTCCTCATGATAGAGACTCCCATCCGGTTTACGGAATTGGGTATGTCTCTTTGGGGGTATTTCCCCAAGTGAATGATAATGCATAGGCCTGTGATTTATATGGCGTTTAGATTGTCAAAGATATGATTTAAGGACTGCTTCAGATTTGTCAGCTGTGCTTGGTTTAATCCGGCATATGCTTTTTTTCTAAATTCAATAATATGCGGACCAACATCAGAGACGAGATTATCTCCCGATTGTGTTAGACATATTTTGAATCTTCTCCTATCATCCGGATTGTTAATCCGCTCTACATATCCCTTTTGACATAGGAGGTCTATAATTCGAGTAATAGTAGGAGCATCCTTAAATGTACTGTTTGCCAAGGCAATTTGACCCTGCCCATCATTCTTGTTGAGTTCTTGCAATACGACCCATTGGTCAACTGTAATGTTGAAACCCTTCTCTTTTAGAATTTGCTGGCATACTTGTTTCATCCTTTTTGAACTGCGCTCAATTAGGAATCCAGTCATATGCTCAACATCAAGCAAAACATCTGTATTCATTAGCAAACTATTTGTTGCTAATGTAATGATTGTTTTACTAATTATTTGTATAAAAAGTAAAGTTTAGTTTATCTCGTCCAAGTTAAATGGCATTTCCCATATGGGTAAACCTGTTTTGGGATCAAGAACGACCATGTTACCCTTTTGAAAATTCTTGTCATCTAGATAAAGGATCGTTGTGTTTTTGATCTCTTTATTCATGGATGCACTAATAAACTTAGATCTTACGTTTGAGAAAGGCTCTGGAAGAAAAAGATTATTATATTTAGATTCAGACTTGATCTTCGATAATTGTTTTACGAATAGAAATCCTGACATAGTGTTTGTTTAAGTTGTTCAAATTAATTTTCCGCTGTCTACAGCAATTCGTACTCGGCTTATGGAAAAAATTTGATTTTTAAGGAGATACAATTGAGGTATTGAGTTTATAATTTATCTTCAACAAAAGTAATAGCTATCTGTTAGGTTATTCGTTCAGTAAAAGACAATTACTTACATTGTATTTTTTGTGTATTATGACAATAGACGATTACAAAGTTTTATTACCTGATTTGCCAAAGGACCCTGGGGTCTACAAGTACATTGATAATAACGATGTAATTATATATGTGGGCAAAGCGAAGAATCTTAAAAATAGGATCTCCTCCTATTTTGGCGATAAAAAACATCAGAGCAACAAGACTAGGATAATGGTAAAGCAGGCAAAAAGGCTTGAGTTTGTTATTGTTGAGACAGAGACAGATGCGCTTTTATTGGAAAATACGCTCATAAAAAAATTGCAGCCAAGGTATAATGTAATGCTTAAAGACGGTAAGAGTTACTCTTATATATGCATTAAGAAAGAACGTTTTCCAAGAGTTTTTATTACTAGAAAAGTCATTCGAGATGGTTCTTTTTACTTTGGGCCATATACCTCAAAGTCGAGAATAAAGGTTCTTTTGGATCTAATAAAACACTTGTTTCCCCTCCGGACTTGTACCTATAATTTGGGAGAAGAATATATAAATGCTGGAAAGTATAAGCTTTGTTTGGAATATCATATTAAAAATTGTCTTGGGCCATGCACGGGTTTGGAAGAGGAGGAGCCCTACAATCTCAAGATTGATCAGATCAAAAATATCTTGAAAGGTAATTTTGCGCACGTAAAGCGGCACTTCGTTGATCAAATGAAATTGTATGCAGAGCAGCTTGAATTTGAGAAGGCACAGTCTATTAAGGAAAAACTTGTTGCTTTTGAAGATTATCAAGGTAAATCTATGGTTGTCAGTCAGACGATACAAGATGTAGATGTATTCTCTGTATCTAGTATTGAGGGTACGGCTTTTGTGAATTATATTAAAATCGTTAATGGCGCAATAATCAATACATATACCCAAGAAGTTGTCAAACAGTTGGAGGAAACGGATGAGGACATCCTTACTTTTGCTGTGCCAGAGATTAGGAATAAATTCAATTCCTTATCTAAGGAAATTTTAGTCCCATTTTCTATTTTATTACCTGAGGAGGATGTTAAAGTAATTGTTCCGAAGATTGGGGATAAGAAAAAGCTTGTAGAGCTTTCCGAGAAAAATGTAAAGTATTTTATTCTCAAGTTGCAAAAGGAGCAGGCTAATAGGGTCAAGAAACTTACCCACACCGAACGCATATTGACTA
The DNA here is from genome assembly GCA_029252685.1 of Saprospiraceae bacterium. GTDB lineage: Bacteria > Bacteroidota > Bacteroidia > Chitinophagales > Saprospiraceae > AM-2324. The sequence goes on along the minus strand of JAQXAY010000056.1, from coordinate 880 downwards.
CTTTAAAGAATGACCTTCAGATGGATGCAATTCCTTTGCATATTGAATGTTTTGATAATTCCAATTTTCAAGGTTCATATCCAGTATCATCCTGTGTAGTATTCAAAAATGCCAAGCCGTCTAAGAAAGATTATCGACATTTTAATATTAAAACAGTTGAAGGCCCTGACGATTTTGCGTCTATGGAGGAAGTGGTTTTTCGACGTTATAAACGTTTGAGGGATGAAGGTGAGGCATTGCCACAACTAGTGATTATTGATGGCGGTAAAGGACAACTGAGTTCTTCAATGAAAGCTGTTGAGGAGTTGGGTTTAGTAGGTCAGATGACGGTTATAGGTATCGCTAAGCGTTTGGAAGAGATTTTCTTCCCGGGAGATTCCATTCCATTATATATCAATAAGAAATCCGAATCTTTGAAGTTGATTCAACATGCTCGTAATGAAGCCCACCGATTTGCGATTACTTTTCACAGGGATAAACGCTCTAAGGGTCTTACGCAAACTGAGCTTACAAATATTGCAGGTGTAGGCACAAACACTGCGGATAAGTTATTGAATCATTTTGGGTCTGTCAAGCAGGTTAAGCTAGCGCTTGTTAGTGAACTTACAGAGGTCGTTGGACCATCCATTGCCAAAAAAGTAAAAGCATATTTTAAAGCTCAAGAAGATTGATCTAGTATTTCTCGATAATGTCTGAGTGTATTTTTAGCTGTATTTTCTTTAGAGAATTTCAGAACATGTGCTTTTGCTCCTTCGATTAACTTTTGCCTGAGTGCATTGTTTTGAATCATTTCCATGGCCAATTCAGCTAACTTGGAAGGATCTTTTACCTTACCTAAGAGGCCTGTTTTTTTATTTATAACTAATTCTGGGATACCGCC
>JAQXAY010000257.1 GCA_029252685.1 Saprospiraceae bacterium | reverse complement strand
AGGAAACAGGCTATAGAACTGGAAGAGTTGACAAAACTAAAGGATAAGTTTTTTATCAATATTTCGCACGAACTTAAGACTCCCTTAAGTTTGATAAAGGGACCTATTGAAAAGTTGTCCCTTATTTCTAATCTGCCTGCAGCTGAGAAAGTCTTATTCGATATGGCAAATTCAAATATTCAGCGTTTGTCGGAATTAATAAAAGAAATCTTAGATCTTTCAAAGCTTGAATTAGGCAAACAGGAGGTCAGCCTTAGTCACTTAGATATTGTGGAATTTATTAAAGACAGAATTAGCCAATTTAATATAAGAGCTGAAACCAAAAAAATAAATATTTCCTTTGATACGAATCAGAGCACTATTTATGGACTTTTTGATCGCAAAATGGTTCATACTGTTATTTCAAACTTAATCGACAATTCATTAAGGCATGCCAAAGGTATCACAGACCTGTCTGTTAATGTAAATGTTGTAAAAGAATCCATTGAAATTTTAATTAAAGATAATGGACATGGAATTTCAGAAAATAAACTGAAGTACTTGTTCGATAGATTTCACACAACCTCGAGTTACGAGAGTGGCTCTTCGTTAGGTATAGGATTAGCAATCTCGAAAGAGTTTGCAGATTTAATGGGAGGGGGCTTGTCCGTTACTAGTAAAAAAGCTGTTGGTACAACTTTTAAGTTTTTATTGCCCTTAATACACTCAGAAAAGATAGATGATGAGCATATCAAAAATGGGGTTCAACTTGAGATTCATGATCAAATAGTAGTTGATGAAAAAGATGGAGGTCTTCGACACGATATTTTATTAGTTGAAGATAATCGTCAATTAGCCATATTTATAGAACTTCTATTAAAGGATAAATATAATGTTACTGTTAAAAACAATGGTCAAGAAGCTTGGGATTACTTAAATGAAGCTGGAATAATTATGCCACAATTGATTATTTCAGATATTATGATGCCAAAGATGGATGGTTTTGAGTTTTTAGAACTTATAAAGAACAATAAATTATATGCTGATATTGGTTTTTTATTTTTATCTGCTCGGGATTCAAAAGAGGATATTTTAAAAGCATTAAGGATTGGTGTTGAAGATTACTTGAGTAAACCTTTTCTAGAATCAGAATTGTTGGTTGTAGTTGAAAATCTTCTTAAAAATTATAGAGTGCGCGAGAGTAGTAAAGTCGAATTAAATGAGCTTGCTCTGCAATCAGATACTTCTAAGGCAGCTGAACCTCATGAGACTATAAACCTTGAAGAGGGCTTGCCTTTGGCTGATAAAGAGTTTTTAGAGCAGTTAGATAAATATATAGAGGAAAATATTGAACGATTAGAGTTTACTATTGAGGATCTATCTTACAACTTGGCTATTAGCTCTCGACAGCTTAGAAGAAAGATTCAGAAATTAACAGGATTCACTCCTAACCAGTACATCAGGAAGTACAAAATGAATGTGGCTCGTAAGTTACTTGAAACCCGCAGTGTTTACTCCGTAAAAGAACTCTCCTATAAGTTAGGTTTTAAGTCAAGTGCACACTTTGCTAAGCTCTTCAAAAATCACTTTGGACGAAATCCTTCAGACTTTGTTTGATTTTACCGATAAGTTAGGTTGCTTGTCCGATTTGTTTCTTGGGAATGAAATACATTTGTTCTAACGCATTAAACTAAGTTAATAGAGTTTCGCTAATTACACATTTTCCTCAAAAAGTCAATAAATAAAGGGAAAAGAACCCTGTCAAGGGTTCTTTTTTTGTCCTTTTTATATATTAAAATGTCCTTTTTGTGAAGCGTTTAAATCTTAGATTTGTACAATCAATTAACATTCCATTATTAAGTTAACATCCTTGTTTAGAATAATAGTTAACTAAAACCGAGCACATAACATCCTATTAAAAACTATATTCTATTCATAGTTAAATCTAATTAAGTATTAAAATTTAAACCAATTTAATCCTTACAGATTTTTCTTTATGTTCCGTATCCTTAAAGGGTACACTAAGTAACAGATCGAATAAAGATCTTAAGCCCAGTGCAAACTGGGCTTTTTTTTTGACCAATAACATAGTTGATGTGTCCGTTTTAGGATTATATATAAACTTATATTTACATCAGTTAACATTCCAAACCGAAAATATTCGGTCCAAGTTTTTGATCATCTAAGATAAAAGAAGACTCCACCTGGAATCTTCTTTTTTTTATTCTAAAGCTCCTTTGTTGATGATTGATCCAAAAAAGATTGCATTTGCTGAAAGTTTTTGGGTGTTATGCCAAAAGGCTCTAAAGTTTGGATTATCCGCAAAGCATATTAAAGTTGATCGTTTAAAGCTTGTTCCTAATATTGCGGGTGAATTTGCTAATAGTTCTATGTTACCTACAGAAGCGTATCCGCTCGTCAATGGATTGTTATCATAGTATGCAGGTGCCGCATATTTATTTTTGGGTTTATTTAGAAACACATTTCCTTTTCTGAATATTTGAATATTAGAATCGTGGTAGCCGTAAAATATTGGGTGGCTTAGATCTGTGTTAATATTTAATATAGCTCCGCCTATAACATTAGATCCTCGATCTCTGGCTAGCATATTATAAGGTCTAGTTAGTTCATTTGTAACTGATTTGTTCTTATTGATCTTCAAAGAGCCTATCCCGTTTGAGGCTAACCATCTTAATGCATTTCCATAAGCCACGATAGTATTATTTCGTTGGGCTGCCCATTGTTCTATCTTTGATTTACCAGAAGTTTTTAGCGCATTGTAAGAGCCACTAGGCATTATGATAACATTATATTTACTAAGGTCAGTACCAGCAATATTATCTAATGTGACCAATGATGATGGTATTCCATATACCTGATCCAATAAATGCCAAACTTCTCCGGCGTCATAACTGCTTACTCCACCTCCTCCTAAGATTAAGATCTCCGGTTTTTTTATAATCGAAAAATTTCTTGAGCCCATATCTGGGCCTACATGTGTCAAACCAGTATATATCTCAGACACCTTTACATTATGTACTTTACTTGTTTGTTCTAATAAACTGTATAGTTCTTGTGCATTAAGCACCTGATTAGCAACTGGAATAAATAGGGTGCCTGCTCTATAATATTTTTTCTTATCTAAAGTAAATGGAAGGTTTGCAACCTTTACTCTAATGTCCTTATCAAGTACTTCATATAAAACAGCCGGAGCGGCATATTGCTCCCATTCAATCAAATAACCATAGTCGCTAAACTCTGGTATTTCTACCTTAGGATTTACACTCTCAAGGCTTTCTATCTTTTTACCAATTACATCTTTATCTCTTTTTTCAACTAAATCGAAATCTGCACCAAACGCATCTGCTAAATTAAATGCGGATACATCATAGAAGATACTATCCTTGAAGGTTGTTCTATGTTCAAATGCTGCTTTTATTAACCTGTATTGATCTTGGTCAAATGGAATAAAATAACTATCAAATTGATAATAGGTATTTGACTGACTTTCTATATCCTTGCTTGTGGCATGTATTTCAATTTGATGTCTTTTTAGCATTTCAATGAAATTAGCAGCTCTCGCTTGATCTCCGTGCATAGTGAATACATATCCGAGATGTTCATCTTCTTCAGACATTTTCGACGCATCCTTGTAGAATTCCCTTTGGTAATCTAACAGTTGAACTCGCATTGACTTTGCTGCAGTTAGTGTTGATATAGCTGTAGTCAATTGGTTCTTGATCGTAAAAGAGAAATCTAGTGGTCCATTTTCTGTCTGTTGGAGATGCCCTCTTGAACTTCCTTGCTCAAATAGAATACCCACTGATCCATTGATGTCAGGATAAGTTGAACCCTTTCCGTAGTAGTAATCATCAAATGCTTCCTTTGTGAAGTAAAGCGATCCGATTTCGTCTAGAGCATCTGCATGAAATTGTCCTATTTGTTCGGTTAGGTCTTGATTTAATTGTGGTGTGTTTGGGTTAGTTCGTTGTGGTATTCCCGGTTGAAAAAAGAATGTAGAATTGGAACCCATTTCATGATGATCTGTAAGGATATTTGGTTTCCATTCATGAAAATTTGCAATTCTTCCTTGTGACTCTGGATGCTGAGCTGGTAACCAATCTCTATTTAAGTCAAACCAATAATGATTTGTTCTTCCTCTTGGCCAAGGTTCGTTGTATTCTCTTGATTGGCTATCACCATTTTGATTTACACCTTTATGGCTGTTAACCCAACTTGCAAAACGATTGAAACCATCAGGGTTGAAACAGGGGTCAATTAGAATCACAGCATTTTTAAGTAATTGTTCGGTGTCTTTTGATTTCGATGCTAATAAATGGTATGCTAAAAGTGGAACTGCATTTGCACCTGAAGGTTCATTTCCATGAATACTGAAGCCCTGATAAACTACTACAGGCATTTTTGAAGTATTCAATCCTTCTGAGGTATTTGGATTCGTTAACTTTTTATGATCTTTTTTTATTTGCTCAATATTCTTTAGGTTCTCTTTTGAACTTACTACTAAATAAACTAAGGGTCTATTTTCGTAAGTTTTTCCAAATTCAACAAATTTGGCTTGTTCTGATGATTGGCCAAGTGTCTTTAAGTAGCCTACTAACTCATGGTGGCTGATGTGCCATTCACCGGGCATATAGCCTAGATAGCTTTCGGGCGATGGGATAGCATTATCATATTTGTCAGCGCCAAGAAAATAATCCAATGATCTTTTTTGACCATTTATGTTCAAACAAAAAAAGATGAGTATGGAAAAAATTAAGGATGCCCTCATAAGTGTGTATTTTATTTATTATTTACTCGATTTACTGAACTAAGTAAAGCTTATTTTTATAAATTTGGATTCAATTTAAATTTATGGAACTTCTTTTAAAAATCTTAATAGGATTACTTTTCTTAGGTCTCTTGGTTATGAATTTTTATTTCAGACGAAAAGTGACTAAAAGTTACAGGATCCTTGTTAAAAATAATGTAGAATTTGATTCGAAGCACATTTTTAACAAAAAGAAATTAGAGGAAGAGATAATTCCTAAATACCCGAAAGAGGAGGCTGATATTCGGCAGTTTGTAAATTTATTAAATCAATCTATTAAAATAGGTTTTGGTTTATTGGTTCTGATAACTGTATTTGGAGGAATATTACTTTGGGATTCTTTTTACAATATTTAATAAGTCAACTTATACATACTAGGGGGAGGTCTACTTTCAATAAAGTAAACATATGCTCCGTAATTACAATCTATTTTTCCTAATAGGGATTTGTCTTTTCTTACCTAGTTGTTTTAAGTATACTGAATCTATTCACCTCAGAAAGGATGGAAGTGGTTATGCTCATTTTCATATCGAGTTTACAGGATTTGTAAATCCAGAAATACAGCAAAAAGCTGTTTCACTTATTAAGCATCTCCAACAACTTAATGATACGCATGATGCAGAACTTAAATGTTATTTAATCAATAACAACCTCTATGTATCTGTTGAATTTGAAAATTTAGAAGATCTAAACCTTATCTATGACAAAGGTATTCATCTTTTAAGTACAGACTGGGAAACACACCTGCCGACAAATCATTTTTATGCTGATAATAAGATGTTTATAAGGTTCTTTAACGATTATTTAGTTAACAAAATGGACAAAAACGCCCATTTGTCGGACAAATTGCAGTCTTTTTCGTCTTTTTATTCATTTGATAATGAGATAGTTAGGGTTGAAAACCCTTTTTCGGTCATTTCAGAAGAGCTTGATGTTGTAAAGCTTGAATTTTTAGATTTCGAGTCGGAAGCAAGCGCTCACAGACTTTCTAATTTGATTTTTTTGAAGTAGCTGTTTAGTATTAGGAAACTTTTGCTTTTGATTGATATAAATGATCTAAAATCTCTTAAATCTTTTAATTTTTTTAATTTCACATATTATAATGAGTTAGAAGAATTAAGATGCTGAAGGTTGGTATTGTTGGATTGGGGTATTTGGGGGAGATTCATGTAAAATGTTTAACCGAACTGAATACTGATTATGAGATTGTTGGAGGTTTTGATATTGATGCGAGCCGTGCTGCTTTCATCGGTAACTTGTATCAAATCCCTGTTTTTTCTTCATTAGAGTCCTTGATCGAAGCCGTAGATTTAATAGATGTTGTTAGTTCTACTAGGTCCCACTTTTCAGTAGCTAGCGAGGTTATAAAAGCTGGTAAGCATGTGTTTATAGAAAAACCTATTACTGCAACTTACAAAGAGGCAGAAGAGTTGGTTGACCTTTGTAAACTCAATCAAGTCAAGCTACAGGTCGGTCATGTAGAACGTTTTAACCCAGCATTTCTTGCTATTCGAAATAAGCCCTTAAATCCATTGTTTCTCGAAGCGCATAGGCTTGCAAACTACAATCCTCGAGGTAATGATGTATCTGTTGTTATGGATCTAATGATTCATGATCTTGATATAATACTTGAATTGGTGAAATCTCCTATAAAGCATATTACTGCTACAGGGGCATCTGTATTCAAGCGAAGTTTGGACATATGTAATGCTCAACTTGAATTTGAAAATGGTTGTATTGCTATATTGTCTGCGAGTAGGGTTTCTTTGAAAAATATGAGAAAACTCCGGTTTTTTCAACCTGAATCTTACGTTAGTGTTGATTTTTTAAAGAAAGAGGCTCAATGGATCGATAAAAACCAAAAAGATTTTC
>JAQXAY010000005.1 GCA_029252685.1 Saprospiraceae bacterium | reverse complement strand
TCTCGATAGGGTAAAATATATTTTAACTTAAAAAAAGGATAAGACGTGATTATACTCGTCTAAACTTCTAACTTTTAAATCTATTATTTAGGCTTTCAGAAGATATTAATATTAATTCTGTTTTTAGGTACTCGATATCTGTAAAACAGATCAAACAAAGCTTATTGCTATTCGTAGTCAAAAAGATTTTACAATAGCAGCATTAATAACGTCTAGAAAAAATTTAAACAATAAATCATGAGTATTGTTTGAGTCCAATTAATATCAGTAGTCAATTTGGACACTCTCAGGTATTAGGGATGATAATTGCTGCTAACTTTTGGAACTTCAAAAGACCATATAAATAGAGAAACTAAGTTCGCAGACAGACTTCCAAGCTATTCATATAAACAAAACGAGATTGATTCATTTAAGAATCAATCTCGTCCAACTACGTTTGAGCCCTATGGCCTTACTTAATAATATTAATTTTGTATCGCTTGCGGTCTTCCCCGATCGTTACATTCAAAATATACAGACCTGAGTTTTCTATAGCTTCCAATGTAAGATTAGACGAATAGCTTCCAGCGCCTTGTCTTCCGTTTACCTCAGAAAAACGTTGAACTAATTGACCGGACATTGAATATAATTCAAGCTGAACATTTTCCGAAGTTTCCAAACTGTATTCTACCTGAAGATAATCCGAGGCAGGATTTGGAAATACATTCAAATCATATTTTGCCTTTAACTCATTAGTACTTACAGAACCTTCTTCTACAAAGACTGCAATCAAAGTATCTGCTTGTTCCAAGGTCAAACTAGCTTCTACATCTTCAACACTCGGTGCGATAAGATTACCTGAAGTACTGATCCAATGGCTAAACTCCCAGTCATCTTCAAAGTCCTCTGCCACTTTTGCCTCAATATAATTCTCCATACCGCCAAAATAATCACCTGACCACGGGAACACTTCGATATCCAGTGTATTAAATTCTATTTCACCGACACCAGCTGGTTCTGTCATCAAGGTTAGCGGATATACTCCCGTCAAATCGTCATAACAGTTTATAGCACCCTCATCTAAAAGCGTACATCGCTCATAAACAAATGCTTTTAAATCTTCAACATTAGACTCCCATTCAGCCATTGTTCCTCCCCATCGTGAAATTTGGCGAGGCATTTCAGGTTCGATAACGGCAAGCATACTATCCAAAACGGTATCCATATTTTGACAAGTAAAGACAGTGTTCATCAGATCTGCGTATCTCGAATAATACAATTGCTTAAACACAGGGCTTTCGTCCAACAACTTTAAAAATATCTTTTCGTGGCTTCCTATATTACCATAGTAATCTGTAATCCCACCACCTGGACCGCCAATGCCACCTTCCAAAAGTTCATCATAAGCATCTTGACATATACCATCCCAGTCTGTTTCACAACAATATGGATCTGACTGAATGACTAGGTGAAAAAGGGTATCTGTGACAGGGTAGGGAGAGCTCCCATTGGTCAATGTCAAACAATTAATCGTAGTATCAATATCAATGATTACTTGACCGGTATCATCTAATAAAGAAGCATAATCCGTAACCTCAGGTCCAAAAAACTGGTCCATATAATCCGCAATATCTTCTAGATCACAAGGCTCTGCATCCGGATCTGGATTAGGTACATTTGTATAGTTGATATAATAGTCGAAAGTAGCATCTAAATCCCAGAGAATATATCCCCATTTCTTATGATCTCCCTCTGGGTCGCGACCTCTCCACCATCCTGTATTGTAATTCAACCAGTCGACCGCAACTACATTAAGGTTCATCACAAAATAATCGATCATACTCTTCATGCTGATACTGTCCTCCGCTACTTGATAATTATCCGGAACACTCATATCATTTTCTAAAATAAAATTCCTCAAATTCTCCCAATCAGCAACCGCCTGCAGTCCACCATATTCAGCTTCTGAAGATCCCCAAGTGGATAGATATTGAACATCATATTTTCCCTGATCATAGTACTCGTCTGTATAATCATGATCTACAGGTCGCTCTCTCATACCGTATACACCCCAATATTGACCATTTAAGAATAGGATAACTCGTTCTACTGCTCTTTGATCTAATTTCATCCCACCCAATTGCGACAAAGCATGCACATACTCATCTCTAATATGCGTTGATCCTTCATGATTATTATCATCAATTGCAGGGTAATTATCATCCCCTGAATTTCGGAACATAAATTTCTGATAATCGTCTCTTTCAGAGTAAGCAAACAAGGGCGCATTGACAGCCTTAGAATAGCCCATCTCATCTCTTGAAACCCAATCTAAACTACGGTGATCCAAGACCCAAGAATCTTGTCCATGTCTATTCAAACTTCCAAAGGAAGTAGCTTCTCTTTCTTTATCTGTATTAAAGTACTCTAAAGAACCTATAGGAATTAAGGGTCCATTTCCATTTGCAAGTTCGATCACCTGATCAGCTGCAACAGAAAATACAGCTAGGGAAAAATCTTCATCAATAAAGTAGGTGTTAAAATCCATTTTACCCGGAAGAATCTCAGGGTCATTACTAAACGCTTGTGCCTTTAGCACTTGTGTTTGGCTAATGGTAATCGCTCCACTATATTCAGGTGAACTAGGTGTAGGATTCGTCCCATCTAAAGTATATCGTAATATTGAATTGGGTTCATTATTTGTAATTATGACAGTCTGAGGTCCTGAGTAAAACCCTGCTTCAATGCTCATCTGTGGCCTTGCTGTATATCCATTTATCTGAGGAGACCCATCATTTGATTCACCAAATGTAGGAGAAGTGCTAATCTTCCAATCAGAACTTCCATCAGTTACTCGACAACGAGAATGCTCGACCAATGTATAGTCTAAGGTGAAAATTTCTATAATCGATTCATTTGCATCTGATAACAGTACTAGATCAGAACCCTCAGTTTGAGTTAACTTAAAATTGG
>JAQXAY010000292.1 GCA_029252685.1 Saprospiraceae bacterium | reverse complement strand
AACTCGTAGCGGTGTCTATGTCTTTCAGATATTGATTTCTTGCCGTACGCTTTATATGCTTTTGAATCTTTCTCTAAAGTACAAGTATAAGATCCTAATCGCATGGTACCCCCTTTCTCTACCACATCTTGTTGTTCTTCCATAAGGTGAATCACTGGATGCTCAACATGTGCATGAACTTCTTGTGATGCAGCATTTAATTTTGCAACATTGCGCGCAAACTCTACGACGGCACACTGCATACCCAAACAAATACCAAAAAAAGGAAAACCATGCTCTCGAGCATATTGTATTGCATTTATCTTTCCTTGGATTCCACGCTCTCCAAAACCAGGAGCAACCAGAATACCATTCAGATTCTCAAATGTATCCTTTAAACTCTTTGCATCATCTAATGATTCTGAGTGTACAGGAACAACGTTTACCTTACAAGAATTCTTTGCACCTGCATGAATAAAAGCCTCGTAAATAGATTTGTAAGCATCCGGTAATTCATTGTATTTTCCGATCAAGCCAATTGAAACTTCTTCTTTTGGAGACTTCAACTTATTTAAGAAGGACTTCCATTTTTTAAGATTTGGCTCTTGCATATCCCTAAGACGAAGTTTGTTAATTACAACTTCATCCAACTTTTCCTTTTGCATCAATAATGGCACCTCGTAGATGGTGGATGCATCTTTAGCTTCTATTACAGAACTTACATCAACATTGCAGAAGAGAGCTAATTTGCGCTTTATAGCTTTATTTAGGTCATGTTCTGTTCTACATACTAAAACATCAGCTTGTAGTCCTGCCTTTTGAAGTTCTTTAACAGAGTGCTGAGTTGGCTTAGTCTTTAGTTCTTTAGCCGCATCTAGATAAGGTATCAAGGTTAGGTGAACGACGATACAATTCTCAGTCCCTAAATCCCATCGAATCTGACGAACAGCTTCTAAATATGGTAAAGATTCAATATCACCTACGGTACCGCCAATCTCTGTAATCACAAGATCATATTCACCATTATTACCCAAGATTTGCATCCTACGCTTGATCTCATCAGTAATATGTGGTATTACCTGAACAGTCTTGCCAAGGTAAGCACCAGCGCGCTCTTTATTGATGACTGTCTGATAAATCCTACCAGTAGTAACATTGTTAGCTTGAGAAGTCGCTTTATTTAGAAATCGTTCGTAGTGTCCTAAATCTAAATCTGTCTCTGCTCCATCTTCTGTAACATAGCATTCGCCATGTTCATATGGATTAAGCGTTCCAGGATCTACATTTATGTATGGATCGAACTTTTGAATCGTCACATTAAGTCCTCTAGATTGCAGAAGTTTTGCAAGAGAAGCTGAAATAATACCTTTACCTAGGGAAGAAGTTACACCGCCCGTAACAAAAACATATTTGGTCATGTCAGTAATTAGAATTGAACCATTTAAATTAAAGAAACACTAGTATTGCTACGGAATACAAAGGTAGTAAGTTTTAATTTAAATTACTCATCTTATTAAAAAATTAAACCAATCAGATCTTTAACACTGATTCTCAGATATAAAACCAAATTAACAAAAAAAAAATGCCCTCATTATGTCTACTTTGAAATAAATCTTAAAATTAAAGTTCAACCTTCACAATATTTGGAACACAAATATGAATCTGGAATCTAAGCTTCATCGATTTATTTTTTTCAAACTCTAGCCTCAAGGCATATTGCAATACTTTGAACCTTAGACCTAAAATTATACCCTACTCACAGTGCTTCAAAAAAAGTCTCTACTTGAGATTATGCGTAGGTCTGAAATTATTTTTTCGTTCAAAGAAATAACAATAACTTAACATTGGCAGAGCTTAAACATTAAGTTTCTTTCCGTTCTTTAAGCAAAATTTTAAAAAGTGCTATGGAACTAAGCAATTTTGTAATGTGGTTCGGGTTTTTTCTTGCCGCTTTCTCAGTAGTAGGAAATGATGTAATCCAAACACTAGGAACATTCTTGACGTCCAACGAGAAGAAGATCAAATGGTATGTACTGTATGCTTTCGCGGCTACAATCATGACGGCTGCTCTAGTAAATGGATATGTCAATGCTGACATCCATTATGGCCGTTTAGACAAATATATTCCTGAATTGACTCCAGACTTGTACGAATGGTACTATCTTATTCCACCCTTTGTTCTCTTGTTTATAACAAGGTTAGGAATACCGGTAAGTACAACATTTATGATACTTACCCTATTTTCATTGAATAAGGTTCCAAATGATATAGGTTCGCTTTTTGCCTCAATATTTGATTCAAGTACTAAGATGGGGGGCATGATAAATAAGTCACTATTGGGATATATGGTCGCTTTCGTGTCAGCATTTGTTATATACATTTCCATATCAGGGCTAACCGAAAAACGTTATAAAAAGAATCCAATAAAATCAGATCATTATAAATTTTGGGTTGCGGCGCAATGGATGACCACTGGTTTTCTTTGGTTTCAATGGTTGACCCAAGATCTTGCAAACATTTATGTATATCTACAGGGCGGCCAAAACATGAGTGTAGGCAGCTTCATACTTTCTCTTTTGATATTACTTGGACTTCTTGCCCTTATATTTTATAGAAGAGGAGGTAATGTTCAAGAAGTTGTCCGAAGGAAAACAAATACTTCAGATATTCGATCAGCAACCTTTGTAGATTTAATTTATGCAATAATTCTGTACATCTTCAAATACGATGCAATCTTCGGAATGGACTATCAATTCCCATGGACTGGTAATCTGCCAATGAGCACAACATGGGTATTTATAGGTCTTTTGGCAGGTAGAGAATTTGGAATTCGAATTCGAACAGACCATAAATTAAAGAAAGAGACTCTCAAAGAAGTACTAGTCGACCTTGGAAAAGTTTCACTAGGATTAGTTGTAAGTGTTTTATTAGTTGTTATTATAAAGGTCTTATCTGCTTAGAGAGCTTCTAAATAAGAAATAAAAAAGGCAAGGGTATTGATACACCTTGCCTTTTTTATTTAATTGCAACTTCTTTGAAAATTAATTGTTCAATAGAAAATTTTCTTAATGAAGCAGAAACTACTTTTAATCTCAACATTCTTACTTTTCGTTCTAACACTAAATGGTCAATTTTCGATTTCGGGACAAATCTGGGATTCGGAATCAAATGCTGCAATAGGCTTTGCCACGATCGGCTTGATTCAGGTCGAAAATGAATCCATAATTCAAGGTAACTTAAGTAATGCAGATGGAAGCTTTGAGTTTAGCAATGTAGAACCTGGTGTTTACAGCCTGAAAATCAACTATCTTGGATTTGAAGAAAAAACCCTTGAAGCTATAGAGATTGCCGAATCCTTATCCCTAGGTCAAGTTACAATGACCAAATCATCAGAAAATCTTAAAGAATTTGAGGTAAAAGGTCAAAGAGAGTATGTTCAATATGGATTAGAAAAAAAAGTTTTCAATGTTGAAGACAATCTAGCATCAATGTCTGGTGATGCAACAGAACTCTTGCGAAACATACCTTCAATTACTGTAGACCAAGATGACAATATATCTTTAAGAGGAAGTCAAAATATAAGAATTTTAATAAATGGAAAAGAATCTGGACTCGCTGGACTAGACAGAAGAGCCCTTCTTGCTCAAATAGATGCTACGTCTATTAAGAACATTGAAGTAATTACAAATCCGTCAGCAAAATATGATCCAGAAGGCAGTGCGGGAATCATTAATATCACGACAAAGAAACTAAATAAAAAGGGATTCAACCTTGTAAGTAATGTTTCTGGAGGAACAGGACCGAGAGCCAATGCTAGTGTGTCAGCAAATTTAAAGATTGCCCGGTGGAACCTTACAACTGGCTATTCCGGAAGATATAATGAAACCTATAGAATAGGCATAACAGACCGAACTACCTTTTTAAGCAACAAAGATAGCTTGTACCGTCAATATTATATTTTTAGTGGAACACCCAAGGACGTCAATCACAATGCCAATGTAGGTGTAGAATATATCCTAGACAGTAATACATCAATTAGCATCAATGGGAATATTGGTATATCAGATGAACTTGATCCAGCGACTAGAATTTCTGATTTCTATGACAACAATGGAGTTAAAAGTCACTATGCAAATCGATTTGAAGATGAAACAGAGGCTGGAACAACAAAGGAAATCAATGCAAGTTTCAATAAAAGCTATGCTAATCCAGGCCAAAGCCTAGACATAAGTCTTCGATACAGTGACCGTGCAGACAATGATAACAGCTTCATATCAGATTCTTTCTTTTATGCCGATGATTCTTATTGGTACAGGCTCCTTCAATCTAGTGGAACACAAAGAAAAAGTGAGACAACAGTAGCACAGATGGATTTTGTTTATCCCGTATCAAAATTAAAGAAAGTTGAAACAGGACTTAAACTCAACCAACGTGTTTTTGGAAATGATTATACATTAAACAATGTAGATTTGCTTACAGGAGCAGAATCTGAAAATGATCAACTCAGCAATCATTTTGTATACACAGAAAGAATTGGAGCAGCCTATGGTATTTGGAATCAAGAAATAAATACAATTTCTCTTCAAATGGGACTTCGATACGAATACACCAGCACATTGGCTGAAGTGATAGATAACAACACTGCGAATAGCAATGATTATCATATGCTTTTTCCCTCAGCCGCCCTATCTTATGATTTGGGTGAAAATCAATCCCTGCAAGCGACCTATAGCAGAAGAATTAATCGACCAAGGACACGTACTTTAAATCCGTTTACAGACTTCTCCGACCCTAGTAATATTAGAACAGGTAATCCAAACTTACTTCCAGAGACCATCAATTCATTTGAACTTAGTTATCAGATCTCCAAAAAGAAAGGAACCATTGCCGCTTCAGTATTTCATAAAGAGACTGACCAGATTATTCAACGAATTACCGAAATCCAAAACGACTCTGTAAGGGTTTCAACTTTCGCTAATTTATCTACTGGACAAAATTCCGGTTTAGAACTTATCCTTAGCTTCAGGCCTGCCAAATGGTGGAATATTAATACTAACTATTCCTTTTACTATTCAAAACTGGACGGAAGCAATATTGATGCTACTCTGGCAAGTACAGGATATATGGGTTCTGGCCGAATCATGTCTATGATGAATTTTAAAAATGGCTTTGGTATTCAGCTATCAGGTTTCTACAGAACACCTATGGTCCGAGTTCAGGGAACCACAGATGCCATTTATTCATTTGATATATCCGTTCAAAAGAAAATCTTAAAAGATAAAGGCGTAATATCCTTAAGGCTTTCTGACATATTTGACACTAGACAATGGTCATATTACGCCTCGGAGACAAATATTTTTGAATTAAGTGGAACTTGGAAGCGTCAAAGCAGATTATTGATAGCAGGGTTCAGATACTCTTTACGTCAAGAAAAAAGAAGTAATAGAGGAAATCGAGGAAGATCTGACATGAGAGGTGGAGATATGGATTTTTAAACAATTTAGTCCTGCTTATGAAAGCAATCATTGATAGTGGCGGTACGAAGGCAGATTGGAATATAATTCTAAAAAACAATGCTATACATTCTTTTAAAAGTAAAGGTATACAGCCCTTTGTACAATCCACAGCGCAAATATCTGAAACACTTACTAAGCTAATTCAAGAACATAAGATGCTTCTTGATGTCAATGAAGTATTTTTTTATGGTTCAGGCTGCAGTGCCTACAAACAGCAAGATTATATAAAAGACCTTCTTCAAAATGCAATCCCTAAAAGTCGCATTGTTGTACAAGGTGATCTTATGGGAGCGGCTATCGCCTGCTGTGGAAATAAAGCAGGAATTATTGGTA
>JAQXAY010000284.1 GCA_029252685.1 Saprospiraceae bacterium | reverse complement strand
TATGACAGAGTCATCGCTCTGGCCTCTTTTTTATTATCCTTTTTTCTTCGAATTTGTATAACCCATTTTTACCAAAAGATCATATACTTTATCCTTTTGGTTGCCCTGGATAATGATCTCTCCATCTTTAACTGAGCCACCAACACCACATTTAGATTTGAGTGTTTTTCCTAGATCCTTCAAGTCTTCTTCTGATCCGACAAAGGATTCCACAATAGTGACTTCTTTTCCCTTTCTCATCTTTCGGTCAATAAAGATTCTTAGCTTTTGCTGTCCAGGGTCTAATGTTTCTACATTTTCCTTTTCTTCAAAATCATAATCATAATCTGGATTTGTAGAATATACTACTCCGATTTTATTCTTCTTTCCCATTTATTATTCCTTTATACCTGGTTGTCTAATTTCAAAATCTTCCTCTGTCTTAGCAGCCTTGACCATATTACGAACATCGTCTAACAAAAGTTCTGCATCATAAACGACTCCATCTTTGATAGTATAGTCAACGATTCCTGCTCTGTAGATTTCGTTGTCAGGACTTAACTTCACTGCTCCAGTTCCGTAAAGATACTTAAAATTGCGCAGTGGATTCTCATCAATAATAATCAAATCAGCTAGTTTGCCGATTTCTACAGAACCAATTTCTTCTCCTACACCTAATGCTTCAGCCCCATATAAGGTGGCCGCTCGGATAACCTCTAATGGATGGAAACCAGCTTCACGTAGTAACTCTAATTCTCTTACATAGGCAAATCCGTATAATTGGTATATGAATCCAGAGTCGGAACCAGTAGTTACTCGACCACCTCGGTTTTTATATTCATTGACAAAAGTCATCCAAAGTCTATAATTCTCTTTCCAAATTAATTCCTCTTCTGTGCCCCAGTCGTGCCAATACGATCCATGAGAAATTCTGCTAGGTTGATAGAATCGCCAAAGATTTGGCATAGTAAATTCTTCATGCCATTCTTGTCTTCTAGCCCGATGAAGGTCTCTATTGGCTTCGTAGATGTTAAAGGTAGGATCCAAGGTGAAATCCATAGCAATAAGGCTATCCATGACCATATTCCAATGATCAGAGAATGGCTCAGCAGCTTGTTTCCAAAGTCTACCTGCTTCTCTAAATCGATCCTGCTCGTTGTAATAATTATAATCTGCTGGATAGTTCTGAATGGTTCTGCCTTCAAATAATGCTTCAGGTAATCCGTACCAATGTTCCATAGAAGTGAGACCCGCCTCTGCAGACTGAATAACATTCCATCTCGCAACATCTAATTGTGCATGATGACAGGCAGATCGCAAGCCTAAACGTTTGTTTTCTCTTAATGCCGCATCCATTATTGGAGGAGAAGCACCAAAAAATTTTATGCCATCAGCTCCTTTGTTAGCATTTTCTTGCACCCATTTTTTCGCTTCCTCTGCGCTATTAATACCTGCATATTGCCCTTGTCCAAAAACTGTGTAGGCGTGTATCCTTGGGGCCGCTATTTCATTGGCATTGCTTCGTCTTTTTTGATCTAAGACCCAGTCTAATCCATTACCACATGATGGATCACGAATGGTTGTAATTCCATGTGCTAACCAAAGTTTAAATACATATTCAGCATCTGCACCTTGTGATCTTCCACCGATATGGCCATGCATATCTACAAATCCTGGGAGTACGTATTTTCCGTATGCATCAATTTCACGACCACCTTCTTTTAATTGAGGCCTTCTCTTTTCATTGATTGGGACACCCGGATTACCGACCACTCGGATGTTTACGATTTTATTTTCTTCTATAACAATGTCTACTGGACCAAAAGGGGGAGAGCCAGTACCATCTACAAGTGTTACTCCCCTAATAATTAATTGACTATAAGGACCTTCACCGCGAACTCTGTCTGGTGCCTTCTCTACCTGTGCCCTGAGGCTACAAGTGAAAATTAAGATGAATAGGATATTAATTAACTTCATTTCAATATTTTTTAAGTGTAACATATTGACTTGTAAATGGAAGATAAGAATTGACTTTCAATATTTGTTCTTCCTCTCCATCTGATTGAATATTACTTTCCTTAAGTTTATTCATGTCACTTGTTAGGATTTTATAGTACAAAGTTTGATTATCTATACACTCTAAATTGTAGAAAATTAAATTTCCTTGTACTTCAAATGTTGAATAGAGGTTCCTTCCAATATTTGTGTGCTCTATTTGAATGCCATTATTTTCATCCAAAATGAAAAGCCCTTTTTTAGATTCATCTTGGATAAGAGTA
Source organism: Saprospiraceae bacterium (assembly GCA_029252685.1). GTDB lineage: Bacteria > Bacteroidota > Bacteroidia > Chitinophagales > Saprospiraceae > AM-2324. Next base: position 3,467 of record JAQXAY010000284.1, on the reverse strand, counting down.
TATCTTTTCTCGATTTTTCCATATCGTTCATTCTCGATGGTATTAAAATAATTCCATTCAAAATCTTTATCCGTTTTAGAAAATTCCAGCTCCACATGAGCCGAATCCACAATTCCTTTACCTATATATTCTATGTACATGGTACCAGAATAGCGTCCTAGACAATCGTTTGGAAAAAGAAAGCTATTTTGAGCTTGTGAATTAAAAGAAGCGAAAAAAAATAAGATTAGAGGCAGGTTTTTCATAGACTATTATTATTTAAAGTCTAAATATAAAAGAAAGGACAATAGTATTATACAACTTATCTTTAGGGTAAGGTCTCTTTACTAAAAGGAAAATCATGAATTTTAGAATTGCGTTAATATTATCTCTGAGCTTGTTCTCTATAAAAGCTAGTAGTCAAGATCTTTGGTACTCTACTCACAAGGATAGTCTTGGTTTTAGAATTTTTTTTCCAGAAAAGCCTACTGAAGCTGAGCAAATGATTGAATCAGGTATTGGCTCAGTAAATCAGCAGACGTATTATCTGAATAATGATAATGGTCCTGTATATTTTTATCAGTTGAATTATATAGAATACCCTGAGGGTACAATTCATTCGGACTCTATTGATTTAATGGATGATTTCTTTCTCGAGACCGTTCACGGCGCTGTAGAAACATTCAAAGGAGCACTTGCCTATGATACAGAAATAGAATTGAATGGAGTAAAAGGAAGGATGTATAGGATAGACTATATGAACAATACTCTTAGTCTTAAGACAAAAGTTTATGTAATTCGGAATAGGTATTATTCTATTCAAGCTATCTATAAAAAAGGGCAGAAGATTAATGCCCTTGATCGTTTTTTTGATTCTTTTGATCTGATTCCTGTTAGATTATAATTCCGAATTGGCTTACTGGACCTTTCCTGATTATCTGATAGGAATCACCGTCTTCGATAGCATAGGAAATCATTTCTCCAAATCTGTAAATATCTAATTGATTCTCTATTTCATGAAGATATTCATCTTTAACTTTTCCTATCGATTTTGTCAAACATTCCGCAGCATTATGTAGTCCAATTGATTCCAATAGAAATACAAGGCTTGAAAGATCGTTGAAATATGATTCAAGGTTTCCAAGCCCGTTCTCAGATTGTGCAATTGAGTAGGCAATAAAATTACTATTGATATAAACAGGTTTTGATATCATTGCATAATCCTTTGAAAATAGCGTATACTCTAAATCCAACTGAGGTAGGAAAGATAATATAGTTTCAAACCTAAAGGATTTGATTTCATCTAATTCATCTGCAAAAACAAAGTTGAGCTTTAGAGCCTTATACTGCTTGGCAAAAATCGATAATCCAATTTCCTTCTCTATTGTATTTAAATGCGTGGCGTTTTTTACAAGGATATTTAAATTATGCTCTCCGTTGGATTGCAAAAAATTAAAACAATGCTTCAAGTATTTGATTTTTGAATCCATTACTTGATCCATATTGAATACCAAAACATTAGAATCTCCCTGGCTTTTTGAACTGCAGAGTGAGACATTACATATATCTTTAGAAACGGATTTATTGTTTAAAAGCAATTCCTTGATTAAGTCTTCATTGCTTAATATAATGCCAGATGGAATTTGGAATCCTTTGGATTTGATTTGCTCACTAGAAATGTAATTCAATTGAGCAGATTCTTTTCCTTGATGATTTATTAAATTAACGAGTATAGATTCCACTTCAAGGAATACATTTCGTTGTTGTTCGGAATAAATTATGTTTATTGTCTTGTTCATGATCAATAAATAGTGTTGTAGTAAACTATAATAACAGCCACTCTAAGTTTTTACGAGGCCAACTGCTTACTATTTAGAATAAAGTTTTAAATACTTTGTAATTAACAAAATATAAAATTAAAAAACACTCTTTGCATGAAACTTAAGCGCTGTAGACTGATTCTTTCTGCTGTTTTGGTAATTTTAAGTCATTTTCTAGGTTTTTCTAAGGTGTCTGGTTATATCCTAGACCAAGATGGACGAGCACTTCCATTCGCAACTGTTCTTATAAATGGGACTAGTTCTGGCACAAGTGCCAACCTGGAGGGCTATTATGAGTTGGAGCTTTCTGAAGAAGGCGATTATGAATTAATCTACTCTTTTGTTGGATTTATCTCTCAAAGAATTTCGCTTAACTATGCGGGTATTCCTTTGGAGAGAAACATACGATTGGTATCCTCTGCTATTGCAATAAAGGAATTTGTCTATGATGGTAATGCAGAGGATCCTGCCTACGGGATAATCAGAGAAGTCCAACGAAAACGCAAATTTTTTCTTGAAGAGTCTCCTGCCTATTCCTGTAATAGTTACATGAAAGGTTTAATAAAAATAGATACCACTCCAGATATGATCTTAGGTATCCCTCTTGATGATATATTAGAGGACGAGCGAAATAAAATTCTTTATCTGTCCGAGTCTGAATCCACTTTACTAAGTGATGGAGGTGGTCTATTTAAAGAAATTATACATGCTTCTGTGGTCAGTGGAGAAGATCAGGGACTAAGTTTTAATTCAGCCAAAGAAATGGATTTTAACTTGTACAAGAATTTTTATCAAATGCCTCGACCATTGATTTCACCGATTGGCAAAAATGCACTAAATTTTTACAAGTACAAGTTAAAAAGAAGCTACTACGATGATTCCAATCGAAAAATATATGAAATAGAGTTGTGGCCCAAGCGAGCTGATGATCCATGTTATTCTGGGAAAATATTTATTTATGATAAAACCTGGGACATCAATGCCTCCGAATTAGGAGTAAACGGTAAGCAATGTTATTCAGAGGGTCTAGATACTATGATTGTCCGTCAACAGTATATGGATATCAGCGGTACAATTCATAAATTTCCTTTAAATAGGAATATTTACATCCGCGCCGGGATTTTGGGCGTTCAATTTTCGGGTAATTTCAATGCAGTTTATTCTTCTTACGAACTAGGGGAGGAGAAGTACTTAAGTTTAGAAGAAAAGGAAGAATTTGTTTATGAAGCTGAAGCATTGGAAAAGTCTAAAGATTATTTCGATAGTATCAGACCCATTCCTTTGAATTCATTTGAATCAGTTGATTACACCTTTAAAGATTCTTTACTTCAACTTGAGAAGGACCCAAGATATAGAGACAGCTTAGATCGCGTCAGTAATAAGATTGGTGTCAATAATTTAGTCTTTGGTTATACTTGGAGAGATTCTAGAAAGGATCTGTTCATTACTATCCCATCACCTTTAGAGAGCATTTTATTTAATCCAATCCAAGGACGTAACCTGTCTTTAAGTCCTAGAATAGTTAAGTATAATTCTAAACGAAGAACAAGTTATTCAAGGCTGGAATTAAATCTAAACTATGGATTTATAGAACAAGATTTTCGATATAGCTTAGGTCTTGAACGGAAATTTAATTCGATTACGAATGATAAAATCCGAATTGATTTG
>JAQXAY010000232.1 GCA_029252685.1 Saprospiraceae bacterium | reverse complement strand
ACACAACCGGAGAATCCATCTGTTGGAGTAAAGACACCTGAGGAAGAGATATCTCCCTGATTGGAATCTGTGAGACTAAAAACTCCATCTTCAGTGGTAGTAGTAGTGAATAAAGCTTTTAAATCTAGTCCTCCAAACTCCTTCGAACAACCTTCATTAAATACGAAATCGTCAACTAGTGTAGCATTTGGTACAGCGTATACAAATACGTTTTTAAACTCGTTATAAATTGCTGCTTCATCATTACAAACAAACTCGTGTTTCATTCTGTAATAACCAAGATCGTCATTTTGTGTCGGATCAAAGTATCTATCCGCTTGTAAGGGGAAATCCCTAGCTACTTCGAGGAATTTTGATTTAACAGAAGTAGCAGTTTGGCCACTAATATATGCTCCAAGATCTAAAGGACCAGCCGCCAAACATATGTTTACGGTAGTCGTGTCAATAGCATAGCTATAATCAATATTATTTGAATTTAGAAATTCAATAGAAAATTCGTTGTCTCCATTGTCTGCACCTGACCAGCCAGCTCCAAAGTTGGTGTATCGAACTTCAATTTGTCCATCAGTTAGCATAGCGGTAGCATCATTTGCAGGTACGTTGATCTGCTTAGTGTTGTTGCCATAGCTAGAAATAGAATAAGAAAAATTGTCAAGTTGAATGGTGAAGGTTTCATCGATGGGATCACCATTGTCATCTAGTCCATCAAAGTCAGAATTAAATACCCGAAAGTATAAGTTGATTTGATTGTCAAGCTGAACTCCGGAAATACCGCCATCGCCTACCGAAAGATTGGTACCATTTGCAATAAGTACAACTTGTGTTGAAGTGCCTAAACCTGCTAATGATCCTGCTGTATCTCCATCTCCAGTGACTACACTTGGGTTAGTTTGTGACCGAATGTCAAAATCACAAGATTGAGTTACTGTTTGAGCGGATAGTTCAATGGAAAAGAATAGGAGGGTAAATATAAAGAGTAGCATATGCTTACTCTTTACTGATTTGGACAATATCATCAGTGCTATGAGCCACTTACTTTTCATGCAGAGCATGCTTTTCCTTAACTCGTTAAAGGTATATTTTCTCATGATTGAAGATTTAAAAGATGTTAATAGCATAAATAAGCCTTCTTAAACAGGAAGGCATAGTACTTCAATCTCAATTCAAAGCATGAATTATAAAAATCTTCATGGACATCAGCAATATTTCGAATAAGTTGATGTGAAACATGAGATTGTAGTTTGTAAAACAGTTACTTATGCAATTTAGCAAATTGGGGTTTCAAAAAAAAAATAACCTCAGATGTTTTTAAAAAAATGTAATGCGGTTTACTATCTTCTGTAGAAAATTAAGGTCTGGTCCAGATCGTTTTGCTTCATTTTAATAAGAAGGGAATCCTCAGTAAGAAACTCAAAAAACAGATTTTTTTCCGTCTGTCCTTGGTTTAATGTATCCTTTAATTTTAAGAAGTTTTTTTGAAGCTTATAGGTACCGCATTCTTCATGTTTTAGATTGGAAGAATAGCAATAATTGCCCAGTTCATCAAAACTCAACTGAACGCTGCTTAAATCTATCTGATAGGTACTGTCTTCCTGAATGAATGATACGGCATTCCAACTTCCTTTCATCAGCTGTTTATTATTGGAATTACAAGCGATAAATAAAGAGGAGATCAATATGAAAAAAGGAAGTGCTCTAAAGTTCATGTTTTGAATTTTATTCTAAAATAATTAAGGCAGACTACCTTTCCAAGTAGCCTGCCTTAAACCTATTATCTTAAGTAGTATTAATGCATAAAGCCATATATAGCTAAGAATCCAAGGCAACCAGCTAGGAAGCCGATTAGCGCTAACCAACTTATATTTTTCAGATACCAAATGAAGTTTATTTTTTCCATACCCATAGCTGCAACACCAGCTGCTGAACCAATGATTAGCATAGATCCGCCAGTACCTGCTGAGAAGGCAATAAAGTGCCACAGTTTAGCGTCAATAGGCTCTACATACATACCAATTGATGCTGCCACAAGTGGAACATTATCGATGATGGCAGAAAGAACTCCCAGAAGCATTACAACTATGTCCTGATTTGGAATAGCTGTTTGTAATGCTATTGCTAGTGACTTCAATAGACCTACATATTCTCCGCTTGATGCCAGTACAGCAACCGATTCTAGTGCTGCAACTGCTACAAGTATACCTAGGAAGAAAAGAATACTGGACATTTCAATTCTTGAGAGTGCATTGTGCGCTGAATATTTATGTTTGTCTTCGTCCTTGAATTCTTCTTCCGGATGAATATACTCGGAGACTAGCCACACTACACCCAAGGACAACATCATACCGACGTAAGGCGGCAGGTGTGTGATAGACTTGAATACAGGAACGAATACAAGTGCCGCAACACCTGTAAATAGCATAGTACGGCTACTTAAGAGTTTTTCATTGTCTTTATTTCCCTCGTGGTCATAATCCCCAGGTGTGATGTTCCCTTTAAACGCTGGCAGCAATAAAGCTACAGCAACTGGAACTGCTACACAAAGAATAGAAGGGATTACCAGGTTTTGTATTAGGCCACCGGTAGAAACTTTACCACTAATCCAGAGCATAGTGGTTGTTACATCTCCGATAGGGGACCAGGCGCCTCCTGCATTTGCAGCAATGACAGCAAGGGATACAAACCAGAGCCTTTCATTTTTATTGGGTACTAGTTTTCGCAACAAGGAAACTAGCACAATGGTGGCTGCGAGGTTATCGAGCGTTGCAGAAAGGAAGAATGCTAGAATTGAAATCAAGATCAACATCGTGCTTTTCTTGGTCGTCTTGATTCTGTTTGTGATGACTGCAAATCCTCTGTGTAGATCAATTAATTCTACGATAGTCATTGCACCGATTAGAAAAAGCAGAATTTCTGCAACTTTACCAATGTGGTGCAATAATACAGTCTTTGTATGTTCAGAAATGATAGCAGTGTCGGAATGATCTGCAGCCGCATCTACAGCATCATGTCCGTGCTGTGTGATTTGTGAAGCGATCTGACCATGATGGTCCACAAGATCCATATGACCTAGGGCAATTACGCCCCAACAGAGTGCTCCCATGATAAGAGCAGGGACTGTTTTGTCTAATTTTAAAGGGTGTTCAAAGACTATTGCCAAATAGCCAATGATGAAGATTGCGACAATTGCTGCTAGCATGCTTTTTTAAATTTAATTTTTTGAATTGGCGTAAAAATAGAATATTCTTTGTTTTTGTCTATTGCATTTTACATTAATTCTATTGTGCCTCGGCCAAAATGACAGTTTTAGTGATAATTCAGGCTAAATATTTCTACCATTTTAATGATACAGCTGTTTTATTTACTAATAAATAAGCGTAAATTTGCAATTGCTCATTTTATCATCAACTTTTTCCAATGGCAAAAATTGCAGATATAGATTTAGGAGATTTTCCATTGCTTCTTGCACCTATGGAAGATGTAAGTGATCCGCCATTCAGAGCCTTGTGTAAACAGCAAGGTTGTGATATGATGTATACGGAGTTTATTTCCGTTGAGGGACTGATCCGTGATGCGACAAAGTCTGTTCAAAAATTGGATATCTATGAGGAGGAAAGACCTATAGGTGTTCAGATATTTGGTGCAGAGTTAGACTCTATGATGCGGGCTGCGGAGATTGTTGAAGAAGCAAAGCCAGAGGTCTTAGATATTAATTTTGGCTGTCCGGTGAAAAAGGTTGTTTGTAAGATGGCAGGAGCGGGGATTCTTCAAGATATTCCTAGGATGGTCGAGCTTACTAAAGCAGTAGTCAATTCTACGAATCTTCCTGTTACAGTAAAAACCCGTTTGGGTTGGGATGAGCAATCCAAGAAAATCGAAGAAGTTGCTGAGCGTCTGCAGGATGTAGGTATCAAGGCTCTTTCTATACATGGACGTACTCGTAAACAAATGTATAAAGGAGAGGCGGATTGGAGCTTGATTGGTAAGATTAAGGAAAATCCACGCATACACATTCCAATCATTGGTAATGGTGACATCAATAGTCCTCAAAAGGCAGTTGAATATAAAAACAGATATGGTGTAGATGGTATTATGATTGGACGTGCCTCTATTGGAAATCCATGGATATTTAGAGAAATCAAACATTACGTTGCTACCGGTGAGATTCTAGCGCCACCAACCTTGGACGAACGTGTTGACGCGGCAAGACAACACCTGCTGCACTCTGTTGAATGGAAGGGAGACACACTGGGTGTATTGGAGATGCGTAGACATTATACAAACTACTTCCGATCACTTCCAGGAGTAAAACAATACCGTAGTAAATTAGTTACTGAACATGATATACCTACCTTATTGGCCGTCATGGAGGAAATCAGAAACCGATATAGTGGTTTCGAATTTGAAAGACAAGTACAATCTGCAAGATAAACACATAGAAAGGTGGTTTTTAATATAGAAGAAGGCGAAAGAAAGATTTTGATCGAGATCGGTAAGGTCGCAGATACACTGAATTATCAGACTTTTGTAGTCGGAGGTTATGTGCGTGATCGCTTGCTTGGTCGAGAGAATAAAAAGGATATAGATGTTGTCTGTGTAGGCTCTGGAATAAAACTAGCAGAGCAGGTAGTCGAACAGTTGCGCCCAAAACCACGCTTAGTTGTTTATCGCAGGTTTGGAACAGCCATGTTTAGGCACAGAGGCATGGAAATTGAATTCGTTGGCGCTAGAAAGGAATCTTACCGCAAAGATAGCCGTAAGCCTGCAGTGGAAGAAGGTACGCTTGAAGATGATCAATTCAGAAGAGACTTTACAATCAATACACTTGCTGTTTCATTGAATCAGCGAAACTTTGGAACGCTTATTGATCCTTTCGAGGGGATGAGCCACTTAGAGGAAAAGAAGATAGTAACACCGCTTGATCCGGATAAGACTTTTTCGGATGATCCACTAAGAATGATGCGAGCTATTCGCTTTGCAGCTCAGTTACACGGTTTTTATATCGAAGCAAAAACAAAGGAGTCGATAGCGCGAAATGCACATCGTATAAAAATTGTCTCCAAAGAACGAATTACGGTCGAACTAGAAAAAATCCTGAGAACAGCCAAACCATCCGTTGGTTTTGAAATCTTGTTTGATACTGGATTGTTGGAGATTATCTTCCCCGAGATGGCAGCGCTTCACGGAGTTGAGTATATAAATGGAAAAGGGCATAAAGATAATTTTTACCATACCCTTGAAGTGGTGGATAACCTTTGTAAAAAGACAGACAATATTTGGTTGAGATGGTCAGCTGTCCTTCATGATATTGCTAAACCTCCTACTAAGCGTTATAACCAAGAAGTAGGCTGGACTTTTCATGGTCATGATGCCCTTGGAGCTGCGATGGTTCCAAAACTTTTCAAAAGAATGCGTCTTCCTTTGGACCACAAGATGAAGTATGTCCAAAAGATGGTTCGTTTGCACCTCAGACCCATTTCTCTTACTAAAGAAAATATAACCGATGGCGCTGTTCGAAGATTAGTCTTTGAATCAGGTGAGGATATTGATGATTTGATGCTGCTTTGTGAGGCGGATATTACTTCAAAAAATCCGAATAAGGTTCGGCGCTATTTAGAAAACTATGAGTTAGTTCGGACTAGGATTGTTGAGGTTGAAGAGCGAGATAAATTGAGAAACTGGCAGCCGCCAATATCTGGAGAATTAATCATGGAAACTTTTGGAATCAAGCCTTCTAGAGAAGTTGGAGACATCAAAAATGCTATTCGTGAAGCTATACTTGACGGTGATATATCAAATGAGTATGATGAAGCATTTGCATTTATGCTCAAGATGGGTTCTAATCTTGGTTTGAAAAAAGTTTAAACTTCCTCGTCTGGTAATTGAGCGAGTAAATCTCTATTTACGGCTATGCTTGCATTCAGTTCAAATCCGATAATCAGCGCAATGCAATTCATTTGAATCCACAGCATGAGGGCCATGATGGTTCCAATAGATCCATATAGCTTGTTGTAGGTGTTGAAATTGTCTACATAGAAGGAAAAGGCTAGCGATATTACAATGCAAAGCACTGATGCTAGCGTTGTACCTGGCGAAAAAATTGAAATTTTCTTTTTGGTTGGCACACCAAATCTATAGATAAAGGCAATTCCAAAGTAAAACAAGATAATAATTGTCAGGTATCGTAAGCCTGAGATAGAGAGCTCGATAATGAAATCGAGTTCAAAGGCATCGTCGATAATATTGATAAGCGTATTTCCTAGGATAAGTAATATCGAAGAAGCAAAGAGTAATCCAAATAAAATAAAAGTCAAGGTTATACCAACAATACGCTTCTTAACTGGTGGTCGCTTTTTAAAAGTTTCTGTGTGTGCTTTTTCAAATGCTCGCATCATTGACATCATACCATTTGAAGCGAAATACATAGCCAATAGAAAACCTATAGATAGTAATTCAGGCCTTCTGTTGTTTGCTAGATCGTCTAAAGTATCAAATACCATTTCACCTGCATTCCCAGGAAGAATGGAAAGTATTTGTGCTTCTAAAGTTGGGAAGAAGTCTTCGCCTCCTTCTGGAAGGAAAGAGAAGAAATATTCAGAGAAGAAAGGTAATAGGCTCAAAAGAAGAATGAGCGAGGGAAATAGCGATAGAAAAAAACTAAAGGTCATAGAGTTGGCTCGGGTAACCACATCAAATCTTTTGATCTCATTTCCCACAAAAACCACAACATCATAGATCGGTACTTTGAAGAAGCCAGGCATAGAACTTTTCTTTGCCCACTCGATTAGCTTTTTAACTAATGCTAATTCGCCGATATATCGATAAATGTTAAATGGCTTTTTCTCTTTAGACATATTTTTTATCCTTCTTTTGCTCAAATACAGACTGCAGCTTTTCAATCAATTGAGTGGGTGCTTTGGGACAGGTCTTTCCCTTTTCCATGTCTACAAAACACAAACGCACTTTAGCTGCATTAACTAATTTACCAGCCTCATTGTACAATTCGCAATTAAAATTTACGAATTTTTCAGGAAGCTCATTGATAATTGTTCGAATGGTGATCTCCTCATCGTAGAATACAGGCCTTAAATACTTTACTTCCATAGAGGCTACAGGCATCATGATCTTCCAATCTTCCTCCATTTGTTTGTATGTAATCCCTAGTGAACGGATGAGCTCAACACGGCCAATCTCATAATATTGCGCATAATTACCATAGTAGAGGTAACCCATCTGATCGGTCTCTCCATATCTTACCCGCT
>JAQXAY010000223.1 GCA_029252685.1 Saprospiraceae bacterium | reverse complement strand
TACTTGGCAATATTTCAAGTGAGATTATTCAGCGCAGGGGGCAATTTGAGAGTCCTTTGATTGAGGGGGATAGAATGCTTTTCTTTGCTGAAATGCCTTTAAGTATGGCATTGGATCTTCCTGTTCGGGTAAGTTCTTTGTCAGGCGGCAAGGCTAAGCTAAGTTATACTTTCAAAGGTTACCAGCCCTGTACTGATGATCAGGGAGTAATCAGGCCTTATAAAGGTATTAATCCACTAGACCGATCTAAATATATTTTGAAGATGCGCAAAGCAATTCAATAAAATAGGAGAGGGGCTATCCTCTCCCTGGTCTATTAAAATCTTAAAAAACCTTATTTTCAATATTATATTAAAATGCTGCTATTGATTACCTGAGTAACAGCATCTCCTATTTCAGTGGTCGTATATGTTTTTTCATTCGGTTTCGCTAAGTCTTCTGTTACTACCCCTTTATTGATACAGTGCTCTACAGCATTTCGAATTTCTGTTCCTATAGCAGTCATTTGAAGGTGATCAAACAGCATTGCTGCAGATAGTATCATCCCCATAGGGTTTGCAATGTTTTTGCCCGTAGCTTGTGGGTATGAACCATGGATAGGTTCAAAAATAGCGGTATGTTTTCCAACGCTAGAACTTGGTAGTAAACCTAAGGAACCTCCAAGGACACTTGCTTCATCTGTAAGGATGTCACCAAACATATTGCCTGTAACAATTACATCAAATTGTGTAGGATTTACGATTAACTGCATGGCAGCATTATCCACAAACATCTTACTGTATACTACTTCGGGATATTCTTCTGCTATTCGGTCAGTCACTGACCTCCATAATCTAGAGGTAGCCAAAACATTTGCCTTGTCGACCATGCAAAGTTTTTTGTCTCTCTGCATTGCTGTCTCAAAAGCATATTTTACGATGCGCTCTATTTCGTAAACCTCATAAACACAGGTGTCAAAAGCTTTGGTTCCATCCTCCGATCTTCCTCTTGGTTGGCCGAAATAGATGCCACCGGTTAATTCACGTACGACTACAAAATCTGCACCCTCTATTCGTTCTCTTTTTAATGGGGATCGATCTAAAAGGGAGGCATATACAGATACCGGTCTTACATTTGCGAATAAGCCAAGTTTCTTGCGCATTGCCAAGAGACCTTGTTCGGGTCTTACCTTTGCATTGGGGTCATTGTCAAATTTAGGATGGCCAATAGCTCCAAAGAGCACGGCATCAGCTTTCATACAGGTTTGGTGTGTCTCTTCGGGATATGGCTGGCCGGTTTTGTCGATGGCTGTTGCGCCCACAAGTGCTGTTGAATATTGGATTGATAGTTTGTGCTTATTTGCAATTGCATCCACAACCTTTACTGCCTGATTCATGATCTCAGGTCCAATTCCATCTCCGGCTAAAAGTGCTATATTTAGAGTATTCATTATTTGTAGCTTAGAATGTTCTGTTTTGTTCGTATTCTTTAATAGTGTCGCGCATATCAATTAGGTAGTCAAATTCGACTTTACCCTCAAGCAGGCATTTTTTCTTGAATCCATCAATATCAAATTGATAATCCTTATCATCAAACGCAATGGTTTGATCTTCTAGGCTTATGCTAATTGAGGTACTTGGATTAGTTATAATAGCTTCAGTTAGTTCTTGCAAGAATGCGGAACTTACCTCAATGGGTAAGAGACCATTATTCATAGCATTGCCTTTGAAAATATCTGCAAATTCTGAACTAACGACTGCTCGGAATCCATAATCATGAATTGCCCATGCAGCATGTTCTCTGCTGGAGCCACAACCAAAATTATGTCCTGCGACAAGAATGTTACCACTGTACTTACTGTCATTAAGTACAAAATCGGGATTTGCATTTGAGCCATTATACCTCCAATCTCTAAATAGGTTTTCGCCGAAGCCTTCCTTTGATGTTGACTTTAAAAATCTTGCGGGTATGATTTGATCTGTGTCTACATGTTCTATAGGCAGAGGAACCCCACTTGATTGTATTTTATTTATCTTTTCCATATTATCTTGATTGCGATTCTATTTTGGATTGATTTCTTTCAATGGCAGCATCTGCAGTCCAAATTTTTCCATGAACAGCTGCCGCTATGGCTGTTAATGGACTTGCAAGAATCGTTCTTGCTCCTTGGCCTTGGCGTCCTTCGAAGTTTCTATTGGAGGTAGATATACAAAGCTTTCCTTCAGGGATTTTATCGTCATTCATCGCTAAACAAGCTGAGCAGCCAGGCTGTCTCATCTTTATTCCTGCTTCTTGAAATATCTTATCTAGTCCCTCTGCGATAGCCTGCTTTTCTACAAGCTTCGATCCTGGCACAATCCAGCAAGTAACATCTGCTGCTTTTTGCTTTCCTTTCACATATTCAGCTGCGATTCGAAGGTCTTCAATTCGACTGTTGGTGCAGCTTCCTATGAAAACATAATCAACTGATTTTCCTAAAAGACTTTCACCAGGCTTAAGGCCCATATAGTTCAAGGATTTGGCAAGTTCATTATCCTGACTATCTGAAGGTATCTGGTCAAATATATTAATACCCATACCTGGGTTGGTGCCATAGGTTATCATAGGCTCAATAGTAGCTGCTTCAATATGTATTTCTTTGTCAAATACTGCATCTGAATCTGTCTTAAGGCTAGACCAATGCTTGACTTTATCTTCAAGTTCTGCCCCTTTAGGACCATATAGTGTACTAGCGATATAGTCAAATGTTGTTTGGTCTGGAGCGATAAGACCACCTCTTGCTCCCATCTCAATGCTCATGTTACATACGGTCATTCGCTCCTCCATGGACATAGCTTCAAAAGTTGTTCCTGCATATTCGACAAAGTATCCTGTTGCTCCTCCTGTCCCTAGTTTTGCAATGATATGTAATATCACATCTTTTGAAAGAACGCCCTGTTTGAGCTTTCCATCGACTTTGATCCGCATTCTTTTGGGTTTGCTTAGCAATAGGCATTGGCTGGCTAGGACTTGTTCCACCTGTGAAGTACCTATGCCGAATGCAATACATCCAAAGGCACCATGTGTGGAAGTATGTGAATCACCACATACTATAGTCATTCCGGGCAATGTGAAACCAAGTTCGGGACCTATTACATGCACTATGCCTTGATATTCTGAGCCTAAAGGGTAGTATTTAATGCCATGTTTGTTGCAGTTGTCTGTCAACATGCTTACTTGTGTAGCAGAAAGAGGATCTTTTATGGGAAGTTCCTGATTTAAGGTAGGGACGTTGTGATCTGCAGTGGCGATGATTTGATTCGGTCTGAATACTTCTAGCCCTTTGTCTTCTAGTCCTTTGAAAGCTTGCGGACTAGTTACTTCGTGGATATAGTGTCTATCGATATAGAAAACTGAAGGTCCATTATCAAAAGTCTTGACCACATGCATGTCCCATAATTTATCGAATAAGGTCTTTTTCATTAGCTGTAATATATTTTTGGTTTGTAATTGACGGAGTGTATCAATACAAATTTATTTTAGTTAGTCTTAAGACTTGCCAATGAACTGGCATCAACAAGGGCCATTAGGTTTTCATCTTCTACTCTTTTAATCTTATCCGCTAGGATTAAAAAGTCATTATAAAGATGCGTTATTTCTTGGTGTGAATAATTGAAACCTAATTTTTGAAGTCTGTAACGTAGGGCAGCTCTGCCACTTCTAGCAGTAAGCACTATTGATGAAGCATCACAACCAACTTCCAGTGGATCCATTATTTCGTAGGTGATTCGATTCTTAATTACACCATCTTGGTGAATACCTGATGAGTGTGCAAAAGCATTCGCACCAACTATCGCCTTGTTTGGTTGCACATTCATATGCATCAGATCGGAAACTAAATGGCTTATTCCGGTAAGTTTAGTCGTATCTATATTTGTTTGCACTCCAAGTTTGTGTTGGTTCATAATCATGACCACTTCTTCTAAGGATGTATTTCCTGCACGCTCTCCAATTCCATTAATCGTACATTCTATTTGCCTTGCTCCATGTTGAACTCCTGCAATTGCATTTGCAGTTGCGAGCCCTAAGTCATTGTGACAATGCGTAGAAAGGATAGCTTTGTCTATGTTGGGCACATGATTTACTAAATATTCAATTTTTGCGCCATATATTTCGGGTAGGCAGTAGCCTGTGGTGTCCGGGATATTTAGCACAGTTGCGCCTGCCTTGACAACTGCTTCGCAAACTCTTGCTAAGTATTCATTGTCGGTTCTACCGGCATCCTCAGCATAAAACTCTACATCATTCACAAAACTTTTAGCATACTTTACAGCCTCTACAGCACGCTCAATAATTGCTTCGGGATTTGATTTTAATTTCAGATAAATATGCTCCTCTGATGTGCCGATTCCAGTATGTATTCTTGGATTCTCCGCATATTTGAGTGCTTCAGCAGCACGCTCAATGTCTTTTTGAATAGCTCTTGATAGGGCACAGATAGTGGGTCTTTTGACTGCTTTTGTGATTTCTACGACTGATTTGAAATCTCCTGGAGAGGAGATTGGGAACCCAGCTTCTATTACATCTACACCAAGTGCATCTAGTCCTTTAGCGATCGTAACTTTATCATCGGTGTTTAGCTGGCAGCCTGGAACCTGCTCACCATCTCTGAGGGTGGTGTCAAAAATTTGAACTTGGTTATTCATAACTGTATTGTTTGTACGTTTATTCTAAACTAGCGCACATCCATTGAGTTTAAAAACCTAATTTTTTTTTCATTACGATGGCAAAAAGGATGAATTACTTTACTTATATTGTAGGAAGCCAAGTAAAACCTAATATTTATTAAATATTTAGGCGAAACTAATTACAATGTCCAAGCGAAATTTTGATGCACTTACTTTGTTGATTAATGCATTGTCCAAAGCCGAGAAGCGTAATTTTAAATTATTGGCAGCTAAAACTAGGAGTTCTGAGAATAGTATGTTCTTGCAGCTATTCAATTTTCTGGATAAGCAGGAAGTATTTAATGAGCTTAAGTTTTTGGCTAAACACCCTGAGGTGAAAAAAGGACAGCTTTCCAATCTCAAAGCACATCTTTACAAGCAAATTCTTCAAAGCTTAAGACCCTTGCATGTTTCAGATATTGATCTGCATATCAGGGAGCAATTGGACTTTGCTACTATTCTGTTTAATAAGTGTTTGTATGATGATAGTAAGAAACTATTAGATAAGGCAAAATCGCTGACCCTTCGCTTTGAGAGGAACACACTCTTGTTTGAAATCCTTGAGCTCGAAAAGTTGCTCTTAACCAAGCTGATAAAAAATAATATTGAGGAACCTGTATTTGAGCTTATATCTTCATCAAATGAGGTCTTGGGTAAGATTAATAATATCAATACGTTCAAAGATTTATCGCTTAAATTATATAGTTTTTATTTGAAAATTGGATTCATTCGGAATGATAAAGACTTTGAGGTAGTTAGTTCATTCATGCATTCGACCTTACCTAAGTTCAATGAAAAAGACTTGTGCTTCGAGGAAAAAATTCATCTATATAATGCACTAGCAGGATATCATTTCTTTATTCAAGATCTACAACGAGGCTATTCTTATGCCCAGAAGTGGGTCGATCTCTTTCTTAATGAAACGGACAGACAAATTTCTAATACTGAAAATTACCTCAAGGCGATCAACAATTTGCTCGTTGCACAATCCAAGCTCTCCCTTTTTTCAGGCTTCAAAAGGACACTGGCATTATTCGAAGAAGTGATTGCTAATAAGAAAATCATTAAGACTAAGAATATAGAGTTACTGATTTTTAAATATCAGTCCACTTCCCTAATCAATAAGTTTTTTATCCTAGGAGATTTTAAATCTGGGGTAGGAATAATACCAAGTATTGCCCAAGAACTAGATAATAAGCGTTTGTTCTTGGATACGCATTACGTATTGATTTTTTACTATAAGTTCGCATGTATGTACTTCGGAAATGCACAGTATGAGCATGCAATATTTTGGTTAAATGAGATACTGAATACGAAGGATGTGGATCTAAGATCAGACGTACTTGTATTTGCCAGAATTTTAAATATTATCAGTCATTATGAGATGGATAATACGGATTTAATGGAGTACAATGTTAGATCTACCTATAGGTTTCTTTTGAAAAAGGGAGATTTTCACCGCTTTCAAAAGGCCATTATAAAATTCTTGAGAAGGATGCCTAAGTTGACAGATTCAGAGTTGAGTGGTGCTTTCTTAGACTTGAAATCTGAGCTTTTACCACTTACTAAGAATCTGTATGAAAAACGATCCTTCATATACTTTGATATTATATCTTGGCTCGAAAGTAAGATAGAAGGTCGCACTGTACAAGAGGTTATTCGCGAAAAAGCATCTAGTCTTTTAGGGCAAGAAATCGATCTTGAGCCCTAGTTTTATTTTGGGTTATAGATCCTTTTTGCTTGTTTATAAACAACCTCTTTATTCAGACTCATAGGTTTAAGTTTCTGATTGGTGAATAATTCCATTTGATCGGTATGATGTGCGCTATCCTCATGGTTTGAAGCGCCGTATGCATTTATACTTTCAATTATGGGGCCGTCTTTTGTCCATTGGACCATTTGAATATAGGAATCTCCTGCGATAGGACGCATTGTACCATCTTCTTGGATTGTACTATACACGGCGGCCATTACGTCAGGACCTCCAGCAAAAGGTAGAAATGTATCTCCTCTTGAGTGGATTTGAAGTTTGTTGAGCGGAAGGCTTGTTGTTCCAAAATTTTCTCTTAGGTGATCCTCTGCAAATTTAAGTGCCTTTATGAGTTTTTCTTCAGTCAACTTGTCTCCAGAATGAAGGTCTTCCGTCGAAATACCATTGCTAAATAGGTGGTTGATTGCCAGGATGACAAGAGAGGCTTCAGTGCTGCTTTCACTAAAGTTTCTATCCCATACTTGCAGTGCAATGATGGACGAACTGAGCGAAGGGTATTTTTCTGGATCTAGATTGAAGAGAACTTCTAGTTTGGGTGCAGATCCCATCGGTTTTTCAAAATATCTATCTTCACGAATTTGCTTAAAATTTTCATAGCTAAGCTTGTCGTAGCTGTTAATTAAGGTATAGAATCGCTCCCCTCTATTTGTCAATATTTCAGGCCCTTGATAACCCATAGTGTGAGGAATCGTTTGCTCCACAGGATTTGAGTTTTTATCAGCAGAAAGGAAAGGACTATGGTTACAATTATAGACATAACCTTCTGCGGGGTTGAAGACCTGAGGAAGACTATCTATAGGATAGTAGGTGTTCCAGAGGTCCTCGCTATTCGTGCCTATAACAATCTTTTTCCAATCTTGATCTTTTGACCTTACTGGCAAAAGGCCATTAGAAATATAAAATATATTGTCGTATTTGTCTGCATACACAATGTTAGTACAAGTAATACCTTGAAGTTCTAGAGCCTTTCTAAATGCTCCATAGTTTTCGGCTTTGTTCATAAGATACCATTGTTCAGCTGTCTTTATTGTTTGGTTTGCAGTGATACGAAGTGCGAAAACACCTTCCTCGGTAATGAAAGTAGTCCCGAAAACGGATTTATAGAATTTTTGCTTAAGGCCAAATGGAATAAATCCAAGTAATTTTATTTTTGCTTTAGTATGATAATCTTCGAGTTTTAGCCATTCGTCATTGAACTTGTAAACATGTTTTTTGGTGGGGTGCATTTCCAATTTATATACATCTGCGAAATCGGCATGATTAACGGTATGGGCCCAGCTAATATGCTCGTTTGTACCGTGAAAAATGGAGACTCCTCCAACAAAGTTTGCTCCTACGATATTCAAGCCTTCTTCGCTACAAAGGTGTGCTTCATACCATGAGTTTAATCCTTCTAGAGGCTGGTGTGAATTTATAGCCATGTATGTGTTGCCGTCTTCACTTTTCTTGGAGTTGATCGCAAATGCATTTGATCCTCTTGTTTCATTGATCCCCATAGAAAGGGCATTTTCACCTAGGATTTTAAAGATTGGTTTGTCTGCATGGGACAAAAGCGCCATTCCTAAAACATGGGCCTTTAAAATGTCCTTTGTTGTAGCTGGGAAAAGATCCTTGTGAAGTACTTCATCGGGATGAAGTGCCGCATATTTATTGATTCCTTTTATATAATGTTCAAGGATTGATTTAAATTTTGGGCTCAGTTCTGATTCGTAGTCTTGTTCAACAATTTGGCCAGGGTCGAGAATATGCACTGCTACATCAAATATTGCGCCGCTTTTGCCATTTACTCGTCCTGCAAGTCCACGTATCGGCAATAACTGTTGTTGTATGGTTACAAAATCATCCTCTGCAGTAGCCCAGGCAAGACCGTATGCAACTTCTTCATCTGTTGGAGCAAAAATATGAGGGACTCCAAAAGAATCTCTAAC
>JAQXAY010000220.1 GCA_029252685.1 Saprospiraceae bacterium | reverse complement strand
TAGAGGATTCGGAGCTTTAAGTATCCGAACAAAACGGCTGAAAAGTCAGCCCAGATTTAGTAGACATAAGCAATCTTTTAGAAGAGAGTTTTGGATTACCAGAACTCTCTTTTTTTATATGATCAGATTTAAATCTAATTGCCTCATTGGATTTGGTTTAAAAAAATTAGTTTATTTCCTTATCTTTTGGTTGCCCAGCGAATAGCACGTTCAGTAAACTCCATTCCTATGAGAAAAACACACTATATCGTAACATTAATTTGTTGCGTATCCTTTAGCGCATTAGCCCAAGAATTAGTAGAATTAAATGTATTCGAATCGGGTAATTTCAAAACTTTTGTTTACAAAGATTCATCCGAGCAGCTACGAGGTGAATGGTATATTTACAATACACCTGTAGATAGTTTTCTATTTGCATTTGGTCCAATTGCTATTTCTGGAGAAGATGAAAACTATGTTCAAAATGGTACCTGGAGCTATAGTAATTTGGGGCAGAAAGCAAAAAAAGTTTCCTATATTTTAGGAGATGAACATAGCTCAGATTTGAGAAGTAATTACCATATGGGGCAATCTTATTTTCCCATTCCCCTTTATCATATTACCAATATAGTATCTAAATCAAATAGTTTTAGACCTGAGTGGGCCATAAATACCGTTTCAGCAGATTCTAATGCCTTGTCCAAAGTCTCTTTAGATATTTCAGATCTGAATGGGTCCCTTGTGATTGAACTTCCTGATTTAATCCTAAATCCTGATACTAAAAAAATAAACCCAGAGACCTTTAGATTTCAATTTCAATTTCAGCCTAAATACAATAGTTCAAAGGAGTTGTTTAATGTAAAACTCGCTTCTACAATAGATGGTGGCTATTATTTAAGCTGCACTGGTAATGGAGATATTGAACTGAGCTATCAGAGTAAAACAAGTCAACTTACTTTGTTAAAGGAAAAGGCAAGCTTAAACGTTAATGCGCTAAATACACTTGATTTACAACTCAATGCTACGGGAGATTTTGTGCTTGTTTTGAATGACTTTGTTCAGAGTAGTCGGAATTTGGCTAGCCCTTCTAATATTGCATCTATGGGCGGAACATTCAAAGGCATAAACAATGTACTTGAGATCAAAGAATCCATGCAGATTGCGCTTTTGGATCTATCTATGTTGCAGTTTGTTGAAGAAACCGTAAATAATATACCTGGTCTATTATTTAGGGATATATCTGAGATTGGACTTGCAATCATAAATGGTGTAATTAATCTATCTGATGCTGAAGTTTACATGCGTGAATTAGATATTACTGATCTTTACTTTAGTCCAGATAAGGAACCATCAACTTTAAAAGTTAGTATGGTTTTTCCTGCAAAATTAGATTACGCTATTCGTCCCCAAAGCCTTGAACTTTACATTTATTTTGACAGCGATAATAAGATTGAACGCATAGAAAAATCACTCAACAGAGTGGATTTGGAAGATATTGACCTTAAGCTATTATCACAGTATCTAAAAGATAAGTTTAGGACAAACACTTATGCACTTTCAGGTATGGCTATGAATCATAATAATATTCATCGTATTGAAGATAAATTAGTGGAACTTGTAGTTGATGTAAAAACGACTGGTCTGCTTTTCGATCTAACAGCAGCAACAAGTCTAAGGACGGGGCCAAGTTCTTCTGAGCGAGTGATGCTTCGTTTTACGGAAGGTGACAAGGTGGATTTGATTTCAAAGGAAAATGTATTTTGGTGGATGGTCAAATTTAAAGGAAAAGTAGGTTATGTTAAGGCTGCGCTTTTGGAACCTCAGTTATAATAGAATTGTAGCTAGTAATTACTGATGTTTAGGAATTAAAGTCTTTTGAGTCCTTTAATTTTAGCTTAATTTTATGCATTATTACAATTGGAAATCCTGTTATTATTTCACATATCAGCTCCAATGTCAAACAAAGAAATCACAAAAATAATTGAAGAATCGCCATCTGTCCGTCTGATAGGGAACCGAAATAGACATTTTATTATTCAATTCTTTTACTATTCCTTTTCAAATGTTGATGAAAGAGCTGTATCCTTTGAGCGTATATTTAGAGACTTATCCGAATATATTGAAAAGTATGAAGCAGCTATTCTTGATGAGGAAGATGATAGTTTAAGAGGTTTTGAAAATTATGAATCCCGTGCAAAGAATTTTCTACGAAAATGGATATCAAATGGTTTTTTAACCAACTTTTTAGCTGATAATGGAGATGAGTATGTTGAACTTTCTGCACATGCTCAAAAAGCTATGGATTGGCTGGTCTCTTTAAAGAAAAAAGAGTTCGTAGGGACGGAGTCTAAATTCAAAAGTATAATTGGACAACTTAAAGATTTAGTTGAAAATACCGAGGAGGATAGGCAGAAGCGTCTCGAGGCGTTGAAAGATAAGAAACTAGCTATTGATAAGGAGATAGAATTGATAGAAAGTGGAAAGGCACTTTTTGTATATGAAGATTACCAAATCGAATCAAGACTTGAAAACTTAAACCAGTCAGCAAAAGAATTAATCTCAGATTTCAAAGAGGTTGAACATAACTTTAAGTCTATTACCAAGTCTATTTATCAAAAATATGCAGATGCAGATAAGAAGAAAGATGAGATCCTTGCTTATACCTTTGATGCCTTAGATGAAATAAAAAAGTCCGACCAAGGAAGAAGCTTCTATGCATTTTATGCTTACCTATTACAAAATTCCTCCCAGGATATTTGGGAGTCTTATGTTTCTAATTTATACTCTAAGCTTAAAGCTAAAGACATTAAGTTTTCTGACCTTTTTTTAAAAAGGATGAGTCGTTATTTATATCGTGCAGGAAAAGATGTATTTGCTGCTAATGATAAGATGGCTGAAAAGTTGGGTCGAGTTATTGGAGATAAAGATCGACCAGATAATCAGGCGTTCAGAAAGTTGTTGTCAGAAGTTAAATCTTTAGCTGCGTCGAATGATTCTAAAGTTTTTAATGGCTTGGGAATTGACCAAGATACCAAAATGAGCCTCAGGCTTTCTATGGAAAGGCCAATCAATTTAATTCTACCCAAAGAGGAAGTTTATAAAGCAGTTTTAGAGCTTGCAGACGGAGAAGTAACTGAATCAGAGCAATTGGTGCAGTTGTTGTCAAAAAAGACGATCAACCTCAGAGAAATGCGTTCAAAAGTTAAAGATATTCTTGAAGCGCATCCTAATATCTCTCTAGAGACTCTAATTGAAAAGTTAGGAGGTATTCACCTAGGGCTTGGCGAGGTTTTGGCTTATATGAACATACTCAAGTTCTTTAAGCATAAAATCAATGAATCCGAAACCTTTAAGGTCCCATTTCAAGAATCATCCAATAAATTTATTGAATTACCGAAAATCACGCTAAGACATGATGGAGCTAAGAAATAGAGTAGAGCCGTATGCAAAGGCTATTATCCATCTTCTTAAGGGGGATGTTTCTGATAAAGATTTTATTTGGAAAGATTTAGAAGAGTATCAGATAGAGATTCAAGAATACTTGAATAGAATTGGGCTTGAACTAATTTTCAATAAACGGGATGGCTTCGCATATCTACGACAGTTTGAAGTGGACGATGATGGCAACACCATTGGTTTGATCCAACGGAGGCAGCTAAGCTTTGAGGTTTCGATTATTTGTGTTTTAATACGGGAGGCTTATGAGGATTTTGAAATGAATCCAACTAATATCATGGCTGAGAAATGTTTCATTACGCATCATCAACTCAAGGAACAAGCCGAACTCTTTTTTACAGAGGGATTCAATCAGGTCAAATTTCAGCGTGATCTAGATAAGTATATCAGCAAAACACTTGAACTTGGTTTTCTCAGACTCCATCAGGATGCAGAGAATAACGCTGAACGCGTATATGAAGTTAAGCCTATAATCAAAGCTCGGATAAGTGTGAATGAATTATTGGAGTTTAAAGATAAAATGAAACAATATGTGGAGTCTGTTTAGTACAAGTCCAGATCAGTCTGGATTCCGTTTGCAGTACATGGAATTGTATAATTGGGGTACTTTTGATGAAAAGGTTTTTAGGATCAGTCCTAATTCCAATAATTCCCTTTTAACTGGTGCAAATGGTTCTGGAAAGACAACTTTTGTAGATGCTTTGCTCACCTTGATGGTGCCTTTAAAAAAAGATAGGTTCTATAACCAGTCTTCTGGAGTAGATAAAAAAGGGGATCGGACAGAAGAGAGTTATGTGTATGGATATTATGGAGATATTCAGAAAGAGGGAAGTAGTGAAACCGTTGCTCAGAAGTTACGTGATGACAATGCTTTTTCGGTTTTATTAGCATGTTTTGAAAATGAAGAAGGCAACTGTGTTACATTATTTCAGTGCAGATGGTTTTCAAATGGTAATCTAAAACGAATATTTGGAATTGCCCACAAACCACTGGAAGTAGAACGAGATATTCATCCTTTTGATGCTGGAGGTAAATGGCGAAAGCGATTAGAAAAACTTTACAATACACCTGCTAAACGAAATATTGAACTCTTCAATGATTCTCCATCTAAGTATGCCGATCGAATGATTCAATTGTTTGGCATGCGGTCCTCAAAAGCACTTAGTTTGTTTAATCAAACAGTAGGAATTAAGGTGCTTGGAGATTTGAATGAATTCATTCGGACCAATATGCTAGAACCTCAAGATACGGAGAAGGAATGGCTACTCTTAAAAGATAGTTTTAACACACTTCTAAGTACAAAGGTAAATATTGAAAAGAGTAGAGAACAAATTCAACTACTAGAACCTATCAAGGCTGATGGTAAAACATATCAGTCGATGCAACAAGAGGCTGCTCATATTAAAGAAGATCATGAAACGGCAACTACTTTCTTCGTAATCAAAGGGCTTGATTTGTATAAATCATCGATTAGTCAGATAAAAAAAGGCAATCAAGATTTGATTGACAATATAATTCAGCTCAAAAGAACAATAGATGGCCTTAAAGAAGAATCAACTGATCTTGCTGTACAAATTAAAAATGATGATGTAGGTAGGCAACTCAAAGATCTTGAGCGAAAGATAGTTCTATTGACTTCTGAGTTAGAAGTGAAAGAAAGGGAATACCAAGATTATGTTGTGCTTTGCAAGCAGTTGACTTATAAGGTTGATTTAGATGAAAAGGCAATTTCAGGGAATGTTGAATCAGCTGATGCAGACCTGAAGACTTTCGAACATAAACTAGATGCCTTAAATAAAGATATTTACGACCAGCAAAGGCTTTTAGAAAGTTGTAAAAGTGAACATAAAGCAGCACTCAGGGAATTAGACTTCTACTCTAAAAATGCTACCAAAATACCATCAAATGTTAGTGATATTCGAGATCGTATTACGAAGGATTTAAAAGTAAAATCGAATCAACTTCCTTTCGTCGGTGAACTTATTCAGTTGAAGAAAGCAGAAAAAAGATGGGAATTTTCTATTGAGCGTGTATTGCATTCATTTGCATTATGTATGATTGTACCAGAAGCACTCTACAAAAAGGTGAATAAGTACGTCAATGACACCGATCTGAAAGGGCGTATTGTTTATTTTAAACATACTAAAGTTGAATCTTTAAAGGAGTTGCACTCAAAAGATAGCGATAAGCTGATTACAAAGTTGATGTTTAATACCAAGAGTCCATTTTACGAATGGGTTCAGAAAAGATTGTATGATCAGTATAACTATAGCTGTGTAGAAGATGCTTCTGCATTTGAAAAGGACAGGAAGTATGTAACATTAAATGGACTAATCCGCTCCGGAGGCAATAGGCATGAAAAAGATGATAGAAAATCATCAAAAAACAGGTCAAATAATATTTTAGGCTGGGATAATAAAGAAAAATTAATCTTTGTAAAAGAGAAGCTCTCCAAGTTAAGTAAAGAGGAGGAACACTTGAATAATCAATTAATACAATTGAGGACATCTAAGGAAACAATCAATGCCCGAACGCAGGCAGCTAGAACATTAACAAGTTTCAATGGTCGATTCGATGCTATGAATTATCCAGCATTGCAAAGGGACTTAGACGAACTTAAAGAGCAGGTTAATACGCTCCAGAATACGGACAATAGCGTTCGATTATTGCAGGCACAATCCAATAAAGTTAATTTGAAAATTCGAGCATATGAATCTGATATAGAGTTTTTAAAGAGAGAGCAGTGGAGTTTAGATAAACAAATTGAATTGTTTGAACTAAGCAGAGATAAACTGATTCAAGAAAAGGAAGCTCTTTTAGAGGTTTTTGATCTCGCTGACCTAGATTTAGATTCATTCAAGAAGCGAAATCCAACTATTACAAATTTGTCAGTGGCTAATTTCGATGAACTTCGAGCTCAATTTACAAATGAGGGCTTACAGAAATTGGCAGAAATGGAACGTAAGGGCGCAAAACTGCGTGAAGGATTACAAAAGAAAATGTTGCAATTTAAGAATCCTGCGGAGCGTCTTGTTCAAAAATATAAAGATTGGAGATCCGAAGTTTTCAACTTACCAGAGGATGTAGAGTTCGTGGATGCGTATTTTAAGTTGTTAGACGATCTGAAACAGGATAATCTACCAGAATATGAGCAAAAGTTTGAAAATTACTTAACAGATACTTTACTAGGTCGAGTTGGAGAGTTTAAACATTTCTTTGATAATTGGAAAAGTAAGATTGAGGAAAATATAGCCGCTTTAAATGCAGCTTTAAGGGATATTGATTATAAGGATATCCCCAAGACGTATATCCAACTTGTTGCACAGAGAAGTGTTTATCCGAATCAAAGAACTTTCCGAACTTTTTTAGAAAAGGCTATGCCGAATGCTGTTGATTTTGAGAGTAATCTTGAAGAAAAGAAAAAGCACTTTGAAAATAATATAAGGCCACTTATTGACAAGTTAGAAGCTGATGAAAAGTGGAGAAAGGAAGTTATGGATGTTCGAACATGGTTCAAGTTTTTTGCCGAAGAATATTATAAGGAAGGCAACGAAAAAATGAAATCTTATGAGAACATGGGCAAGCTATCTGGTGGTGAGAAGGCTCAATTAACATATACAATTCTCGGTTCAGCTATATCTTATCAGTTTGGAATGAAGTCGGACGGTTTGCAAACTAAGTCATTTAGGTTTATTGCAATTGACGAATCCTTTAGTAATCAGGATGATGAGAAGGCTAGGTACTTGATGAATTTGTGCAAACAACTTAATTTGCAATTATTAGTTGTGACTCCTTCGGATAAAATTAACGTAGTTCAGGATTATATTTCGTATGTTCATTTGGTAGAAAGAAGAAATAATAAAAATTCTTGGCTGTATGATATGCCAATTATGCAGTTTTTAGAAACACAAGATAACTACTAATATTACCTCGAAAACGAAACATCTCAAATTAAGATTATGAATAAGCCAAATATGACAATTGAAGGAATAAAGAACATCAAAACAGTGGGAACACTAGTTGCAAGTTCTAAGTACCTTTCTAAAAAAATTCTTCGGGGAATTGACTTCTCAAAAGACCTTACTGTAGTAGAGTTGGGAGGAGGTAATGGAGCGATCACGTGGAGTATTCATAATCTTAATTTGAGATGTTTCGTTTTCGAGGTAATATAAGTAGTTATCTTGTGT
>JAQXAY010000186.1 GCA_029252685.1 Saprospiraceae bacterium | reverse complement strand
ACACAATTTGTGGAGGTGTGGATAAGATTGTAGAAAACACGAAATCCTATACCATTTACATTCCTACGGAATATATGGAGAGTCCTTTGGTGGTGAGTATTTCAAAGGAAGTGGCTGATACAATCAGTATCAACTTTGCAGAAACATTCAAGGATCGCTATGTTTTTGTGCAAGGAAAAATTGATACTTACAGATCGAAAAGTCGCATTGTTGTTCGATCTGCGTCGGATTTTGGCTTACTTCAGCTTTAAGCCTCTTCTTTTTGTTTGTAGATCAGCTCGGAGCATTTATCTTTTTGGAATATCTTATTGGCGTGTTCATGGATTTCTTCAGCAGTAATCTTCTGGTATAGTTGAGATTCTGAGTTGATTAATTCAATATCACCAATGGATTCAAAGAAGCAAAGATTGATGCCTTTGTTGACAACGCTCATTTCGGAAAAAACAATAGAGTTTTCAACTTTGTTTTTGACCTTCGTCAATTCGTGCTCCGAGATGACTTCTGCTTTTAATTGCTCCAGCTCTATCCAGATTTGTTCCTTGATATATTCGATTGAATAGCCTTCTGCGGGCTTGGCTTCAATCATCAGTAGACCCTTATCAACTGCTCCGGTGAGGTAGCAATCAATGTGGCTTACTATTTTTTGTTCTTTGAAGAGTTTGCTGTAGAACCGGGAGGATCTACCATTGCAGAGGATGTCAGAGATTAGGTCACAAGCATAGAAGTTATCCGCTACTCGATTGGGCGTATGAAATGCAAGGTATAAAGAATCGATTGGCGCATTTCCATAAGCCGTGCAAGTCCTGAAGTTGGTCTGTTCAGGTTCTTCAATATCTGTTATAAGTCCGGTAGGTCTGGCCGGGATGTCTCCGAACCATTTTTCTACCTGCTCGAAAGCCTGATCGTATTTAATGTTGCCGGTTAGGCAGATAATTGCATTGTTGGGACCGTAATATTTATCAAAAAAGGTGCTCACTTCTTCAAGCTTTGCTTTTTCAATATGACTGATATCTTTGCCAATAGTTGGCCAGCGATATCCGTGTTTTTTATAGCAGAGTTCAGATAGATAATGGTGCACATCGCCATAGGGTGGATTGAGGCAGGTTTCTTTGAACTCCTCTACAACTACTTTCCGCTGTACATCAAGATTCTTTTTATCTATAGTAAGGTTGAGCATTCGATCGGATTCTAGCCAAAGCACGGTTTCCAAGTTCTCGGAAGGTACTACGTCGTAAAAATTGGTAAGATCAGCATTGGTGAATGCATTATTTTCTCCACCGGCTGTTTGCATGTAATTGTCGAATGAATCAACGTGTTTGGAGCCAGAAAACATAAGGTGTTCAAACAAGTGTGCAAAGCCAGTATGCTCTGGATCTTCATGTTTGGAACCCACTTTATAAAGTATGTTCACAGCAACCATTGGGCTGCTATTGTCCTCATGCACGATAACCGTTAGGCCATTTCCCAATACCTTCTTCTTATACTTAATCACAAGCAATGTCCTTTTTTAAAACTCTATAGTATGCAAATGTACTTTTTGTATGCCGAAGTTCAAAGGTGTTTTTTCATGGGCAAAGGAATCATACTGACATTATGCTTAGGCTACTATGTATAATTTATATGATTTATTGCTTATTTTGTGACCTGAGGTCTACCAAACTAGACTGAAATAAAAATGACTAATCACTTTAGTAATCATAAATTCCAGACGCAGGCTTTAAGGGAAAAGAACCTAAGGCAAGATACCAAGCTTGAAACTGCGGAAGGAATAGATATAAAATCTGTATATACGCCTGCATCTCTTGAGGGTATGACGCATCTGAACTATGTGGCAGGAATTGCCCCATTTTTGAGAGGACCTTACAGTTCTATGTATGCAGTCAGGCCCTGGACTATTCGCCAATATGCTGGCTTCTCTACCGCACAGGAGAGTAATGCTTTTTATAAGCGAAATTTAGCACAGGGTCAAAAGGGGCTATCTGTTGCATTTGATTTGGCGACACACCGAGGTTATGATTCCGATCACCCACGCGTAAAGGGAGATGTAGGGATGGCTGGTGTTGCGATCGACTCTGTGGAAGATATGAAAGTTCTTTTTGATGAGATTCCTTTGGACAAGATGTCTGTGTCCATGACCATGAACGGTGCAGTGATACCGGTTATGGCATTCTTTATAGTTGCAGCCGAGGAGCAAGGGGTTGATAAAGCCTTACTCTCTGGAACCATACAGAATGATATTCTCAAAGAGTTTATGGTGCGAAATACCTATATCTATCCACCTGCTCCATCAATGCGAATCATTTCTGATATTTTTGAATATACCTCGGGCAATATGCCGAAGTTTAACTCAATTTCAATATCGGGATATCACTTGCATGAAGCGGGTGCGCCGGCTGATTTGGAATTGGCATATACCATTGCTGATGGCTTGGAGTATATCCGTGCTGGCTTGAAGTCTGGCTTAAAGATTGATGATTTTGCGCCAAGACTTTCATTCTTCTGGGCGATTGGAATGAATCACTTTATGGAGATTGCTAAGTTAAGAGCAGGGCGTTTATTGTGGGCTCGAATTGTCAAGCAGTTTGATCCTAAACTTGAAAAGTCTATGGCACTGCGAACGCATTGTCAAACCTCTGGTTACAGTCTGACGGAACAAGATCCCTTTAATAATATAGCTAGAACGTGTATTGAGGCCATGGCGGCCACTTTAGGAGGTACGCAAAGCTTGCATACCAATTCTTTGGATGAAGCTATCGCACTACCTACTGATTTCTCTGCAAAGATTGCTCGTGATACACAAAAGATTATCCAGGAAGAGTCTATGATTACTAAAGCTGTAGATCCATGGGCAGGTTCTTATTATGTGGAGAATCTTACGAATGAATTAGTAGAGAAGGCTTGGTCGCATATTCAGGAGATTGAAGAGATAGGAGGTATGGCAAAAGCCATAGAGCAGGGAATACCAAAAATGCGTGTAGAAGAGGCTGCAGCCAAAAAGCAGGCTCGCATTGATGTGGGCTACGAGCAGATAGTTGGTGTGAATATATTCCAGCAGATGGAGACGCAGGAATTGGAAACACTAGAGGTAGATAATAAAGAAGTATTGGAGATGCAAATCCAATCGATTGAAAAGATAAAGCAAAGTAGAGATCAGGCATTGGTAGATGCTTGTTTAGCTGCCATTCAACAGGCTGCAGAATCCGGTTCGGGTAATTTGTTGGCTTTAGCTGTGGAAGCGGCTCGGGCAAGAGCTACACTGGGTGAGATTAGTTTTGCTATGGAGCAATCATTTGGACGATATGTGGCGACAGGGAAAGCTGTATCTGGAGTATATGCTAAAGAAGTAGAAAATAATAAAGATTTTGGTTCAGCTCGGGAGAGAGCGAACAGGTTTGCTGAGCTCGAAGGTCGAAGACCACGAATAATGGTTGCTAAGCTTGGGCAAGATGGACATGACAGAGGTGCGAAGGTGATTGCAAGTAGTTTTGCTGATCTTGGCTTCGATGTAGATATTGGTCCTTTGTTTCAGACACCCGAAGAGGCTGCGAAGCAAGCTGCAGAGAATGATGTACACATCCTTGGTGTTTCTTCGCTGGCAGCAGGTCATAAGACGCTAGTACCTCAGACAATTCAGGCTTTAAAGGATCTAGGTCGATCTGATATACTTGTAGTAGTTGGTGGTGTGATTCCTCAAAAGGATTATGATTATCTTTACGAGCAGGGTGTTGCAGGTGTTTTTGGTCCAGGGACTAAGATTTCAAAAGCTGCGAATTCTATTCTGGAGATATTGATGCCAGTTGTATAAAAAAAGCCCAGTCGAAATTCGACTGGGCTTTTTTTAAAATGCGATTGTTTTAAGGATATGCTCCAGTTGAAGCATATGTTCTCGCTTATCTTCTCCGGGTGCATGTGCAAAACCGTCAATGAAAAATACTTGATCAGTATTTGGATTATGAACGATGTAGGATATAAAAGCGCCTCCCATAAAGTCATTTTCCAGTTCCCAAATTCCTCGAGCTTCTAGTGCAAAGTTATTATTGAAACTTGTTGAGCTCATATACATTGGAAGATCGATATCATTGATGATCATGTAAGTATTCTCTCGATTAGAACTCACAAATTGTCCGAGTTCATTTCGAATAGCTTTCATGCCTTCTTTGCTAAAATCAGCTTCATTGAAGTTGCCCATATTCTTGATCATGATATTGAGGCTTGCCTTAGAAGTTTCTTTTCTTAGCCAGATCAATTCCGATTCTTTATCATTCATAGCAAGATTAAAGTCTGAAGGAACTTCAAAATTGATACTCATGCTTTCGCGAATCTCACTTTTAACTTTGCTGTTTTTGCCCCCCAGGTAGATGGAATTATTTCGTTTGGATCGTTCTCCTTTTCGGATAGCCTTGTCGATCGAATTGAAATTTGTGCGAATATTCTCATAGAGCTGTTCTTTTCCGTAGCCCATTAGGTAGACAATGATTTGCTGCTCCGCCCACTTGTCTTTACCTACTATTAGTTTGTAGCTGCCACTGGCTTCGATAGCCTTAGCTTTTTCTGGACCAATATCTTTCAGCGCCATCTTTGTAGCTGGTG
Source organism: Saprospiraceae bacterium (assembly GCA_029252685.1). GTDB lineage: Bacteria > Bacteroidota > Bacteroidia > Chitinophagales > Saprospiraceae > AM-2324. The sequence goes on along the minus strand of JAQXAY010000186.1, from coordinate 1,606 downwards.
ATTCTTTATCGCTCAGATCTGCAATCAATAAATAGGTTCTTAATTCCCGACGCTCCTTCTTGTTCTTGATCTTTTGAGTGCTGTATCGCATCAGGTCATACAATGGCTCTGGAGATGGCAAGATAGGAAAGGCTGATTGAAAGTAGTAGATGACCGTATCTGTCATGGCAGTATCCCAAGTTGAATCATCTGCAATGATGTAGATCTTACTCAATGGCCCCTTAGCAAGTTCTTTATCAATAGATTTAGATTTGCTTGGATTAGTAGCTGTACCATTACCAATTACTTCGCTGGAGTCTTTTCCACAGGAAAAAAGCAACAAGGCAAGTACAGATATATAAAGGGTTCTGATTATCATTTTATGTATTTTTCACAAAGATAAACAATATGAAATAAGGCTAAACTAAAGAATAGATGCTAAAATAGTGCTGCTTGGTGTATTCTTAATTTATTGACCAGCAATTTTGTTAAAGGTTTTCTTGATAAGCTTTTGTTCAGTTTCTTTTTTATTGCTAAGCAGATATAAACCTCCGCTGAAAAAAGGGATAGTGCTGCTGCGCAGGCTATTAAAGGCAAGGCTTTTATTCGATGGCTCAATACTTACCTCGTAAGTAGAATAGGTAGTATTCAACTTGATCTTCAAGGGCATTTTTTTAGATTCTTTATCTGACAAATACTCAAAACTTAAAGTTTTGGAATCTCTAGTCTGAATCTCTAGATTTTCTTGCAGATAAACTGCACTGAAGTTGTCTCCAGAGAAGGGTAGTATGAAATAATCTTCTTGTTCAGTCTGAGCAATCAAGCAAAGTAGAAGGTATTCAAGTGTAAAAAGTAATGTTAGACCAATTATGATCTTCTTTGTGGACATAGTATATTTCTTTAACTATTGTGATGTATAAACTGGATAATGCGCCCAATTTTTTATTATAGTCAAATATAAATATAAGTGCTTGGCTTTTAGGTTGTAGTTTTGCCAAAGAATAGTAAAATTTAGTGTAAACCTTGTTGTTTTTTGCTCTCAGATTCAAGGTTCTTGAGTGCACTGAGTGTGTTTTGCTCAATATTCTGTTGTGCTTTGTTTAGGTAGAGGATTCCTCGAACCAAAAAATTGGTATTATCGGAATTGTTTACTTTTAATTTTACGCGGGTTTTATTCTGTCCCACCGGTTCAAAGGTGTATTTAGAATGTACTGTTCCAGACCAATTCTTGAAGAATGTTCTGGTTTGAACTAAGCGGTTCCGTTCACTCTTGATGATTTCTAATTCACCGCTTCCTGTTACAAGATCGAATTGAAGTAAGGCACCTTTCCCCACAATATTTCTTGAAAATGTTAGCGCATCGTCATTGGCATCTATCAACCAGTCATTCCAGATTGGCCAATGTTCTATATTATTGACCTGGTTAAATAATTTTTCAGCATCTGCATTTAGGACGATGTCGTGTTCCACGGCGAAGATATCCTTTGGTGCTATAAGGCAGGTAGTCAGGTAGATTCCAGCGAGACCAAGAAAGAGCAGTAAGGCGAACCTGTTCTTCATCTAGTATAATCGTTTTTTCAGGATATTTGTGTCCATTTATAACTCATCAAAAGAATATTGAGCAACA
>JAQXAY010000238.1 GCA_029252685.1 Saprospiraceae bacterium | reverse complement strand
GAGTAGGTTGTAAACCCAAAGGCCATTCATACTTTACATTTACACGAATCTTTTCGATAAAAAAGCGCTCTACTCCATTCATGATCAAATAGATCGCAAACAACATCCCCGGCAATTTCAATCGAGGTTTTATCCGAATCAATGTAAATGCTAAAAGTAAGGATACTATTAATTCATAGATAGGGGTAGGATATACTGGAGGCACTAATTTTGTGCAATAAATACCTGAACAACCTTCCATCAATACCCCAGACTTGGCAACATTATTTGGATAATCATACGACCATAGCCAGTCTGGTAAAAACCACCACTCTGGAATCGCAGCAGCAACTATCCCCCAATCACCATCACCAGAAAAATGACAGCCTAACCTTCCAACACCATATGCTAAAAGTAAAGCTGGAGCAACAGCGTCGGCTACATGTAAAAAAGGAATATCATTACGCTTAAGATAATATCGCACACCAAAGAAACCTCCAATAAGTCCGCCATAAATCGCTAATCCACTTCCGGATAATAACATTTCAAGTGGTCGCTGTATAAATTCAGCTGGAGTCTCCAATACAGCAAATAATTTTGCCCCAATAACCCCACAAACAGCAGCATATACTGTTATGTCTCCAATCTTATGATGGGGAAAAATTGATTTTTTTTCAATGATAGGCTTTGGAAGCGCATTTTTGTTTATTTCCCAGTATTTAAGGCCTGCAAACACGATTAAGCTTAGTATACCCAGTAAAAAATTACCCTTCGTGCTTAAGATTGCCGCAGCTGGATCGAGTCGAAAGACTTCAAAGTCACTTAAGACAAGTCCACCTTTAAAACCAACTATAAAACCGAGGATACTATTTGCAAGAAGGTCTTGCCATTTAGGTTTTGCCCCAAGCACAACCTCTTCAATCTTGGCTTTGAATTTACCTTGCTCCGCTAACTTTACTAATTCTCTTCTAAGAATCACTGAAGCAGACAGAATACCGAGAACCAAGAACAGACCAAAAGTCTTAAAGATTTGTGTCCAGTTATCTACTGGAGTTCCGAAAAGATCATTAAAAACATAGGAGAAATCCGGATACATAGCTGATATTTTTGACTTTTCTCAAAGGTACTAATTACTTTTCCATGTAATTCCTCTTACTCGATCTATTTCTTTTTTTTATACGATGAGCACATTCCCATTATCCGCAATTTCTTTCAACTCAACTTCCACTATACTATTTAGTTTAGAATCATCATATGGAAATTCTACTTTGATATAATTATCGGTAAAACCAGAGAGCATATTTGAATTCCTATGCTTCTCAACCAATACTTTGCGCTTTTCACCAAGGAAGCCTTCATAGAAGCGGCGTTTCTTCTTTTCGGAAAGAATACTCAACATATCATTTCTTCTTCTTCGTTCTTCAACAGGAACTACTCCATCCATTTCAGCTGCAAGCGTATTCGCGCGTTCAGAATAAGTAAACACATGAAGATAAGAGACATCTAGCTCATTAATAAACTTGTATGTCTCTAGGAAATCTTCCTCTGTTTCACCAGGAAAACCTACGATAACGTCTACTCCAATACAGGCATGAGGCATTTTACTTTTTATAGAAGCTACTCGATCTGCATACAACTCTCGCTTATACCGTCTTCGCATTGCCTTAAGCTGCTTATTATTTCCCGATTGAAGCGGAATGTGAAAGTGAGGTAGAAATCTTTTAGATGCTGCCACAAAGTCAATAACAGAATTATCCACTAGATTCGGTTCTATCGATGAAATACGATAGCGCTCGATACCTTCCACCTCGTCGAGTTCTTTAATAAGGTCTATAAAAAGAGCCTCTTTCTTTGGCTTAAGTCCTTCAATCACCTCTGTTCCATTCCCAAAGTCTCCAAGATTTACGCCGGTTAACACAATCTCCTGAACACCACCCGCAGCAATCTTTTTTGCATTAGCAATAACACTCTCAATCGTATCAGATCGAGAAGCGCCTCGAGCCTGAGGAATTGTACAAAATGAACATTTATAATTACATCCGTCTTGAACTTTCAAAAATGAACGTGTCCGATCGCCAAAAGAAAATGCATTAACAAATTCATTAGCCTCCTTTACGTCACTTGCATGCACAAGACCTTTACCTGGTGCCTTGCTTAATTCATTTACAAAATCAAGCACCCTAAACTTCTCCTTCGCTCCCAGCACCAAATCAACACCCGGTATTTCTGAAATTTCTTTAGGTTTGAGTTGCGCATAACACCCTATAACGACCACAACCGCATGAGGAGAAATCCTCAAAGCTTTACGAACAGTCTTACGACATTTTCGATCTGCAAAATCAGTTACCGAACAAGTGTTGATAACATATACATCCGCTCCTTCCTCAAATTTATTTACCGCATAACCAGCATCTTCAAAAAGCCTTCCTATAGAAGAGGTCTCTGAAAAATTAAGTTTACATCCCAACGTATAAAATGCTACAGATCTTGGTGTTGCCATTAGACAATGTTTAATTAGACTGCAAAATTATTCAAAATTAAGCAATTGAACAAGATACTTTTAACTTAGTCCAATTCCTTCAATTGTTTTTTTAGTGCAAAAATCTCATCCCGATATTGAGCCGCAGTGATAAAATCAAGTTCTTTGGCAGCTTTTTTCATGCGCTGCTCTGTAACCTTAACCATCTTTTCAAGTTGATCCCTATCAGCATATTGTATCAGTGGATCAGCTACAAGACTCGGCTCCTGTTCTTTTTGGTAATTAGGTTTTTCAGTTGCTCGGACATCAAGTATTGAATGCTTATTCATGATCTCCTCTTTAGTCCGTTTTACTGTCTGAGGAATAATACCATGCTTTTCGTTATATGCCATCTGAACTACACGTCTACGGTCAGTCTCGTCGATGGTTCTGCGCATACTATCCGTTATCTTATCAGCATAGAAAATAACCTTACCATTGGCATTCCGAGCAGCACGTCCCGACGTTTGTGTAAGGGATTTATCATTTCTTAAAAAGCCCTCCTTATCTGCATCAATAATTGCAACCAAAGATACTTCAGGCATATCTAAACCTTCTCGCAAAAGATTGACACCTACCAATACATCGAACTCCCCAAGTCTCAAATCTCGAATAATTTCAACGCGTTCCATCGTATCGATTTCTGAGTGTAAATATCTGACTTTGATGCCTAGCTTAGCAAAATACTTAGATAATTCTTCTGACATACGCTTAGTAAGCGTTGTAACAAGTACCCGTTCATCCACCTCAACTCGCTTCCTAATCTCATCTAGAAGATCATCAACCTGATTTTTACTAGGGCGGACTTCTATTGGAGGATCGATCAAACCTGTTGGGCGAATCAACTGTTCGACGACAACGCCCTCTGTCCGCTCAAATTCATAATCACTTGGCGTAGCCGACACAAAAACAACCTGATTGATCAGCTCCTCAAATTCATTGAAGTTAAGTGGCCGATTATCCATAGCAGAAGGCAACCTGAATCCAAAATTTACTAAATTATTTTTACGAGCCCTATCACCACCCCACATACCTCGAACCTGTGGGATAGTCACATGACTTTCATCTATAATCATTAAAAAATCGTCAGGAAAATAATCCAAGAGACAGAATGGCCGAGTCCCTGGCTTTCGACGATCAAAATACCTAGAATAGTTCTCTACCCCGTTACAGTAGCCAAGCTCACGCATCATTTCCAAATCAAAATTAGTTCGCTCTCTAAGACGTTTTGCTTCAAGATACCTTCCTTCCTCTTCAAAATACTTGACTTGGCCTAGCATCTCTTCATCTATCTCTTGAAGAATACCTTTCATCCTATCCTTAGGTGCAACATAAAGATTTGCAGGAAAAATAGCAGCTTCTGAAAGGGACTCTACACGTTTCCCTGATTCAATCTCAATACGATCGATACATTCAATCTCATCACCAAAAAATGTAATTCTATAACCGTAATCTAAATAAGGTAAATTAATCGAAACGGTGTCACCACGTACTCGGAAAGTTCCACGCCCAAAGTCAGTTTCTGTTCTAGAATACAGGCTATCTACAAGCTTATACAAAAAAGCATTCCGACTTAAAACCTGTCCCTGCTCAATTCGTATAATACTTCCCTTATAATCCTCAGGATTACCCATACCATAGATGCAGGAAACGGATGCTACAATTACAACATCACGCCGCCCTGAGAGCAAGGAAGATGTAGCACGAAGTCTAAGTTTATCTACTTCATCATTAATCTGAAGGTCTTTCTCAATGAAAGTATCGGACACTGATATATAAGCTTCAGGTTGGTAATAATCATAATAAGAAACAAAATATTCGACTGCGTTGTCTGGAAAAAACTCTCTAAACTCCCCATATAACTGAGCGGTTAAAGTCTTATTGTGAGTAAGAATAAGAGTAGGCCTATTGAGTTTCGCAATTACATTAGCCATGGTAAAAGTCTTACCAGAACCAGTGACTCCCAAAAGCACCTGTGCTTTTTCATTCTTGTCGACACCTTCGACCAACTGATCTATAGCCTGAGGCTGATCTCCAGTTGGCTTAAAAGGTGCATGTAAGTTAAATGCCATTTGCCATTAGATTTAAACATTAAAGATAAGGCAAAAAGAGAGGTATAAGTTTAAGTATTATGCTTTTATTTCCCTTTAAAAGATTTAAGATCTCCATTTCTCAACAAGGTATTAAACAAATCGGGAATCCGAGCGGGCGAACAATTGAAAACAGGTATATCAACATTCCTTATTCGCTGAGCGAATTTTTTATCAAAGGATGGTTTGTTCTCATCCGAAAGAGAAGGTATACAGACTAACTTTACACCCTTCGTATGCATATCTAACAACTCAGCTAATGCGCCATCTTCAGATCCTCCTTCAAACAAATCAGAAATCATAATCAAAACGGACTTCTCGGGCTGATCGATACACTTGTTTGTATATGCAGCAGCCTTATGAATATCTGTCCCACCTCCCAACTGAATTCCAAATAATAATTCCACTGGGTCCTCCAACTGGTCCGTTACATCAACTATTTCATTTGAAAAAAGTATAAGGTGCACTTTTAATGCCGGTAACCGAGAAAGAATACCTGCTGCTAATCCTGCATAAATTAGAGAACCTGTCATTGAATAGGACTGATCTACTAATAAGTAAATACGGTCAAGGCTCTTTCCTTTTGGTTTATTACCCAACAACTGTTTAAGAACAACAGCATCTATATCTTCTTGATAATTTTTTAGATTTGCTTTTATAGTCTGTGTCCAATTAATCTCTCTAAATTTTGGTTTTCTAGTGCGAACAGAATAATTCAAAGCTCCCCTTGTCTTCTCGACCAAGCTAAATCCAATTTCCTTACTAAACCTAGAGGCTATTTTTTCAATTACTGCACGTGCAGCGCTTTTCACATCATCTGGTATGAGATGCTTCATTGAGATGATATTCGATGCTAAATTTATATCAGGGACAAGGTTATCTATCAATTCCTTTTCTTTCAATAACTGAATTAAATCTAGTCGCTCTAGCGCATCCTTTTGCATGATCACAACTTGGTCGTCAGGGAAGTGCTCCTTTATATCAGCAAGCCAACGCTGCACTTTAGGATTTCGCCCCTGAAGATCCCCATACAAATCGGGCTGATAAAGCGCCCCGACAGCATTATCAATTTCCTGATCTTCCGTATTTAGATCCTTCAAATCACCATCCTTTTGGCTTTTCCCTAGAATGAGCCGCCATTTCCTAATTCGACCGTCCACAACTAAAAAGTTTTGTTATTTTGTTGTAAGTTAAGAACTAGGCTTTTAATAATCGAAAATCTTTTCTTTTGGATAAAAATGATCAAGACCTGGACGATATGTTTGATAAGGATCAGTCAGATGTTCTTCAATCTATCAAGCTTAGTCGAATACTTTTGCCTGTCTTCTTGGGTATAGCTGTTGTAATAATCTTGCTATACAGATCATTTGATATTGAAGAATTCAGAGATATAGCCTGGGATAGACACATACTTATCTGGACAACAGTTGCCATAATCTTCTTGATTCTTAGGCACTGCGCATATGCTTATAGAATCTATACCCTTTCGGACAAGAAATTTTCTTGGTGGAAATGTATTGAACTGATTTTCATATGGGAATTTAGCTCTGCAGTCTCACCAACCTCCGTTGGTGGATCAGCGGCAGCCTTTTTTGTATTAGCTCAAGAAAAATTATCCACTGCAAGAACAGCCACAATAGTCACCTACACTATTGTGCTCGACACTTTATTCTTTGTTGTTACATTACCTATTTGGCTAGCCATCCTCGGTTTTTCAATTATAAGACCTAATATGGAAAGCTTTAGAGACCTTGATGCATTGGGATACACCTTCCTATTAGCATATCTAGGTATGGCCGCTTATGGATTTTTATTTTATTGGGGACTTTTCCAACAACCCAAAAAAATAAAACAGTTCCTAGCTTGGATAACTAAACTCAAGCCACTGAAAAGGTTTAACGAAAAAGCAAAGTCCTTAGGAGATGACATTATGATTGCTTCTGAAGAAATGCGATCCAAAGACAAACTATTCCACACTAAAGCATTTTTATCAACATTTCTTGCTTGGACCTTCAGATTCACAATTTTATCTAGTTTAATCATAGCTTTTACACCTATATCCATTGATTTCCAGACACAATTTGCGTTATTTGCACGTTTAGAGACCATGTTCGTTATCATTGCCTTTAGTCCAACTCCTGGAGGAGCAGGAGTAATCGAGGCATTGTTCAGTTCCTTTTTCACAGATTATATGGAAAAAGGCACGCAAACATTGGTTATTTCTTTTATCTGGCGGATGATAACTTATTACTCCTATTTGACAATTGGAGCCTTTATCATTCCAAACTGGTTAAGGAAAGTCATTAACGAAAGAAAGAAGAAGCGAATTCAACAAAGAAATAGCAACTAAGCTTATGGGATACGAATTAATAGAAGAGCATTTTCCAAACCTAACTGAGGTTCAAAAAGAACAATTCAAAGCACTGGAAGGCCTTTACAAAGAATGGAATGATAAGATAAATGTGATCTCAAGAAAAGATACTGAAAACATTTACGAACGACACATATTACACTCCCTTAGCATTGCAAGGCTAGTTGAACTTAATCCAGGAAGTTCAGTACTTGACCTCGGTACAGGTGGAGGATTCCCAGGTATACCGATGGCTATATTATTCCCAAAGACTCAGTTTACACTAATTGATGGTACAAAAAAGAAAATCTTAGTAGTAAGTGAGATAGCAGAAGCAATAGGCCTCAAAAATGTACGCCCAAAACATCTTCGTGCAGAAGACTGCACAGAACGTTTTGATTTTGTCATCACAAGAGCTGTTGCAGGATCAGATAAGTTAATGAACTGGTCAAGAAGACTTATCAAGAAAAAGCAAGAACACACGCTGCCAAATGGCGTGATTGCATTGAAGGGAGGAGATATAAACAAAGAAACTACCTTACTCGGGAAGAAAGAATATCATGAAATATACCCTTTAAGAGATCTTATTGATAGAGAACTATTTGAAGACAAATATATCCTATATATACAATGGTAAAAAAAAGGTTTGGGAGTTGTCCCAAACCTTTTTTTATTAGTTCACTAAAGAAGAATCTTCCTCTTTCTTTTTCTCTGTTGTTACTGGTTCCTCCTCAACATCAAGCCCAGCTATTTTAACTTTAATTTTCTCTTCAATCTCCTTAGCTACTTCAGGATTATCAACCATAAATTGCTTAGCTGCTTCACGGCCTTGAGCAATTTTAACACCACCGTATCCATACCAGGCACCACTCTTATTTATGATATCTTGGTCAACACCAATGTCAATAATCTCACCTACTTTCGAAACACCTTCTCCGTACATGATATCAAATTCCGCAATTCTAAAAGGAGGGGCTAATTTATTTTTCACAACACGTACTTTCACGTGATTACCCTTTACATTACCCTCTTTATCTTTTATCGCAGAACCAGAACGGCGAATATCTAAACGCACAGAAGCATAAAACTTTAGTGCATTACCACCTGTGGTTGTCTCTGGATTACCAAACATAACCCCAATCTTCTCACGTAGTTGATTGATAAATACACAACAACATCCCGAGCGACCAATTGCTGCAGTTAGTTTCCTTAAAGCTTGAGACATCAATCGAGCCTGAAGACCCATCTTGGAATCTCCCATTTCTCCTTCAATCTCAGCACGAGGTACTAAAGCAGCTACCGAATCAATTACAATGATGTCTATTGCACCAGAACGAATCAAGTTCTCCGTAATCTCTAACGCTTGCTCACCATTATCAGGTTGGGAAATCAATAAATTCTCCGTATCAACACCTAATCCTTCTGCATAGAATCTGTCAAAGGCATGCTCTGCATCAATAAAAGCAGCAATCCCCCCATTCTTCTGACACTCTGCAATAGCATGTATAGCTAATGTTGTTTTACCAGAAGATTCAGGTCCGTAAATCTCTACTACCCTACCTTTAGGAAATCCATTTATACCAAGTGCAATATCTAGGCTCAACGACCCCGTAGGAATAGTTTCGACCTCCATGACTTGCTTATCGCCTAAACGCATTACAGATCCTTTTCCGTAGGTCTTTTCAAGGCGGTCAACTGTCATCTGCAGTGCCTTCAGTTTGGCTTCTTTTTCCTTTGACATATATTCTGAGTTTAAGTGGTTTGTATTAGAACAAATATTAACAAAAAAAGCTTCAAAAAAAGCGAGTATATTTAAAAATATTTGACCAACACAAAACAAACTTAAAACTTTTTGTTTAAAAAAACAAATTGTTTTAAACAAAAAATTAAAAAAGCCGCTTTAAAAGCGGCCCTTATTTTTTAATCAACATTTTCAGAAGCTGATCGTTTACTGTATTCCATAATATTATCAATAGTCTGCTTCTTAGGCTTACTATTTATACTATTGAGTAACTGATAGGTACTATCAATCTCCTCAAATTCGTCAAAGGCAACATTGTCAGTTAATAGAACATCCAGATGACTGGACTCCTCATCGTCATTCAATTCGCCGTAGATAAAAAGTATAGAATTTAAATGTGTAGAGTTATAATCCATATAGACTAATTAATTTATAGTGAATTTAGAATTACCTTTATAACTAACTAAAAACTATAATATTGTGCTTAAAATATAATTATCTAAAAATAACTAAGCGCTAATCCTAAAGCGGTATTTACGAATGACCTTTTTATTAGAAAATACTAACAAAATGTAATCTCCCTGCCCCAAATCACTCACATCCAATTCCTTAACATGTTTACCAACAGACTGCACAGGCAGATCTATACTTTTCACTAAAGATTTATTTACCCGAAGGACCTTAGCTGACACAGCTGCTCGATTCTCCAAAGAATATGAGAACCGCAAAAGTTTGTTTCCAGGAACTTCAAGCCTCGCGAATCGTTCCCAAGTCGACAACATATCATTGACCTTAGGTTCTTCACTCAAATAAGTTTGTTCTTGTAATTCAGTAAATAAAATTGAATTATCTGGAGCCCGCATAATGTATCGATATGTAATAGTTCTTTTTCCAGTGATGTCTAAATCGGTACAAGAGTAATTAATCTGTGAAGCTAAAACCGATTTCTCATTCCTCAGATTCGTAAAGGTCTTACCTCCATCCGAAGATCGACTGATCTCTAATGTACAACCAGAGGGTTCATTCTCAGTACTGATTCCTAATATAGCTTTGCCATTCTCAATCTCGATATCTTTAAGATTAAAAATTACAGACTCCCTTGCACTTAATAAATCCGCCTCAAAAAAATCTGGCCGTCCAATTTGCAAAACACCATCTGAATCTTTCCTCCAAACAGGAAAATCAGATGGAACACGAAATGGCTCTACCTTATCAAAAGTTGGAATTCTATGAGAAGACTCCGGTATTGGAATAGTTCGAATTTCAATTCCTGAAGATGAAACAAATATTAACTTAAACTGATTGAAACTTCCGGTATGCCTCGTCCAAGCATTTTCAATATTTACAGTTCGAAGTGGCGCACCCCAACAGCCTTCACCAATATAAACTGTTCCATCACCTGCACGCTCGAATCCTCTTTCAGCGTTGGGGCCAATAGATGGTTTTATGGGATAGCTCGTCTTCATAACGTGGGCATCAGACTCTATAGCAAGGTCCACCCCAAACTTATAGAATAAAGGGGCCCAATGTTTTAGAAGATCTAAGCGCATTTTCTTCTTACTCGTGTGTGGGCTGATAGAATGATGGTACTGAGCAATTTTCCATTTAAAACCTTGACTTCGCTCCAACTCTTGCCTCAACCAACCTGATTGCGCAGGTGCAGAGGGATGTAGAGAATTTAGTGAAATTATATTAACAAGGTCACCGCCTATTTGAACGGAATAATATATAGCAGCTGCTCTCAAACCAAACATCTCTGTCATCAACTTATTATCAGGCTCGTGATTTCCTCGTGCTACAATTAGTGGAAAAATCTGTCCATCAGCAGAAAAAGTCAACTGCCAATCATCTAACCAAGCTTTCCATTCAGTAGGACTGGAGTTATTTGTCATATCTCCAGAAAACATTACACATGTCGGTTGAACCTTAGACACCATTTTATTAGCCTCCCTTCTTATCTTTCTATAATTCCTTGAATCCCCGCCAGAGATCATCTTTATCTTTTCATTTCTTGAATCGGGAGCAGTTTTAAAATAATAACGATTAGAAAAGCCCTCTGAATCAGCAACGACAAAATAATAAACCGTATTCGCATTTAATCCTGATAAATGCACAAACTTACTATCCATACCTCTGCTCGAAGTAGAAAGTGTTACAGATTTAGAATACAAATATTGCTTCAACCTTGTACCTCTATCTGTAGTACCGAAGTAAAGTGTAGGATTCGAGCCAGAGATTTGGTTCCAACCAATGATTGCTGTAGAAGAGGCATCACCTTCCCACATTACCCGAAGTTTATCAACTTCGGCTTTCAGGGAATTAATCCCACAAAAGAACAAAACGAAAAAAAATACATTGGCTTTAATCATCCCAATATCTCGCATATAAATTGCCGTTTATTAAACCTCTAGAAAATGAAGCAATAAAGTTAAATTATTTTTATTTAGATATTAAATAAACTTAAGATCTGAATTTGTGTCAAATTTATCTAATTATCTACATCTGAACCCCTAAAAATAATCGTTTGTATCTGCTTTTTATTGTACTTTAGGCGATAATTTTAAAACCTGTTAACTAATTTATCATGGCCGATAGAATTGTCGATGAACTAATCAACCAAGAACTAAACAGACAACTAAGAGGTGTAGAACTAATTGCGTCTGAGAACTTTACTTCAAAAGCAGTTATGGACGCCGTGGGCTCATGCTTGACCAATAAGTATGCAGAAGGATACCCAGGAAAAAGATATTATGGTGGTTGTGAAGTTGTTGATAAAATAGAACAACTCGCTATCGATCGTGTAAAAGAATTATTTGGTGCTGATTATGCAAATGTTCAGCCCCACTCAGGTGCCCAAGCAAATGCTGCAATATTCTTAGCAGTACTCAAGCCTGGAGATAAGATCCTAGGCTTTGATCTCGCTCATGGAGGACACCTATCACATGGCTCACCCGTAAATTATTCCGGTAAAATATATCAACCCTCTTTCTATGGTGTCGAAAAGGAAACTGGCCTAATAGACATGGACAAGGTTGAAGCTATAGCAATAAAGGAACAACCAAAACTAGTCATTTGTGGTGCTTCCTCATATTCAAGAGATTGGGACTATAAAAGATTTAGAGAAATAGCAGATAAAGTCGGTGCACTACTCCTTGCAGATATTTCACACCCTGCTGGTCTTATAGCAACAGGACTTTTGAACAATCCTATGGAATATTGCCATATCATTTCATCAACTACTCATAAAACACTCAGAGGACCAAGAGGAGGTGTATTTATGATGGGTAAAAACTTTGACAACCCTTGGGGAAGAACGACTAAAAAAGGAACGACAATCAAGATGTCCGCAATCTTAAATTCTGGAGTATTTCCAGGTATGCAAGGAGGTCCTCTTGAACACGTTATTGCAGGAAAAGCAATCGCCTTCGGAGAAGCATTAAAAGATGATTACAAGGTATACACTAAACAAGTAGTCAAAAATGCACAGTCCATGGCAGCAGCCTTCGTTGACAAAGGATATGACCTAATTTCAGGTGGAACAGATAACCACCTTATGTTGATTGATCTACGATCAAAGGGAAGAACAGGGAAAGAAATCGAAAAGGCACTTGAACTTGCTGACATTACTGTTAACAAAAATATGGTACCCTTTGATACACAATCTCCTTTTGTTACATCAGGAATTCGTTTAGGTACTGCAGCAATAACTACTCGAGGTCTGAATGAAACTGATTGCACGAAGATTGTCGACTGGATTGATACAGTCGTATCAGACTGCGAAAACGAAGAACTCTTGCGTTCGGTTCGTTCAGAAGTAAACGCATTCATGCAACCATATCCGCTTTATTAATGAATATAAGAATTGTTCAGAGAGAAGATATCGATAAAATAAAGTGGAACTCCTGCGTACACTATGCAGAAAAGGGCAATCCATTTGGCTATTTATGGTTTCTCGATAATATTTCCAAAGACTGGATCGGCATCGTAGAAGATGACTACCACTCCGTTATGCCCGTTTTCAAAGCAAAGAACTTTTGGGGTAAGATTAAGTTTGAAAGCCCTAAACTGCTTCCATTCTTTCAATTATATTCTGTTAATGTACTCTCCTTCAAGAGAGTAAAAGCATTTATGAATTTAGCCCAACAAGAAGTAGCCGGTATAGATATAAAAAATGCCTTTATTGGCTTCATAAATCCAGAACAAGAGCAGATCAAACAAAGCAATCATTCAATAGATATTCTAAATATTGGAAGTAGATACACAACATTGCTCAACGACTTCTCTGAAGAGCTGAAAAATATTGAACACAATATAGAGTTAGATAAATACACACTAAATTCTCTAAAAATTGAGGAGACCGCTGAATTTATGGCTCGTGAAAACAAACTAAAGGATAAAGAAAAGTTTAGCCTAATGCGTTTGTTTTACAACGCACAACAAAGGCAACTTGGCCAAGTTTTCGCGCTTCAAGACTCAGATAAAACCATACTTGCACTTGACTTTATATTCTTTAGCCACGGAAAAATGATCTCCTTCCTTCCTACATCTACTAAAAAAGGAAAGGCTATTAATGCGGAAGGAATAATCTTTACACGACTGCTAAAAAGATTTGCAGGTCAAGCATTAAAATTCTATAAACATCCTAAATCAACACTCAAGGATGACTTCAGCAAAAAGAAAACATCGATGACCTTGTATAATCTCAAGCAATAAGATTAATGTGAGTACTCAAATGGCATGATCCAGTCTTCGGACTCAAAAGCATGCCATTTTTGATGCATCAAATCCACCTCAGGATCTATGAATTGCTGATACTCGTTATCATTTAGCTTGATTCTGATATTGGCAAAAACAGATACATCCTCGTAGCCCTTCGCTTTATATTCCGCTCCAAGGAATTGCCCAAATTGTAGGATCATATCTGGCTGGCCTAACATTTTTTGTCGCTGCCTTCTACTCAAATAAGACCTACCATTTTCACGCTTAATTAATACTCCATCTCCATCCTTAATTAAAAACTCTCCTGTTCCACTCTTATTCCTCAACATCATCCTCCATGAAAACTTATGCCCTTCCTCTGTCCAGTTTACATTACCCGAATATAAATGATGCCTCAATGGAACAAGCAAATGAAAACTTACCAAAGAAATTAGCAAGACTTGCATATACCTCGACTTTTTTGCAGAAATATCCATAGCCCCTACATATGAAGCGAATCGATTATTATAGGTACTTCGCTTTCGAGCCCAAAAAGACCATTTCTTATCCATCCAATTCAAAAATCTAGGAATTAGATCCGGAGGAAAAAACATCAAACTTAAACTAATAGACAACCAAGGGAAGGCACCAATATTGAAAATTAAAACATTAGTTATATGAAAACATATAGCCAAGGTCATTCCTAGCTTTCTAGTTCGTTTAAACATCAACAAAAAAGCACAGGAAAGGTCAAAGGCAAGCCCACCTATAGACATGACCCAAGCAACGATATCTTTTTGGACTATAGGTCCAATTAAAAACAACTTACGCTTATACTCCATCCAAATCAACAAAGGCTGAGCCCTGATCCAATCCGGGTTCAATTTGGCTAAACCACCATAAAAATAGACCACACCCATCAAGAAAGCTAGAATAAATTGATAGTACACAGGAACCGTTTTAAGACGCAATGCTGGCCGCCTATGTACATCCAAAGAAAAGGATCGGTTCATTGGGAAAAAGGCCAAAATAAACGACAGCCAAATCATTAAATATCCATGGTTCAAATACAAGGACTGCTCCGCACTAAAAGCATAGAGCAACACAACAAAGGTAATCAGGCAAGATGCTCGATAGAATTTCCCGAATAAAACCCCTAGACTAGCTATTAAACCAATACCAAAAACAATTGACATATAAGGTTCTTGCAGTGGTTTTACCCAATCTAACACATGATACCTGAAATGAAATTTTTCCGGATTAAAAGTATCCTTTGTCAAATGGTAATAAGCAAAGAGCCCCATCATTTCCCCAAATGCCAAGGCACCAAATACAATGCGAATAAAAACAATAGAAGTTATATCAACCTGTCTAAATAATGCCTTCATCAAAAAAACTCTTGAATTTGAATTATTTTTTAAAACAATTTGTTTATTTTTTTGCCTCGAACCGCAATGTAAGGCATTTCCCAATCTTAGATTTACAATTTATCAAATTTGGTTCTATTTTGGGATTTACAAGAAAATTATTCAAAAGAATTTTACGTGTAGTATGAGTAATGTAAATTATACAGAGGACAATATTAGGTCATTAGACTGGAAAGAACACATCAGAATCAGGCCCGGTATGTATATCGGTAAACTTGGTGATGGTTCATCCCCTGATGATGGAATCTATATCTTATTAAAAGAAATACTGGATAACTCTATTGACGAATACGTTATGGGGTTTGGTAAGAAAATTGATATACGGATTGAGGATGGAGAAATTCACGTACGAGATTATGGCCGTGGTATTCCTCTTGGTAAGGTTGTAGACTGTGTTTCAAAAATAAATACAGGGGGTAAATACGACTCCAAGGCCTTTAAAAAGTCTGTTGGTTTGAATGGTGTAGGTACCAAAGCAGTAAACGCACTTTCCGATTACTTCATGGTGCAGGCATTTAGGGATGGAAAAACGAAGCGAGCAGAATTCAACCAGGGTAATCTTGAAAACGACCATAAAATATCTTCTGCTTCTGACGGCAATGGAACATTAACCGTATTCAAACCGGATAGTTCGATTTTTAAAAATTATAAGTTCAGACATGATTACGTCGAGAACATGCTCTGGAATTATGCCTACCTGAATGCCGGACTTAAATTAGTCTTCAACAACAAGACCCTAGTATCCAAAAACGGCCTACTTGACCTCTTGAATAATAAGACCAATGAAGAGACCAATCGCTATCCAATCATACACCTAAAAGGAGATGATATAGAAATTGCCCTGACCCATGGTAACCAATACGGTGAGCAATACTACTCCTTCGTAAATGGACAAAATACAACCCAAGGAGGTACCCACCTAAATGCTTTCAAAGAAGCTATCGTAAAAACTGTCCGGGACTTCTATGGCAAAAACTACGACCCTAAAGATATTCGTGCATCGATTATTTCTGCTATAAGTGTTCGCGTTGAAGAACCTGTTTTTGAGTCCCAGACCAAAACAAAACTTGGTTCAAATGACATAGGCCCGGAAGGCCCAAGTGTAAGAGCTTTTATCTCCGATTTCCTTGGAAGAGAATTAGATAATTTCCTCCATAAGAATCCAGAAATTGCAAAGGACATCCAAAAGAGAATCATGCAGTCTGAGCGTGAGCGTAAAGAAATTGCAGGGGTTAAAAAGCTTGCGAACCAAAGAGCTAAAAAAGCAAATCTACATAACAAAAAGCTTAGAGATTGTAGAGTACACTACAGTGACTCTTCAAGAAAATCCTCTGATCAAGATAAAAAATCAACCACTATATTCATAACGGAGGGTGACTCTGCAAGTGGATCGATTACCAAAGCCAGAGCGGTAATGACCCAGGCTGTATTTAGCCTTAGAGGAAAGCCCTTAAATTGTTTTGGCTTAAGCAAAAAGATAGTATACCAAAATGAAGAATTCAACCTGCTTCAGCACGCACTAAATATAGAAGATGGTTTGGATGACCTTCGTTACAACCAAGTAGTGATAGCAACAGATGCAGATGTCGATGGCATGCATATACGACTACTATTGCTTACTTTCTTTTTACAGTTCTTCCCAGATCTAGTAAGGAATGGCCATTTATTTATTCTCGAAACACCATTATTCAGGGTTCGAAATAAACAAAAGACTTTTTATTGCTATTCTCAAAAGGAAAAGCAAAACGCTATTAATGAATTAAGAGGAAAACCGGAGATCACTCGATTTAAGGGATTGGGTGAGATATCCCCGTCTGAGTTCAAAGATTTCATCAATGAAAACATCAAACTTGAACCAGTGATTATGAATAAGGAAACAGATATCCAAAAGCTTCTTGATTACTACATGGGCAAAAATACTCCGACTAGACAGACTTTCATTATTGATAATCTAAAAGTTGAAAAAGACATCGAACTCTCCACAGAAGAACAAAAGGCTGAAAGTTTAATTGAAGCTTAAAACAGGCTATTGGTCAAAGTTTCCAAGGCAATTTGAACTTACAAATTGCTTTGAATCTGACTTTTTGTCGCATTTTTAGAACTTAAAACTCTAAATGGGGGCAGTCTGTCAGTTTTTGATTTTTAATTCCTATTATTTTGTCTTAAAGACGTTTGGCATTTTTCTTGATATAAGATAGATGCTAGTAGAAAAACAAATACTGGTACATAATCACACTTAAGCTTCACAATAATTATGAGTAGTTTCGAAGAATTGTTTTCCATGCAAAATTTTGAGGAAGAAGGAGAATTCATGCCCCTGATCTCAGTTGAAGAAGAAGAAGAGGACAATATCACGGAAGAATACCCTGTAGGAAATATGCCTATCCTGGCACTAAAAAATACTGTACTTTTCCCTGGTAACATGATACCCATCATGGTAGGCCGCGACAAATCGATCAAAGCCATAAACCATGCTTACAAGAACAACAGAATCATTGGCGTAGTCTCTCAAAAAGATACAGATGTAGAGGATCCATCATTTGATGATATTTATCACCGTGGTACCATAGCGCGTATCATAAAGTTGATAAAGATGCCAGATGGATCTACCACCGCTATACTTCAAGGACGTAAAAGGTTTGAGTTATTCGAACTCTCCCAAGATGAACCATTTATGGTTGGTCGAGTAGAGGTACTCAAATACGAAAGTCCAAATGACTCCCTTGAGTTTGAAGCCCTAATCTCCAGCATTATGGATAAAGGGAAGCAAATTATTGAGCTTTCACCTAATATCCCATCTGAGGCAATTGTGATGCTTAAAAATATTAGTTCAAAGAGTTTTCTCTTGAATTTTATAGCTTCCAACCTAGCCGTTAATGTTAAGAAAAAACAAGAACTCCTTGAGATTTCAGAGCTCAAGCTTAAAGCTGAACTCATTATAACAATGATGGACTCTGAGCTTAAGCTACTTGAGCTGAAGAATAAAATTGAGAGTAAAGTTCGTACTGATATTGAAAAGCAACAGCGAGATTATTTCCTAAATCAGCAGCTAAAAACTATTCAAGAAGAGTTAGGGCATAACCCGCAAGAGCAAGAGCTTGCAAAACTTAAGAAAAGAGCTTTGACTAAAAAATGGTCAAAAGAAGTTACTAAAGCATTCAACAATCAGATCAACAAGTTATCTAGAATAAATCCACAAATAGCTGAATATTCAATTCAACTAAATTATTTGGAGATAATGCTCGATCTTCCATGGGGAGATACCACCGAAGACAACTTCGACCTAAATAGAGTCAAAAAAGTACTCGACAAGGAACACCATGGACTTGAAAAAGTAAAAAATAGAATACTCGAACATATTGCTGTACTCAAGTTGAAAGGAGATATGAAAGCTCCTATACTTTGCCTTGTTGGACCTCCAGGAGTTGGTAAGACATCCCTGGGTAAGTCTATAGCAAATTCAATAGACAGAAAATTTATTCGAATGTCCCTTGGAGGTTTACATGATGAATCGGAAGTAAGAGGACACCGTAAAACGTACATAGGCGCTATGCCAGGTCGAATTATTCAATCCATGAAAAAAGCTGGATCAGATAATCCCGTTTTCATATTGGATGAAATCGATAAAGTTGGCGCCAATCATAGAGGTGACCCATCCTCCGCACTTTTGGAGGTATTGGACCCTGAACAAAATTCTACCTTCTACGATAATTACTTAGAGTTAGAATATGACCTATCAAAGGTAATGTTCATAGCAACTGCAAACTCATTAGCATCTATCCAACCTGCTCTTAGAGACAGAATGGAAATTATCCACGTTGATGGTTATTCTACTGAGGAAAAAATTGACATTGCAAAAAAACATTTGCTTCCTAAACAGATCAAAGATCATGGTATCAAGAAGTCTAACCTTAGATTGAACAATGGACCTCTTACCTTCTTAATCGAAAATTACACCAGAGAATCTGGCGTTCGTAATTTAAATAGAAGATTAGGAAGTGTGTCCCGACATGTAGCAAAAAATATTGCCATGGAGCAAGAATACAATGTGAGTATCTCTAATGCAGATATTGAAAGTATCCTTGGACCTAGAATTTTCAATAAGGACGCATATAAAGCTCAGAAAACGAGCGGTGTAGCAGTTGGACTTGCTTGGACACAAACAGGTGGGGATATATTATTTATAGAATCCCTGCTTACGCCAGGAAAAGGAGCATTGAAGCTAACAGGTAATCTGGGTAATGTAATGAAGGAATCCGCAAGTACTGCGCTGACCTACCTGAAAGCAAATCACAAAAAGTTCGATATCAAAAAAGAAGTTTTTGAGAAAAATGATATCCATATACACGTTCCCGAAGGTGCTATTCCAAAAGATGGACCTTCTGCTGGTGTTACTATGATAACGGCTTTATGCTCTGCACTTTCGGGCAGACAAGTAAAGCCATACCTTGCTATGACCGGAGAGATTACGCTAAGAGGCAAAGTACTTCCTGTAGGAGGTATCAAAGAAAAAATCCTTGCAGCCAAACGATCTGGAATAAAGGAAATATTGCTTTGTGAAGAAAATAAAAAACATGTTGATGAGATCCCACAAGATTATCTCAAGAACGTAGATTTCATCTATGTCAAAGAGATGAAGGATGTTATCAAACATGCAATTACATAAAAATACAATAAAGCCACTGCCTTAAACAGTGGCTTTTTTAGTGTATTTAAATAAAATATTATAAACTCAGTACAACTTATTATTCCTTTTCAAAGTCTATTATCTGTATATTAGTAATTCACAAGCATTTAATATGAAATTATTCTTCAGCACCATACTGGTATTCTTCTATTTGGGTATTCTTAATGCTCAAGAGATTTATTCTGATGAACAACTCGTTCAATTCTCAGGTATGGTACTTGATGGCACGACAGAACAACTATTGCCACTACCGTACACGAATATTTATATCAAAGAATCCAACAGAGGTACATACTCAGACTTCAAGGGCTTCTTTTCTATGGTAGCCAAAAAGGGTGATATTGTTGAATTTTCTGCAGTTGGCTACAAGACGGTCCAATTTGTAATCCCAGACTCATTGGAAGATAATAGGTTCTCCATGGTCCAATTAATGACGATGGATACAATCAACCTTCCTGAGGCTGTCGTCTTTCCTTGGCCAAGTCGAGATCATACTAGACTTGATTTCCTAGCAATGGATATCACACCGGAATTACAAGCTAAAGCCATGGAAAATCTGATGTCTGAAAAAATCCTCAGAATGACTAATGAACTTCCTATGGATGCCAATGAAAATGCAGACTATTATCTAAGGAAACAAGCCACCGACTTCTATTATATCGGCCAGACTCCTCCTATGCAAATATTCAGTCCCCTAGCATGGAAAAATTTCTTCGATGCTTGGAAACGGGGTGATTTCAAGAAACAACAATAACAAAAAGGCCACTTTCGAAAAAAGTGGCCTTTTTATATTTACCTAAACAATATCGCTTCTTGTCTAGAAGGGTATAGTATATCATTAAAAAAAAAGCTATTTTTAATCATTAGTAAAGCAAGTACTTAGCGTGAAGATATTTGATAAAACCCTACAGAATCTTAAAGAATACCCAATCTTAGCTGAAGAAATTATATCCTTCGCAGGAGATTGCAGGCGCTTTGTTTTTTTAGGTAACCTAGGGGCAGGAAAGACTACCCTTATTCAAAATATCTGCAGCTATTTCAGTGTAGAAGATGCAGTAAATAGTCCTACATTCTCATTGATAAATAAGTACCAAGGATTCAAAAATGAAGCTCAGATTTCCATCAGCCATTTAGATCTCTATCGACTAAAATCTATAGAAGAAGCTTTGGATATTGGTATTGAAGAACTTTTATCTTCTGATGATTATTTATTCATAGAATGGCCTGAACTAATAGAACAACTGCTCCCTGAGCCACTTTGTGTAGTTAGAATTGAACGGCAGGAAAATGAAAATAGAAAAGTCATATGCAGACTTTTCGAGTAGTAAAAAACATCCAGTGAAATGAGTGAAAAGAAAAGACCTACCCAAATACCAGAAAGTCTTTCAGGGACGCAGTATTCGCCTCAGACTGAAACTGTATTAATAGGTAATAAGAATAAAAGAATCACTCTTGGGGTTCCCAATGATTTTTCCAGTGAAGAAAAAAGAACGGCACTAACCACAGAAGCTGTAAAATCACTTACCAAGAATGGTTATAATATCAATATAGAGTCAGGCTCTGGTGAAGGTGCATTTATTAGTGACCTAGCATTTACTGAAAGTGGGGCAGAAATTGTACATAGCAAACAAGAAATATTCAAAGCTGATATTATCCTTAAAATAGCACCATTAAGGAAAGATGAACTTCAATATCTTAGACCTAACCAGGTCGTCATATCTCCCTTACACCTTCCAAATCTTACTGCTGATTTTTTAGATATACTCAAACAAAAGCGTGTGATTGCTCTAGCAATGGAGTACATCAAAGACAAAAGTGGCTTTTTTCCTATCGTAAGAATGATGAGTGAGATGGCAGGAATTGGAGCTATACACATCGCTTCAGAATTACTTTCTACTACAAACAATGGAACTGGTATTTTATTGGGTGGTATCACGGGAGTAGAACCTGCAAAAGTAGTCATCATAGGTGCAGGTGTAGTTGCAGAATATGCATCAAGAGCAGCAATGGGACTTGGTGCAGAAGTACGAATCTTTGAAAATAAAATCTATAAACTTAAAAGAATTCAAACTCAACTTGGAAACCGAGTATTTACGTCAACTATTAATTCAGGGTCCTTTCAAAAAGAAATTCTCGAAGCAGACGTAGTCATCGGAGCTATGCATTCAAAGACAGGAAGAAGCTTGGTTGTTGTTTCAGATGACATGGTTCAGAATATGAAACAAGGGTCAGTCATCGTTGATGTAAGTATAGACCAGGGAGGTTGCTTTGCTACTTCTGAATTGAGGTCACTAAACAATCCGAGTTTTACTAAACATGGGATCATTCACTATTGTGTGCCGAATATCAGTTCGATTGTTTCAAAAACAGCAACAGTGGCTATGAGTAATATTATAACGCCCCTCTTGATAGAAGCCATAGAAAGTGGAGGAATGGAACATCTCCTTGCCCGTAACACAACTATCAGAAATGGAGTCTATATGTATAAAGGCTGCCTTACAAATGAATATCTCGGAAAACGCTTTAGAATAAAGTCTACCGATATCAACTTATTTATTAGCTCAAGTTTTTAAGCCTGACACCTTTGGAAGGCATCAGGCCTAAACTATCTTTTTAAACAAAAAGGTTTTTCATATTTACCTTTTCTCTAATTATTCCTTCTACTTCATTCATAGGAACTCTAATCTGCTCAAGAGTATCACGATCTCTTAGTGTTACCGTATTATCTTCAAGCGTATCAAAGTCAATAGTCACACAGAATGGAGTACCTACTGCATCCTGTCTTCTATATAGTTTACCAATACTTCCCGTATCATCATATTGACACTGGAAGGAGAAACTTAAATCCTTAAACAAGCCCTTAGCCTTTTCAACTATAGCAGGCTCATTACGCTTCAATGGTAAAATTGCACACTTGATTGGTGCAATTGCTGGATGCAATTTCAGCACATCTCTGCTACTCACCTTACCATCTGAAGAAGTCAGCGTCTCTTCAATCAAGCAATTACTCAAAGTAGCTAAAAACATTCGATCACAACCTATAGATGTCTCTACTACATATGGAACGTAGTTTGTATTTTCCTCTGGGTCGAAATATTGAATCTTACGACCTGACAACTCCTGATGTGCCTTCAAGTCAAAATCTGTTCTTGAATGGATACCTTCAAGCTCTTTAAAACCAAATGGGAACTCAAACTGGATATCAACAGCAGCATTTGCATAGTGCGCTAGGTTCTCATGATCGTGGAACCTAAGCTTTGTTTCTGGCGTGCCTAAAGCCTTGTGCCAATTCAAACGATATTCTTTCCACTTTTCATACCAATCCAATTCTGTGCCTGGTTTAACAAAGAACTGCATTTCCATCTGCTCAAACTCACGCATTCTAAAAATGAATTGTCTAGCAACGATCTCATTCCTAAATGCTTTTCCAATTTGTGCTATTCCAAATGGCACCTTTTGACGAGTGGTTTTCTGAACATTTGAAAAGTTAACAAATATACCTTGAGCAGTCTCTGGTCTCAGATAAAGCTTCCCCTCTTCTCCTGCAATATTCCCTAGCTGAGTAGAGAACATAAGATTGAATTGCCTTACATCCGTCCACTCTTTAGAACCACTCTCCGGACATGCAATTTCCAAATCAATGATCAATTGCTTTAAGCCCTCCATATCTTCGTCAGTCATTGCCTTAGCAAGTCTTCCTCCAATATCATCCATTTTCGCCTTATTAGCCAAAACGCGTTGATTGGTAGATCGGAATTCCGCTTCGTTGAAGTCATCACCAAAACGTTTCTTTGCCTTTGCAACTTCCTTATTGATCTTTGCTTCAATCTTTGCCATATAGTCCTCTACAAGGACATCTGCACGATAGCGTTTATTACTTGTCTTATTATCAACCAAAGGATCATTAAATGCATCAACGTGGCCAGAAGCTTTCCAAGTTTTTGGATGCATAAATATTGAAGCATCAATACCTACAATATTATTGTTCATCTGAACCATAGACTTCCACCAATACTCCTTGATGTTGTTTTTTAATAATGATCCGAGTGGACCATAATCATAGACAGCCGAAAGACCGTCATACACCTCACTGGATTGGTAAATAAATCCGTATTCTTTACAATGTGCAATTATCTTCTTGAATTGATCATTCTGTTGAGCCATAAGACCTTATTTTGAACTATATATTTTTTTCAAAAATAAATTTACTTTAGTATTCACTGCTAAAGTGAAACTTGATATTTGGGTGATTGTCTTGAGCCATCTTTAATGCCCAAGAACTCTCAGCCATATAGACTAAATTCCCATCCTTATCTTTCGCTAAATCCTTTTTTCTTCGCGATTCAAACTCCTTCAAATCCGCCTCTGATTCCCATTCTATCCAACAAGCTTTCTTCATTGGAAGATGCTCATATTGAACAGTTGCGCCATATTCATGCTTAAGCCTATATTGGATCACCTCAAATTGAAGAGCACCAACAGTACCTATTACTTTACGACCATTTAACTCCTTGATAAATAACTGAGCGACACCTTCATCCATCAATTGACGAACCCCCTTCTCCAATTGCTTAGATTTCATTGGGTCGGCATTATTAACGTATCTAAATTGCTCTGGAGAAAAACTTGGAATTCCCTTAAAATTGAGCACTTCCCCTTCTGTAAGGGTATCACCTATTTTGAAATTTCCGGAATCATAAAGACCCACAACATCACCAGGATAAGCTTCTTCTACAATATCTTTCTTGGATGCCATGAAAGTAGTTGGGTTCGGAAACTTCATCTTCTTCCCTTGGCGAACGTGCAAGTAATTTGTATTTCTCTTGAAGACTCCTGAACAAATACGCATAAATGCGATTCTATCCCTATGCTTAGGATCCATATTAGCATGTATCTTAAACACAAATCCCGAGAATTTAGGTTCATAAGGATCTATTTCTCTTTGTTCCGTTTCTCTAGTTAGTGGTGTTGGAGCAATTTCTACAAAACAATCCAACATTTCTTTAACCCCAAAATTATTAACCGCAGAACCAAAGAAAACAGGAGAGATATCCCCATTTAAGTAGTCATCCTTATCAAACTCGGGATAAACCTCCTCTACCATCATAACCTCTTCTCTTAAGAGGTCGGCAGCCTTTTCACCAACTTGTTTATCCAATTCATCTGAATCTAAGTCAGTAATCTCAATAATTTCTTCTGAAGATTGTTTGCTGTGAGGCCTAAAGAGGACGAGCTTTTTTTCATAAAGATTATATACCCCTTGAAATAGTTGTCCCATTCCTACAGGCCAAGAAAGTGGTTTTACCATCAATCCCAACTTAGACTCAATCTCATCTAAGAGTTCAAAGCCATCTTTACCCTCTCTATCCAACTTATTGATAAAAACTATGATTGGAGTCTGCCTCATACGACAAACCTTTACAAGTTTTTCAGTTTGAGTCTCCACACCTTTTGCCACATCAATAACTACTATGGCAGAATCCACTGCAGTAAGTGTACGAAAAGTATCTTCTGCAAAATCTTGGTGACCTGGAGTATCTAATATATTGATCTTTAGATCTCTGTATTCAAATCCCATCACGGAGGTAGCAACGGAGATTCCTCTCTGCTTCTCAATCTCCATAAAATCCGATGTAGCGGACTTTTTGATCTTATTTGACTTTACTGCTCCTGCAGTCTGTATTGCGCCACCGAATAAAAGTAACTTCTCAGTTAGTGTCGTCTTACCCGCATCGGGGTGACTCACGATTCCGAAAGTCTTTCTTCTGTTTATCTCTTCAATAAAGCCCATGAAAAATAGTCGTTTAAATCGCAAATGTAGGTATATAATTTATCATATACACTTGAGACCGCTCGAAATATATTGAAAATAGGATTTTATTTAAATCGGAACAGATATTTCATTATTTTGCTGGCCTAATCTAATTAAGACTATGGCTCAAATTGCAAGCATTATCATTTTGGGAATTCTAGCACAATACACAGCTTGGAAGGTCAAAGTACCTGCTATTCTTCCGCTTATCCTTATCGGTTTATTCGTAGGCCCACTTTCCGTCTATTGGAATGGAGGTGAAGTATGGATGAAACCAATCTTTGATGCTGCAAGTAATGAGGGGCTTTTTCCTGGTCAATCACTTTTCTATTTTGTTTCACTATCGATAGGTATAATACTTTTTGAAGGTGGCTTGACTCTCAAACTATCTGAAATCAGAGAAGTTGGTCCATCCATCGTGAAACTCATATCATTGGGATCTATAGTGACATTTGTTTTGGCGGGTGTGGCAGCTCATTATATTATGGGCCTACCACTGTCTATTTCATTTCTTTTTTCAGCGCTCATAATCGTTACAGGTCCCACTGTAATTGCTCCAATATTGCAGAACGTTCCGCTCAATAAAAGTGTTTCTACTGTCCTCAAATGGGAAGGTATTTTAATCGATCCAATTGGAGCTACTGCTGCAGTACTTATGTATGAGTTTATTCAGTCTTCTGGAGGAAGTGTGGAATTCACTTCACATGCATTTAAAGAATTCTTAAGCATAATTCTAGTGGGTTCTGCATTAGGCACATTTGCAGCGCTGTTCCTACGATATTTACTCAAAAAAGATCTAATTCCTCACTTCTTATTGAATGTATTTACACTTGCACTGGTCTTATTTGTGTTTGTGCTTTCTGACTTTTTAGCACATGAAAGTGGTCTTTTAACTGTAGTTGTTATGGGTACAGTACTTGCAAACTTAGATGTGCCAAGATTATCTGAAATTCTTTATTTTAAGGAAAGCCTCAGTGTGCTGCTCATATCGATATTATTTATCCTTCTTGCGGCAAATATTAGTATTGAAGATCTTCAATTGTTATTGGACCCTAGATGTTTGATGCTATTCCTTGTAGTAATTTTGGTTGTCCGACCACTAGGTGTTTTCCTCAGTACAAGAAAAAGCAACTTGAATATTAATGAAAAACTATTCATTTCTTGGGTTGGACCTAGAGGAATTGTAGCAGCTGGTATAGCATCGCTCTTTGGACTTAAACTTGCAAATGATGGAGTTCCTAATGCAGAATACATTACCCCATTAGTATTTATGGTGGTGTTAGGTACCGTTCTATTAAATGCAACTACTGCAAAAATATTTGCAAAGATGCTTAGGGTAATCCAAACTAGCTCAGATGGTATCCTTATCGTAGGGGCTAATAAAGCAGCTATTTTGATTGCTCAATATCTAAAAGATAATAATAGAGATGTCATCATGTTAGATAATTCTCCCTCAAATGTGAACAATGCGAAATCGCATGGAATAGAAGCACTTGAAGCGAATATCTACAAAGATAACATGGAAGATAACATCCAATTATTAGATATAGGTTACTTGGTAGCTATGACAGGTTCTGATGAGGTAAACAGCTTTGCTATCAAAGAGTACAAGCGTATTTTTGGAGAAAAAGGTGCCTACAGACTTATTTCCCAAAAAGAAATGAAGGGTGAAGAAGAAGTACCTGAATATCTAATCTCCTACAAGGATGATTATTTAAATATTAATGAGGCAGCTAGAGATTATCCCGAAATACAAGAAATCGAAATAGGAGAGAACCCAAGCGTTTTCTTAGAAATGCTCGACAAGATCAATGCAATGCCTAAGAGTATTCCTCTGTTTACTAAATCTAAAGATGGAACCTTAGAAAATATACCAGTTAACAAATCTGAAATAAATATTGAAGACTGTGAAAAATTAGTTTACCTGGGTGAAAAAATTAAATAAAAAAAGCCGACTGATTTCAGTCGGCTTTTTTTATTACTTTCTATTGATTCGCTTAATTGCAAGATAGAGGAGTACAACAAAAATAAAATTACCGATACCCCAATATGTCCAGTTAAGAGTTCCTAATTTCCCAAATACTGCAATAAAGATAATACCTACTAAAAATACAGTTGGAATTTCATTCCATACTCTAAGAAAATAAGAATCTTGTGGTTCCCCGGCTTCAATCAGCTTAATGCGCTTTTTACAAAGGATATGATATACAGTCAAAAGTACTACCAACGAAAGCTTTACAATCAACCATCCAGGTGTTCCAAGTTCCAAACTCAAATAAGAAGGATTAGCAGCAATCATTAATAGACCGAAGGTCCAAGTAATCATCATTGACGGATTGACTATAGCTTTATATAGTCGCCACATCATGGCCAAATAATTCGTCTTCAGCACAGCTGCTCCATCTGCCTGCTTATGCGCTTCTGCATGGTAAACAAATATGCGTCCAAGGAAGAAGAGCCCTGCAAACCAGGTCACCATACCGATTAAGTGCAGTGATTTAAAAACAGGAATGTACTGTACCAAAAAGTCCATAAAAATTAATTTTCAACAAAAATGAATAAAATAATCTCAATTTAAAAGTGTCTAAGACAAAAGCTTAATCACGCAGTAATAAATTACAGCAAGTCTACACACACATTAACTAGTAAAAATTACAAACAACAAAAGTGAACCTGCTGTTGCAATAGCAATACAAAAGCTAAATGTTAAAAAAATCTTAAGCCTTCTGTACCAATTAAACCTAAGTAGTAGAGTAGGGTCTATCCCTTCAAATAACTAGATATGATAGATACAATTTCAAAATTAGGAAAAGGGTTTTTAGCCCTATTGATTACGATTTCTTTCTTTTCAATCTCAGACGCCAATGCTACTCCAGGTATAATCAAATGGGATGTAATCGGCAGAAAAACAGTTGATTTTAAAGCGGACAGAGATGTTTTCAATCTTGGCGTACGTGCCCCTAAATATGCAAAATTGCAATTCAAGGTAACAGGAGGAAGTTTGAATATGCACAAATGTGTCGTTCACTATATGAATGGTACTAAGCAAGAGATAAAACTAAAAGGAAACTTTAAACCAGGTGATTTAAGCAGAGTTATCGACTTAAATGGAAGTAAAAGAAAAGTGGATAAGATTGTATTTCTTTATGATACAAAGAATCGATCCAAGCGAAAAGCTAACGTTACATTGTTGGGATACAGATAGACAAAAAAGGAGGCCTGAATTCAGGCCTCCTTTTTTTATATTTAGGTAAATATTTACAGCTATGCCAAAAATCATCTTTGAAAAATTGATCATAAGTGAATCTGAAAACTGGATCATTTTGAACAAACCCTCCGGGATGATTACTGAATCGAATCCATTCGAGCAGGCACTTGAAGATCATTTAAAGACCTACCTCACAAATAATAAAAAGAATGCTTTTGTAGGTGTTGTACACCGATTAGACAAGGTAACTTCTGGACTAATTATTTTTGCTAAGAAGAAATCCATCTTAAAAATCTTGAATACCATGATTGCCAATCGGCAAATAAAAAAAGCGTATCAAGCTATCGTAGAAAGAAAACCCAATAATGACTCAGCCACTTTAGTCAATCAAATTGAAAAAGATATAAAAAGCAAAAAAGCTATCATCCATGAAAAGTCAAGTAAAAACACCAAAGAGGCAAAGCTAAAATATAGCGTCAACAAGAAAACTCATTTAGGCTACTTATTAAATATTGACTTATACACAGGCAGATTTCACCAAATTCGCGCACAGCTAGCTTATATTAAATCTCCTATTGTAGGTGATTCAACATATGAAGGAATCATGCACAAACAAGTGGAGAAGGGAAGAATACTGCTACATGCAAACAAACTCAGCTTCCCTAAAAATGAAATCGGACTACCAAGTCAAGTTCATTGTGCTATGGATCTTCCTAACGGATCAAAGTGATACTGCCTTCGAATTGTAAAACTACCCGGTCTATAAATTCAACTTGAGCATAGTAAACATAAACACCAGATTCTGCCTTTTGCCCATTAATTTCTCCATTCCAACCCATTGGCTCAGCTCCTAATTCAAGATCTGTAGCTGAGAATGCAAGACCTCCCCAACGATCATAAACCTCTAATATCAATATTTTTTCTGCTGCAGCATTTCCGTAAACAGTAAAGTAGTCGTTAATTCCATCATAATTCGGTGAAAATATATTTGGAGTATATATAGGCCTTATTTTCTGTACAACCACAAGAACCGAATCTCTAGAATTACATCCTAAATCATCAATAGCTTCAAGATAGAAGTATGTATCATCAACAGGGAATGCTTGCGGATTCAAAATTGCATTTTCACTCAACAAAGTATCTGTAATAATCCAACTAAAAGAAGTAACATCTGGGTTAGGTGCATTAACTAATCCAGACAAATTTGTCGATTCACCAAGATTTATAGTTTGATCTTGACCCGCATTTACAATTATTGGGGGTGGATTAACTAAATTCTGATCAAGTGAGTCAACACAACCTTTTATATCTTGAATATATACAGTCTGTTCTCCCGCAGGAAGACCTACAAAGGTTCCTACTGGTTGAAAGTTTTCACCATCTATGGAGAACTGGTAAAATGGATTACCACCAGTTCCGACAACATTTATAAATCCAGTATTGGAATCAAAGCAGATTGGATCACCAAACTCATCCAAGGTGATTCCCAAGTTAAAGCTTGGATCACAGCAGGACAATATTGGAACTTCTGTGACATCAGTAACTATACAGCCTACATCTGTTTCTGCTTGCAATAAAACTGATTTATCCCCGAAACTTTCATACACAACCTCATGTGGTCCTGGCCCCGTAGCAGTAGCTGGATTGGCGCCTTCACCAAAATACCAATTGAAAGTAGCAGTGGTACCGTCGGGAATTTCAGCATTTTGAGTAAAGGTAACTATATCAACGTCACAAGAAACCTCTCCTTCGGGATCAATCTCAAAGTCCAACTTTGGCCCTAGAAACGATCCTGACCCACCGAACTCAATAGAATAGCCATTACCATTATTTGTGAAGTTATTAATTACCAAAGCGTAGCTCTTACCCGCCACCATTGCCAATGGTTCTAAAAAATTATCATCACTATTACTGCATCCTGGAGTTTCCACTATATCATCAGAACCGGCACTTAAGCCAGTTGCACCAATACAAGCTATCCAATCCGAAAGAGGTGCACCCACATTTTCACCAGAAGCCATGCAACGTAGCAATTCTAGATTACTACAATCGTCTATACCATTAGGCATCTCGAAAACTGCAAAATCTAGGTCATCTGTACTTACAAGTGGGTTTAAGGTAAATGTAAGTGAACCTGATTCTTCACAGGTCCATTTATACCAAGAAGAACTAAACTCATTACCTAGACATAAACCCTGCAATTCATTAGGATTACTCCCTTCTCCAAAAACAGAAGGAACAGTGAATGAAGATTTATCGCAGAGAATCACACCACCTCCACAATCTCCATTTGGATCTGGCACAGCATTAAAATTATTAATACATAGTTTAAAAGAACCTGTATTATCATTCCTTGCTGAAATTCGAATAAAATACTTTTGGCCTGGGACCAAGTTTTGAATCTGAGTCTCTACTACATTTGTTGTAAATGCATCAGAAATACAGCTTAATTCAGTTAGACTTCCACAAAATCCTGAATAGACAACCATTTGGGGCTGTACCAATGAACCTCCCGGGTTAGGTGATGTTTTACCTTCTACACTTACACTCAAAGAATTAGCTTCTGCAGTAAAAGATAACCAGATATCATTTCCTATTTCAGGCCAACAAAGAACATCAATTTCATCAAGTGATGGTGTCGCTAGATTATTGTTGTAGGCGCCCACAGAGGAGCACCAATTATCCAAGTCTGTCAATTCAGTTGCTCCCAGACAAATGTCATTTAAGTTCTGACCTTGAAGGGTGAACAATGGGCTTAATCCAATTAAAATAATCAATATTTTTTGTGTAATCTTCCTCATATTGTTTGTCGAATTAGGTAAGTAGATCAGGGAGTCCTAATTTATTTATAAGACGAATTTACTATTAGCAACCTAAAGATGAATGAATATTTATAATTTAGCTTAAATTTTAAGAATACTTTATGAAAAAGCATCTGCCTAATCTGATAACGCTAATAAACCTCTTCTGTGGTATAAATGCTTCAATTTTATGGTTGTATAATGACCAAAGTTTAGCATTAACCTTAATAGTCATTGCAGCAGCAGCTGATTTTCTTGATGGTTTAGTAGCTAGATTACTAAACGTATCTTCAGAAATAGGAAAGCAACTCGATTCATTATGTGACTTAGTCTCCTTTGGGGTTTTCCCATCTATTGTTATTTATCAATACCTAGTGATGAATCACCCAATATCGCAAGGAATTAATATTTACGCCATTCCGGCCTTTCTGATAGCCATGGGTGCTGCTTACCGCTTAGCTAAATTTAATGTTGACACCCGTCAAACAGAGAATTTTATCGGTCTTAATACACCAACCATGACTATTTTTGTTCTAGGTCTGTATTTCATAATTGAAGAAAATACTTTTGGCTTATCTGAAGTATTAAAAAACGACATGAGTCTTTATATAGTTTGCATTTTATTGCCCCTACTCATGAATGCTGAAATCAATCTATTTGGGTTAAAAATCAAGCAATTTACTGTTAAAGGGAATGAACTCAAGTTGACAATGCTATTAATAGCTATCGCGCTTTTAATAAGCATAGGACTTCAATCCCTGAGTTTTATAGTATTGATATACATTCTTTTATCCCTCATTTTTCACAAGGATAAATCTGAGATAAATACCAACGAAGCTTAAATAATTATGTTATATATTATTCCTACACCTATAGGCAATCTTGAAGATATTACGCTTCGGGCACTAAGAATCCTTAAAGAGGCGGACTTAGTCTTGGCAGAAGATACCCGCACAAGTCGAAAGTTATTTACGCACTTTGGTATTAACACACCTCTGAAGGCTTATCATGCACACAATGAACATAAAGTACAGGAGGAAATCATCGAATTAATTGAGGCAGGGAAAAGCCTTGCCTTAATTTCTGATGCAGGTACCCCCGGAATCTCTGATCCAGGATTTCTGATCGTAAGAACCTGCAAAAAAATGGGAATTCAAGTCTCTACACTTCCAGGAGCGACAGCTTTTGTGCCTGCACTTGTAAGCTCGGGGCTTCCCTGCGATAAATTTCACTTTGAAGGATTTCTACCCCACAAAAAAGGTAGACAAACTAGACATCTCTTTCTTGCAGAACTCAATGTTAGCTTTGTTTTATATGAGTCTCCGAACAGATTGGTCAAGTTACTGGGAGAGTTGGGTCAGTTCTGCGGAGCAGAACGAAAAATCAGTGTATCAAGAGAGATTAGTAAAATGTTTGAAGAGCACAGATTAGGAACATCAGCTGAACTTGTTGAACATTATACAAATAAACCACCTAAGGGTGAAATTGTAGTGGTTGTGGAAGGAAAACCAGAACTTAAAAAAGTAAAAGGCAATAAATACAAACAAAAGAATGAGGATGCTTAGCACCTCTTTTTTTTGCCTTAAATAAAAAAAGGGTTTGAACCGAAGTTCAAACCCTTTTTTTTATAATGACTCGTCAATTACTTAACGATAACCATTTTGCTTGTAGCTGTGTTATTAGCAGTTTCTACTGTGTAGTATACAACACCTGTAGCAGCGATGTTCGCAGCATTTACAGTGATTGCGTTGTAACCTTTAGCAGCCTCAACAGTTCTAACAGCTAGTACTTTTCCTTCTACTGAAGTGAAAGTAACTGTAGCGTTTCCAGCCTCGATTGCATTGAAACCGATAACAGTTTCTGCAGAGAATGGGTTAGGTGTGTTTTGGTAAACTGAGAATGTATTAGCAGTAGCACCGTTGAATGCAAGAGCAACATTTGCAGCTTGGAACTCAGCAGTTACAGCTTCAGCAGCAGTTACTTTAGAGTTGATAACAAGTGCATTGCTTAACTGTACATCTTCAGTTGCAACGAATACAGCAGTGAATAGAGCCTCACCATCAAGGTTTACTGCTTCAGCAGCATTCCAAGAAGTTGTAAGTGCACCAGCATCTACAGAAGCAAAACCGAAGTTCTCTTCTTTAGCAACACCGTACTCAACATCTACTAAGTCAAGACCAGCGAAGTTCAAAGTGAACTGGTAACCAGCAAGAGCTTCAGCAGTTGTGAATTCAACAGCAACAGTTTCACCAGCTTTAACAGCTTTGTCTTGTGCATTGATGTTGATAACTGAACGATTTTCAGCAGATGTGAATGATACGTTAGCATCACCTGTAACATCACCAACTTTAACAGCGATGAAGTTAGCAGATACATTAGCAGCAACGTTATTGATGTTTACAACCTCAGCAAAAGCGAATGGGTTATCAGAATCCATAGTCTGAGCTGCATCAACAAATCTCCAAGAAGTGTTGTTAGGGAAGTCAGTAGAAATCTGAAGAATCGCTTTACGGATAGCTACGATATCAAGTGTTGTGATAGTAGCAGAGTTGTTAGCATCAGCAGCAATCATTTTGTATGCAGAATCAAGTGTCTGGATACCTAAGATATGCTGTGTAATTTTAACGATATCAAATGTAGTAACACCGTTAGTAATTGCATCGTCTAAAGATGGAGCTACAGTGATATCAGTACCTTGTGCGATACCAGTAATCTCGTAAGTTCCATTAGAAGTTGTAGTTGCAGAGAATAGTCCACCGTTGATTTCAACAGTAACACCGTTTACTGCAGCAGAAGATTCAGTGTTAACAGCACCAGAAACAGTTAATGAACCTGTTCCACAGTCAGCACCGTTGTTATTTTGAACTGTAAGAGTTACAGCACAGAAATCAGTCAAACCGTCAGCATCAAATACCCACATTTCTACTGCATTAGCTCCAAGCTCATCACAAGTTACAACCATAGTTGTATTGTTGATGTCTGAAGAGAATGCGAAAGAAAGGTCAGCTGAAGCTGTACAGTTATCAGAAGATGCAAAGTTAAAATCTGCAGCGTTAATCTCTGCCATTCCAGTTGTCATCAAATCAATAACTAATTCATCTGTACAGTATGCTGTAGGAGCTTTCTCCTCAACTATTACTGTTTTGATTGCAGTTCCTACGTTTCCACATGGATCAGATACTGCAAATGTTACTGCGTATTCTCCATCTGGTACATTAACGAAATTTCCGTTAATCAAATAAGATGTCAAGTCACCGTAGTTTACAGTGATAACGTATGCATCAGTATCACAACCATCTTCGATTGAAATAGCATCAATACCTGATTGAGCAAATGTAGCGAAACAGCTAGTTGCAGAAACCTGAGTAGTGTAAAGCTCTAAAGATACAGTTGGAGCAACGTTATCTTTAACTTTTATAACTTGAGTATAAGTAATAAATTCAGCACCTACAAGATCGTAATTAAAGTTTGCAAGAGTTGCTACCTGCTCAGATGAGTTGTTAGCATCATAAGTACACCAGTTGATTACAGTCCAATCACGGAAGATCTTGAAACAAGCATCCTGACCAGGTACATCAAACTGAGTATCATTGAAAGAAACAGCAATCATTTCACACTCATCATTAGAGATAGATGGAGCACCGAAATCAATTTCATCATAATCACAGTCAGCATTTACTGGCTGATCGAAATCTGAAGGGAATGAAACAGTCCAGTCAGATACGTGGAAGATAGAAATTACCTGAGTACATGATGCAGGTGTGTTACCAGCAGCATCTTGTGCAGACCATGTACGAACGATTGAACCTTCACCACATTGGTCAACATTGTAAGCTACAACGTAGCTATCTGTGAAATCACAGTTATCACCTACTGTTCCTAGACCAAATACTTCTAGTACAGAGTTATCTCCATTATCTAGAGCTGGTGCGAAATCAGTATAGTAAGCATCACAATCGATAGATGTGTTACTTGGACAAGCTGTGAAAGCTCCGATCTTGTCTTCAACAAGAACCTCAACCATACAGTCATTGTGGTTATCGTAACAATCTACTGCACGGAATACAACAGTAACAGTTTCGTCTTCACAGTCGAAAGATACAGTTGGTCCGAAAGAAATATCATCCATACGACGAACTTCGAAGTAATCTAAACAACAGTTATCGTATGTACCATTGTCAAAAGAAGCTGCAGGAACTACTGCAGTACCATTTGAAGTAAGCGCAACAGTTGTGATTTCTTTACAGATTGTTGTTGGTGCAATACCATCAACTACATCAATACCGAAGAACTCTTCAGTAACATTTCCACAAACATCAGTTGCAACAACTTTTACAGTGTGTGCACCAAGGTCAAGACCTGGAGCAGGAATATATCCACCAGTAATGTTACCGTTGTTATCAAATGTGTAATCAAGCTCAGCGTAACCTTCAACAAACATTGAAATTGAAGCTACGTCAGAACATGCATCAGCAATTGATGGAAGAACGATCCACTCAGTTGATCTACATGGCAGTGGGTGAGAAGCTACAATGTTAGCTTGAACAGTGTAATCAGATCCATCAATAGAAGGTCCGTTAAGATCTACAAGAGAAATAACCTGCTCATAAGGAGTAACAACATTTGTACACATGTTGATTACAGACCAAGAACGGATAATTTTCTCTAAACCACCACAACCTACAAGATCGATGTCACTGTATGTAATAGAGTACATGCAGTCACCGTCATTAGCAACACTGAATGATGGGTAACCTAGTGCTTGACGCGCTGCTTCAGCAGTATTGTTGTCAGCATTTAAGTTTACATCAAAAACTGAAGCATCGAAACTCTCACATGAAAGATTAACATTTACTGCAGGTAGAGTCAAACCAGTCTGGTTTACTGTAATTACCTGAGTACAGAAATCTTGAGAAGCGTTTCCAGATGCATCTGTAGCAGCCCAAATTCTTACATACTGAAGACCGTTTG
>JAQXAY010000168.1 GCA_029252685.1 Saprospiraceae bacterium | reverse complement strand
CGTTTTTTATTGCTATAAATTTAAATATTATTCCAGCTTTAGGAACTGCTTGACTAAATATACTTAGCATATTAAATAAGTAATATACAGCTTCTAATTTTGTTCTAAACAGAGATAATATTCTCTTACTTTTCTTAAGGCAAGAATTGTTTTATTGATTGATCTAAATGAAAAAAGAATCAATTCTAAATCGGCTCCAACTACTTAATTAATTGAATCCACATTTTCTTTATCGATGATTGAAACGAAGCAATCAGTTTGCACCTGATCTAAACCAAATTCCTTCATTTGCTTTGCCAATTCCGTTCCATATTCATGCTTCCAATATTTCGTATCTAAAGCCTTAGTACCTTCTGCTTAGAATTGGGGCATTGCTGCTGTTAGATAAATCTCTAACAAGCTAATAAATGAAATTTAATTAGCCATCTATATCATTAAGCATTTCCATAAATGCAGACTTTTCAATCTTGCCGACTGCATAATCCAAGACATCTCCATTCCCATCAATAAATAGTGTGATTGGTGTGACTCCAGCCTTATATCGATCAACAATTTCTTTTGACTTCGGATCATCCACATCAATCATAAGAGGTATGATCTTTGAGTTGACAGCACTCGCAACCTGCTTATCTGCAAAGACCTGACGCTTCATAACTTTGCAAGGCACACACCAGGTTCCGGTGAAGAACAGCATAATGTTCTTGTCAGACGATTCTGCAAGCAATTCGGCTTCAGTCATATCCTCGGCCCATTCTATATCATTAGAAGGCACGTAGAATGAATACCAGGCATAGGCAAGAGAAGCAAAGAGAAAAGAAAGCCAGAAGATTTGTGAAAATCGTTTCGTTTTAGTCATGAACTAATTTTTGTTAATAGTAATTCCGAAGTACAAGCCAAAAGTAAAAACAAAAGAAAGCATCTCGAAAATAATTTGACTAAATACCTGTTGCTCTTGATTAATGCTAATTTCAAAAAAGTAATAGACTTATTTATTTTCTATCCACCATTTTTAATACCCCTCCTTTCTTGTTTTATTGTATTGAATATCTACTGAATCCATACTTCATCCTCCTTTGTTTTCACTGGTAGCAAGCATTTAGATAAGCTGATTTACACTGTAGCTTGTGTATGTTATACGTTCTTCAACAAATGAATTTACTAATACAAATCTAATTGGCATGGGTAAAACAAACAATAACTTTGAGTAATCAAAATCATCTCATTCAATTATCTGACAATCGCAGTGACAAGAGTTGTTATTTAAAATTCCTTTTGGATACACCTTTCATATTTCTGCCGATGATACTACACATAGTTTTGTTGTATCCCTATAGGTATTATACACTATACTTTTTATCCTGCAATCTATCCCTAGATTCTAATCTATTACATCCAAAAGCTTAGCCAATTCTCTACCATAATCAATAAACTCAACCGTTTCATCTGTCCGAGCCAATTTAATTTTATCAAAAATGATCAATGCCTCACCATTACTTTCTAAATGATAAATCTGATGATTTTCGAAAAAACGAATTACTTCATCCGTAAAAAATGCTCGAATTTCAGCTTCCTTATTTCCAGTAATCAGAAATTTCTTGGAAAAATTTGGATACATATCAAAGTCAATGTCTTTATAACCCGTATAAGCCATTACACGATCAAATATTTTTTCAAATACCCCTTCTTTTTCCATTGTAAAAACAGGTATTTTCCTATTCAATTTTAGGACTATCAGAGTCGTATTAAAGGTCTCAGCTGTAAAAGCTCCGCCTTCACTGAAATCTACATCAGCAATCTCCCAAGAAACATCAAGATCTTCAAATTGTCCTTTTAGACAATTTGATTTGCGTTCAATAGGTCTAATTTCAAAAAAGTGAAATTTCTTTAAATAGGTTGTATTCCAATCTACCTGACTGTTGTATTGATAACCATTTTCATTCGCCAAGTTTTGTAATCGATCTTGTCTTGCTGACAATTTTACTACTTGATTACCTGGTGCAATTTTTAAAGCTTTATTGTAGGTAGATGAAGAAACATGGGAATCTAGACCTACAATAAGGACTTTACCGCCAGTGTTGTTCTGTGCCTTCAAATAATCTACTATATAATCCATATACGTAATGCCTACCAGACGTGTTTCTGATAAATCAATATTGACATTTACTCCAGGAGGAATCTGGGCTATCATTTTATCAATCTTTAGGATGCCTAGAAAGTTTGCAATCCCCTTAACCTTTATATCGAAGCTACCATCTGGATTCATAAGCAAATCTGAACCCGAACGATATACCATTTTAAAGAATTGAGGTATAGACACCTTTGCCAATAGAATATGACTAACCATTACCAATAATAATCCGCCAAGCAATCCAATCAATAAATTGGTATAAAGCGTCAAAACCATTGTGCCCACAAAGAATACTAATTGCTCGATTCCTTGATTATAGATTTGCTTAAAGACGGATGGTGAAGCTAACTTAAACCCTGTATAAACAAGTAAAATTGCAAAAGCACAGAGCGGTACTTGTCTCATTATCGGGCTCAAAACAACAATAAAAACTAACAATAAAAGCCCTTGATACATGTTGGACCACTTTGTCTTCGCACCATTATGAATATTGACCGTACTTCTAATAATCACAGCAATGATTGGCAGACCTCCAATTAGGCCAGCTACCATCGTGCTCAATCCAATACCTGTCAAATCTTTGTTTAAATCCGTCTTTCTCTTATAAGGATCAATTTTATCAACAGCTTTGGCAATTGCTAATGATTCTATACTTGTAATGATTAAAAGAGATACCACGGTAGTCCAGAATTCAATAGTATTAATTTTACCAAAATTTGGATGCATTATTGAATCCATAATGTTATTGGGAATATCCAATAAGAGAGCAGGTCCCACTTCATATGGCTTTCCAAAAAAAGAAAGTGAATGCAAGTCAAAGAAATTGAACCAATAAACAAAGGGAATGGAAAGCGCTATGACCCACATTGGCGCAGGCAAAATATGGAAAAATCGGTTAGTAATTTTAGAATGAAACAACAGTAAAAGTAAACCAGCTAAGGCGATAATCACTACAAAAGGATTCGCTTGGGGTAGGAATAGAACCGCATCAACAAGGTTTTGTATAATGCTCGGACTATCAGAATGCGTACCTAAGGCAACATGGATTTGTTTGGCGAATATGATAATTCCGATGGCTGCCAATATACCGTGAATCACGGAAGAATGGAATATATCTGCTAGTCGACCTAATTTCAATAATCCCAATACTACTTGAATTGCCCCCGAAACAACCACTGCTGCTAACACATAATTGAAGGCTTGACCTGAACCGTCATCCATCAATGCAATTCCTAATAGTATAACAGCTATAACCCCCTTAGCAGGTCCGTTTACTGAGATATGACCACCACGATAAAGAGTTGTCACAACACCCCCAACAATTGCCGAAAAAATCCCTGACATCGCGGGTGCGCCCGCAGCCAAAGCAATACCCAATGAAAGAGGTAAAGCAATAAGTGAAACACTCACCGCTGCGATTAAATCACTTTGCCAATTTTCAATTAATCCCTTAAAACCTTTCCTTGGTGTACTTTCCATAAATTATTTATCTGTGTTTATACAAAACTTTTATTTGTTTCAAATACTATCATCGCAAAGTGATTTGTTTCTGCTGAACTTCTTTCCTCTCCTATCCTAACGCTGCTTATACTTTTAAATGATACTCTATTCGAATCGCCTGATTTTTAGTTAGTTCTTAGTTATTCTTTAAATATTCATTCGATAAATACACATAACTACCCTTCAAAATAAGAAATCCATGCAATAAAATTGTCAGAAGTCTTTTAGTTATTCCTCTTCCCTTTAATTACAGTATCAACACTTTCAAAATGATTATAGAACCTATTGTCACGATTTTTTCGATTTTATTCCTTTATGATATTGAGACATCTATGGTTCTTTCCACTTTTTTTAAGCAAATGGAATCATAGCAGCTACCCAACATGCTCTTATGATTCCATATACAGCATTTGCTTTTCGTTTCTCATTTATCTTTTGGTTTACCCATCCTTTTTATAGTCAAATTATGTCTAAGGATTTTCTTAATCACCTTGAGCCCGCATTAGCCGAATGGATATTGTATCCTTTTTAATCTATAGGTTTTTATTCTTTTGATATTTTGTAATTCATATGTAATCTAAAATTAAAAACACAGCCTAAAAACAAGGAAATCTTTCTAATTTATTGATTTGCAAAATACATACGCTGTTTTGTTTTTTCACTCTTCTAGAGACTAATTTAAAACCAAAAGCACTTTACCTCCAAAAACAAAAAAAGCGATGTTTTTAAGAACATCGCTTTTTTTATTATCAATTCTATCGATTAAGGAATACATCCCCTTTGAGGGATTCTATTCGCCCATCGCTCATTTCTACCTCTGCATGATAAACGAACACACCCGGATTCAATTGCTTGGATTTAAGGGTTCCATTCCAACCGTGGACCGGATCATTCGGCATAAAGTTGTAATATTCGTGGACTAATTCGCCCCAGCGATCAAATACTTTAAATGTCTTCACAATTTCAATATTCTTTGTATCGGCAAAAATCATAAAGACCTCATTTC
Organism: Saprospiraceae bacterium; assembly: GCA_029252685.1. Lineage (GTDB taxonomy): Bacteria > Bacteroidota > Bacteroidia > Chitinophagales > Saprospiraceae > AM-2324. The sequence goes on along the minus strand of JAQXAY010000168.1, from coordinate 1,971 downwards.
CTCCGTCTCCATCCGGAGAGAATGAATTTGGTATAAATATCTTAGGTGTTCTATCCACAAACACGGACACTACACTTCTATCCAAACATCCATTATTGTTTATAACCTCCAGCTGGTAAACAGTTGAATTTTGAACTAAAACTTCAGGATTTAGACAATCTGAACAACTTAATCCTCCTGCAGGAGTCCATTGAATAGATGCGATATCGGCCATAGAGTAATTTATGTTGGAAAAAATCTGATATGTTTCACCCTGCTCATAAGCAATCTCTGATACCAGATCGATATTTAGCTCAGGAGGTGCTTGAATAAATGCACTTTGTAAATCCGTCTCACATCCATTAGCATCTTGTGCCAAGACCTCGTACTCACCTTCAGGCAAATCACCAATAATTAAATCATCTGTAAAACTCTCGCCGCCATCAAACGAGTATAGATATGGTGCAGTACCCCCTTCGATATTTTGGACAGCTAATGAACCATTCAATCCAAAACAAAGCGGATCTGTTATATCAAGTTCCAAATTTTTAGGAACATCTTCTTCCACAAAGGTCTGATCAAAGTCTTGACAACCATTCACTAGGTTTGTTACTGTCAAAGTATAAGATCCTCCTTGATCAATACTAGGGCTCAAAGAGTTTCCACCTGAAAGAATATTACCGTCAGGACTATTCCAAACATACTCCATCAAAGTAGTATTGGATTGAGCAGAACCATTTAGATTAGTAAACTCCTCAAAACATGGCAATAAAAAGTCTTCACCTGCAGACACAATTGGAGCTTCATAATCATTATAAACATCCAAGGTATCAATCGTAATACATCCATTTATAGTATCCTCTATACTCAAAACATATTGACCAGCAAGATCAACTAAAGGACTTAAACCTTCTGTACCTGAAACAAAGTTTCCATTTGCTGTGCTCCACCCGATCACATATTGGTTTTGCATAGTTGTTGAACTTGCATCCACAGCTACTTCCTCAGTAACACAATCTAGAATATCCGATTGAACTGAACTTACTAAAGGATAAATTTGATCCGTAGATACATCTACCGAATCCAAAGACATACATTCATTAATCATATCAATTACGCATATCGTATAAGTACCTCCAGCTCCTATCGTAGGATTAATAGTCGTATCCCCTTCAATAATCTCGCCATTTTGAGTGATCCATTGAATATCAGTTGCTCCACTATTTGTGCTTGCGGAACCAATAATATCAATAGTCAAAAACTCACAGGTAATCGTTCCTCCTGAACCTGCATTCGCTAAAGGAAGTACTATGTCCTGATAAACCTCCAAGTTCTCGTCCGTACTACATCCATTTATTAAATTCGTATAACTTAGTGTATATACGCCTGGCATATCCACAGTTGGATTCTCTACATTAGTAGCAGAAGTAAAACCACCATTCAATGTAGACCAATTGAATTCAACATTATCTGTTACTGAACTGCTCATCGCCAAATCCGTTTCCAAGCGTCCACAAGTCAAAATCTCTGATTCTAAAGGAAGCAAATCTGGAGCTAGAGTATCTCTCAAAATAGAGACTGTATCAGTACTTTCACAACCATTATACAAATTCCTAACGCTCAATTGGTAGGTTCCGTCTCCATCAATCGATGGACTCAGCGTAGTATTATTTACAATAGGATTTAGATCTAAACTTGTCCATTCATACTCAAATGATCCCCCTTGGCTTGAACCTGTTCCATCCAGTTCCAGTTCATCTACGTAGCAATTTAAAATATCCGTTTCGCCTGCTTCAGCCAGCGGATAATCCACATCTTCCGGAACATAAACCGAAGATTCACTTACACAATCATTAAATGTATTTACTACTTCCAATACGTAAGTTCCAGGAGCATTAATGAATGGATTTAAAGTACCTGCCTGATTAATAATATTTCCATCAGTAGTAGTCCATTGATACGTAAACAAGGTACCCTGTGAAGATGAAGCTC
>JAQXAY010000166.1 GCA_029252685.1 Saprospiraceae bacterium | reverse complement strand
CCTTCATAATGATGAAGGAGTCCATTCCAAATTTGCGCGATAAGATATAGTTTTTTTCATGAGATTATAATTTGTTGATAGACAGTCGCACCTCAGTGGTGCGACTTTTTTAACAAACTCTTAAAAAAACACAAAAGAAACTAAAACTCTAGAAATGGAGTTATGTAAAAAACATTTTTCATGAGATTATAATTTGTTTAATAGCATTGAAGGCCGACACCAAGTCGGCCTTTTTTTATTTCCATACTTTAGATTTGGCAATAAAAAAAGCCGACATGTAAATGCCGGCTTTTTTTATTTAGTAAGATTGAGAATTAAAATTCTGCATTTCCTGGTGTACGAGGGAATGCAATTACATCTCTAATATTAGTCATCCCAGTGATAAACAATACTATACGTTCGAAGCCAAGTCCGAAACCAGAATGTTTATTTCCACCAAATCTTCTTAGATCTAGATACCAATCCAACTCATCATGCTCAACATCCATCTCGGTCATTCTGGCTTTCAAAACATCTAAACGTTCCTCACGTTGAGATCCACCGACTACTTCCCCTATACCTGGGAACAGAATATCCATAGCCGCTACGGTCTTGCCATCTTCATTCATACGCATGTAGAAAGCCTTTATATCCTTTGGATAGTCAGTCACGATTACAGGCTTCTTGAATTTTTTCTCTACCAACCATCTCTCGTGCTCTGCCTGGAGGTCTACTCCCCATTCTACATCATACTCAAATTTACCCTTCTTGTACGGCTTAGAGCTTCTTAAAAGGTTGATTGCTTCTGAATATGTAATTCGAGCGAAGTCATCCTCTACTACAAAACGAAGCGTTTCAATAAGACCCATAGGTCTTCTCAATTCCGCTTTCATATTCTTCTCGTCATCTTGAATTTTGGCATCCAATATTTTAAGATCATCCATGTATTTATCCAATACGTAATTGATCAAATACTTTACGAATGCTTCAGCAAGATCCATATTGTCCTTGAGGTCTGCAAATGCAACCTCCGGCTCAATCATCCAAAACTCTGCAAGATGCCTAGATGTATTTGAATTTTCTGCTCTGAAAGTAGGACCAAAAGTATATACTTTACCCATAGCCATAGCTCCGATTTCAGCCTGAAGCTGACCCGAAACCGTTAGGTTTGTAGCTTTGGCAAAGAAATCTTGGCTATAATCTATTTTATTATCCTCTGTTCGAGCAGGTTTATTTACATCTAATGTTGTTACCTGAAACATCTCTCCAGCTCCTTCAGCATCACTACCTGTGATAATAGGAGTATGCATATAGTAGAATCCATTCTCATTGAAAAAGCTGTGTACGGCGAAAGCCAAAGCATGTCTCAATCTAAAAACAGAACTAAACGTATTTGTACGCATTCTGAAATGTGCCTGTTCTCTAAGGTACTCCATTGTCTGGCGCTTAGGCTGAAGTGGATATTTATCCAATTCATTCGCTCCAAGTATTTCGATGGATTCAGCAACTAGCTCAACAGCCTGACCCTTCCCTTGAGACTCTATTAACTGACCTTTTACAGCTATACAGGCATGGAAAGAGATATCCTTAATTATCGCATCATCAAAATTCTCATAATCGACTACTACCTGCAAATTATTGGCACCACTTCCGTCATTCAATGCTATGAATCGATTGGCGCGAAATGCGCGTACCCAACCTTTTACCTCTATTTGCTCGCCTGTCTTTTGCTCAACAAGTACAGTAGCAATATCTGTGTGCTTTGCCATTGTTCTATATTTATGATGTGCTATTAAAATTAATAGCACGAAAATACCAATATTTTGAAATTATTATACTTATTCGAGAAAGCGTTTTTTGTCTGCGGCAGTAGGAATTTCACAGATTTCCTTTTTTCCGAACCAATCGTATCGATTTCGGGCAATCCAATCATAAATTCGATCTCTGAACCCTTTAGGAAGAAAAAGAAACACCTGCGCAAGTGGCCACAATCCAGTCATCAGTTTACTCAAGGTAAGACCTACATCCGACCTTAAAAGTACGTGCCCATCTGAATCGATCAAAACCACAGAATCAAGTTCTTTGTATCCTTTGAGTTCAAGCTGCTTAGAAACATCTTGACCAAAATCGGATTGAAGAGCAGCAAAACGAACACGACCCTTTCGTTCTCGCTTCATTAGAAAAAGCATGTACGACTCACAAAAAACACAAATTCCGTCGTATAACAGAACGACCTCTCCCGAGTTGATTCTGCCACGATGATCGATCCTTGTCATTATCTATAATTTACCTTCTCCTGTAGTTCGGAGATTCTTTTGTTATAGTAACATTATGCGGGTGACTTTCGTTGATTCCTGAAGAAGTTATACGAACAAACTGAGCTTGCTGCATATCTTTTATTGTCCCTGCACCACAGTAGCCCATAGAAGCTCTTAACCCCCCAAGGTACTGAACCATAACTTCCGAAAGATGTCCTTTATATGGAACACGACCTTCTATACCTTCTGGCACTAGTTTCTTTATATCATCTTCAACATCTTGAAAATAGCGATCTTTTGATCCTTTTTCCATTGCCCCTAAAGATCCCATACCCCGATAGATCTTAAACTTACGCCCATCTAGTATGATAGCCTCCCCAGGTGCCTCTTCTACACCTGCAAACAAACCACCTGCCATAATAGTATCTGCTCCTGCCGCTATTGCTTTCGCAATATCTCCAGTATAACGAACACCACCATCGCCTATGATTGGAACTCCAGTTCCCGCCAAAGCAATCGCTACATCATTGATAGCTGTAAGCTGAGGAACTCCAACACCCGCTACAATTCTTGTCGTACAAATACTTCCTGGACCAACACCTACTTTCACTGCATTCACCCCTGCATCAACGAGCGCTTTTGCGCCTGCCCCTGTAGCAACATTACCTCCAACAACCTGAAGGTCTGGATACTTCTGCTTAAGCTCTTTTACAGTATCTAGCACACCTTTAGAATGCCCATGTGCAGTGTCTACACAGATAAAATCAACACCTACCTCAATCAATGCAGCTACTCGGTCGTACATGTCGGCAGAAACGCCTACTGCAGCTCCGACACGCAATCTACCAAATTCATCTTTACAAGAGGAAGGGTAATTTTTTACCTTTAATATATCTTTGAATGTTATCAGGCCAATCAGTTTATTATTATCATCAACAACAGGCAGCTTTTCAATCTTATGCTCCTGAAGAATGGATTTGGCCTTTGCAAGATCAGTACCTTTCTCTGCAGTGATCAAATTATCTTTGGTCATAATCTCCTGCACAGGACGTTCAGTATTTATCTCAAACCTTAAATCTCTATTCGTTAATATTCCAATTAATTTACCATTAGAATCTGTGACTGGTATTCCTCCAATTCTATATTGCTTCATCAACTCTAGCGCATCTGCAATCTTTGCATCGGGAGCAATTGTAACAGGGTCAATGATCATTCCACTCTCTGACCTTTTTACTGCACGAACATGATCTGCTTGAGCTTCAATAGACATGTTTTTATGAACAACACCCACTCCACCTTGACGTGCAATCGCAATTGCAAGGCTGGACTCGGTCACCGTATCCATAGCAGCAGAAATAATAGGAGCATTTATTGAAATGTCTGTCGTCAGTTGGGTCCTGACATCTACCTCGCGAGGAAGAACCTCGGAAAATGCGGGTACTAGAAGGACGTCATCAAAGGTCAATGCGTCACTTATGATCTTATTATGCGTGAATTTTATGTTTTCCATCTGCAAAAGTATATAATTTCGCCAATACTATTATTAATTTAAATTGAATTTTTGCTGCAAGACTAATAATTTTAAACTTAGGCGTTCTTATAGACAAAAAACAAATCAGATCATGCTCTTTAATGATGAATACTTTATGCGTATCGCCCTGAAAGAGGCGGAGTTAGCTTATGAAAAAGGAGAAATACCTGTTGGAGCAGTGATCGTTTCACAAAATCAGATCCTGGCCAAAACCCATAATCTTACCGAACAACTCAAGGACGTATCTGCTCATGCTGAATTATTAGCAATAACTGCTGCTGCAAATTACCTTAACAGCAAATACCTAAAGGAATGCACACTTTATGTCACGCTTGAACCTTGTGTGATGTGTGCAGGTGCACTATTTTGGTCACAGATTGATAAAATTGTATTTGGAGCTTATGATGAAAAACGAGGTTGCATGCGTTTTGATCAAAAATTATTACATCCAAAAACCATAGTAATACCTGGAGTAATGGAAGAGCCCTGTAAAGATTTAATGAAGCAATTTTTTAGCTCTAAGCGTTAAATACAGTTAAGAAGGCCGTTAAATAGTTTTAATAAAAAGCATAAGCATAGTTTGTCATTTATATTGATAAAAAAAATAAAAGCGTATGCAACGATTAACGATTTTATTAATTGGATTTGTCTTTACCCTCACATCATGTCACTCCTACAAGATGCTTACCCAAGACATGGTAGAACAATATAATTGGTCAGAAAGCGAACTGAAGCAGATTCAATTCTATGCAAGTGAAGATATCACACTCAGACAAATTCAACGCGGCAAGAAGACCTCTATTGAGGATGGAGAGGTTAGTGTTCAGACGGGAAAAGAAATCCGTGAGATAGTCATAAAAAAAGGAACAGAAGGCATTATGATGTTCCAACCATCCAAAAATCAGATAGCGGTTTCATTTGATGCAGAAGATGACTCCAAATTCTTAATCTTTGGACCGAACCCAAAGGCAGACGGACGATACATTCTCTTGGCATCTGAATGGGATAAAAGAAAGGGTAAGGTGACCTACGGAAATACAAAATACTTTGTAAATGCTAATAAGCTTCTGGCTGGATTGATGGTAGACATCAAACAGAAGGACATTACGAAATTTAATAGCAAACAAGCAAAAGGAAGAAAAGTTGGACAATAAAAAGAAAACAAGAGGCGTAAAATTTACGTCTCTTTTCCTTTTAGGAAGGGTACAAACTTAAAGTCCCCAAATTGCTCCCGCTCAAACGCTTTATCTCCAACTCGGGTTACTCGAAACATAGTTTGAACACCTCTACCCAATGGGATGACCATTTGACCACCTATTTTCAACTGAAGGCATAACTCTTCGGGCATTTCCGCAGCTCCGCAAGTAAGCAATATTTTATCAAAAGGTGCATGCCTTGGTAAGCCCTGATAACCATCTCCAAAAAAACATCTAACATTTGTCACCCCGAGACTTTTCAACAATCGCTCCGCTTTTAAGGACAAATCCTGATGGCGCTCGATTGTATTTACATTTGCTCCCAACAACCCAAGAATACCCGCCTGATAGCCGGATCCAGTTCCTATCTCTAGGACTTTCTCTCCAGCCTTAATATTCAAAAGTTGAGTTTGAAAAGCAACGGTATAGGGTTGAGAGATGGTTTGCTCCTTGCCTATCGGAAAGGGTTTATCCTGATATGCCCATTCCTCAAAAGCGTTATCCAAGAAATAATGCCTTGGCAGGTCCATAAAGGCATCCAAGATACGCACATCGCTTATTCCTTTCTCCATGAGATCATCTACTAGATTGCGCCTCATACCCTTATGCCTGTATGTATCCTTCATCAACTTAACTATTTAATATTGTGCAGCTTTAGCTTTAGCTAGAACATAAGTTATAACTTCAGCAAACATTTCCTATTTTTACACCCTCAAAACCAAAAAACAAAATACAAAAGCAAGCGAGCTTTATCGATTATCGCAGGCAAAAATATTATTATGGATAAAATCAAATTTGGAACAGATGGCTGGAGAGCCATTATTGCAAAAGACTATACAGTCAATAATGTACAAAGAGTAGCAGAAGCAACTGCTAAATGGATATTGAATAATGGAGGTAATCAAGCTGTTATTGGCTATGATTGTAGATTTGGAGGTAAACTCTTTGCAGATACGACTGCTGGTGTTTTTGCAAGTCATGGTATTACATCTGTAATATCCAATAACTTTGCATCAACTCCGATGGTATCCCTAGCAACACTAAAGACAGAATCTACTCTTGGTGTTGTAATTACTGCCAGCCACAATCCACCGGACTACAATGGTTATAAATTAAAATCTAGCTTGGGTGGACCTATGATACCCTCTCAGATTGCAGAAGTAGAAGCACTAATTCCAGATAGCCCTAGTGTGTCTGTAATGCCTATAAAAGAAGCGGAAGAAAAAGGATTGATCAAACATGTGGACCTAGAACAGATGTACATCGATCATGTAGAAGCTAATTTCGATATGGATCTCATTCGAAATTCTGGAATTAAGCTCGCCTATGATGCTATGTATGGAGCTGGACAAAATGCAGTAAAACGCTTACTTCCTGATTCTGTTTTCTTAAACTGCGATGTAAATCCAAGCTTCAGAGGGCAAGCACCTGAACCAATACACAGAAACCTTAAAGCGCTTTCTGAAACGATAAAAAATGATCCTAGCATTCATGCTGGACTTGCTAATGACGGAGATGCAGATCGCATAGGAATGTATGACGAAGACGGTGAATTCGTCGATAGCCACAGACTACTATTATTGCTCTTGATGTATATGAAGCAATATAAGAATGAGACAGGTAAAGTTGTAGTAACCTTCTCTGTGACAGACAAAATGAAGCAACTTGCTGAACATTATGGATTAGATTATCAGGTTACCCAAATCGGATTCAAATACATTGCTGAAATCATGACTCACACAGATCTGTTAGTTGGGGGTGAAGAATCAGGTGGTCTTGCAGTAAAAGGGCATATCCCTGAGCGTGATGGAATTTGGATGGGACTACTCATTCTTGAATTTATGGCTAAGACAGGTAAATCACTTACTGCTTTATTAGAAGAGGTATACGCAATAGTAGGACGCTTCGAATACGATAGAGATGATTTACATCTTGAGGAGGAAAAAAAGCAGGAAATCATCACTAAATGTAAAGCTGGTGAGATTAATACAATAGGAAATTATACCGTAAAAGAAACACATGATGTAGACGGTTACCGTTTCATCTTGGAACCAGGCAAATGGGTAATGATTCGACCTTCGGGCACAGAACCTGTATTAAGAGTTTATGCACAGGGAACAACGCATGAAGAAGTTCGAAGTATTCTAGATGCAACGCACAAAAGTCTGCTGAACTAATAAAGGCAGAAATGATCAGAGGATATATTTATTCTCTGATCATTCCCATATGAGGTATGCCATCTTCAAGATATTCTTCACCCGTTTTTACGAAGCCAAATTCCGTGTAGAACTTCAGCAGGTAAGACTGGGCTGATATCTTTATTGAGTGATCCGGATAGAGCGAAAGTAGCTTTGAAACACTTTCATCCATAATTGCTTTACCGTAGCCTTTTCCTCTTCCCTTCTGACTACTTACCACCCGGCCAATAGAACTATATTTTTCATAAGAAACACCAGGTCCTAACAATCTCGTGTATGCCATGATTTGATCATCTGGTCCATCAATCAACATTGCATGCCAACCTAAGGTATCCCTTCCATCTGCATCTAGGTATGGGCAATCCTGCTCCACAACAAAAACTTCCTGTCGCAAGACCATAATATCGTAGAGCTCTTGAACTGTAAGATCTTCAAATTTTTTGACCACTATATTCATAAATCGACCCCCTTAATTTATTCGTTTATCCAATTCTTTTTCTCTTGCTCAATATGCAACACCTCTGTTTTTATATTGAACTTAGCAGACAGGTGTTTTGCTAATGCATCGGCTGAATATACAGACCTATGCTGTCCACCCGTACATCCAAAATAAACAGAAAGTGCATCAAATTCACGTTCTATATATTTTTCAACAGCCCTGTCGACTAAACTATAGACATCCTTCAAAAACAATCCAATTTCTGACTCTTCTTCCAAAAAAATCTTCACGGAATCATCCCTTCCAGTCAGTTTTTTATACGGCTGAAATCGACCAGGATTGTGAATAGATCTACAATCAAAAACAAATCCCCCACCATGACCATTGTCGTCCTTAGGATAACCCTGCTTATAGGAAAAAGAATATATATTTACCTGAAGCATAATACTTGCTTTAAATACGGTTTAAGTAATCTTTAAACGCTTGTTTTACTTGGGGTAGATCTGGAAGATAGTTCGATTTTTCTGAGAATAAATAATCCAAATTAGCTACTGCAAATGGAATACTTTCTATAAAGTGTGTTTTACCCTGAACGACTCCTCGCAAGCCATAAGCACCCAAGACCTGCATGGTTCGGATAAGAACAAATAGCCAGTACTGTGAATCAAAACTATCTATGTCGATGTTTACTGAGTTCCTTAATCCAGTAACATATCTCTGCTTAAGCTTCTCTTTCCAACTGTGCGGAAGATTTGCTTTAGCCTGCCAAAGCAGAGACACTAGATCGTAGTGAAAAGGCCCGAGCCTACCCCCTTGAAAATCGATGAGTGTAGGCATAGTATCCTTGAGCATAATATTCCTAGACTGAAAATCACGTATCATAAAACAAGTACGTGGAACAGAAGCAGCTTTGTCGCGAAGGGAATCCAATTCAACTTGCAAGGCATGTTCATCGTAACTGAGATCGTTGAGCTTCAAAAAATAGTATTTGAAATACTCTAAGTCCCACTGAATTGAAAGTGCATCAAATTCAGATGCAGGATAGCAAATACTATAATCCAAATGCTGGCTTCCTACCGTATGAACCTTCAATAGAAGATCAATAGATTTTTCGTAGTATGTTAGAAGTTGATCGCTGTGCTTAAGTCCAGATTCAGGTAGTAGTTGATATAGGCTTTGGTCTCCTATATCCTCCTGTATATAGTAGCGATTATCTTTACTACAGGCATATATCTTAGGTACAGAAACTCCTTTACCTTGGAAATGTTCAGCAAGTGCTAAAAAAGCAGCATTCTCCTTTAAATCAGAACCTTCTGTCCCTATAAAACGCTTTGAATGAGTGGTTATCCTATAATATTTTCGACTGGATCCTGACTGAGCAAGCAGGCTAATATTGAGGATGCTTTCATCTGAAAAGCGCTTCAATATAGTATCGAATATATCACGGATATCAGCCATAATCTATTTATGATTTTTCATCATATCCCAGAGCACATCTTTCAATTCTTGAATATTATGATTTGTAAGGGAGGAAATAAAAATATGCGGAAGATCATCTGGTAATTCAGACGAAATCCATTCCTTAAGTTCCTCATCAATCATGTCAGATTTTGTGATAGCTAGAATTCGCGGCTTATGAATTAACTCTTCATTGAACTTCTCCAGCTCTTTCAACAAGATAGAATACTCCCCTTTTATATTTTCTGACTCACAAGATATCATAAACAACAAAGTTGCATTTCGCTCGATATGTCTCAAAAACCGATGCCCCAAACCCTTTCCTTTATGAGCATCTTCAATAATCCCAGGAATATCTGCCATGACAAAAGATCGGGCATCCCTATATTTCACCATACCTAGATTAGGTACAAGTGTTGTAAATGCATAATTGGCAATTTTTGGCTTTGCTGCACTAATTACTGACAAAAGGGTTGATTTTCCAGCATTAGGAAAACCTACAAGACCAACATCTGCAAGCATTTTTAGCTCTAGAACCTTCCATGCCATTCCACCATCTTCTCCAGGCTGAGCATATCGAGGTGTTTGATTTGTGGAAGTCTTGAAATGCGCATTACCTAATCCTCCTCGACCACCAGCTAATAGAATTTGCTCTTCACCATCCTCAGTAATCTCGAATTCTATTTCACCAGTTTCAGCATCTTTTGCTATTGTACCGAGTGGCACCTGTAGAATGATACTCTCACCTTTTTTACCAGTCTTTTGAGCACCGGCACCATTACCACCATCTTCAGCGGTAACATGCTTTCTGTACTTCAACGCTAAAAGAGTCCATACATTTCTATTTCCACGAAGTATAACATGTCCTCCATCTCCACCATTTCCACCATCAGGACCTCCTCTTGCCACATACTTCTCCCTGTGAAAGTGCATTGCACCTGCTCCTCCGTCACCTGATTTACAACAAACCTTTACGTAATCTATAAAATTCTGCTCCGCCATATCTTACTCACTTAAATAGAAAAATTCTGATCAAAAGATCAGATTGCATGTACCTCTGCATTTAATCGTTCAAATATTTCATCAATATCACCCATGCCTTCTACAAGCACTGATTTACCAGTCTTTGCATAATAATCGAAGACAGGGCTCGTCTCTTGCTTATAAACATTTATCCTATTCTGGATGATCGATGCATCATTATCGTCAGCGCGTCCAGAAGTTTTCCCTCTATGAAGGATACGCTTAACAATCTCGTCATCTTCAACCTTCAAAGACAATAACTTATCTATCACTAATTTTTTTTCAGCCAATAGGCTATCTAGCGCCTCTGCTTGATTAATAGTTCTTGGAAATCCATCGAAAATATACCCAGAAACATCCGGATTTGTATCTACCTTATTCTTAAGCATACCAATTGTAACTGAATCAGGAACAAGTTGTCCTTTTTCAATATAGCTTTTAGCCTCTAGTCCAAGCGGGGTATTATTCCCCATTTCATACCTAAAAAGATCACCTGTAGATATATGCAGAAGATTGTATTTCTCGACTAGTTTTACGGCTTGTGTGCCTTTTCCAGATCCCGGAGGTCCGAACAAAATTAAATTAATCATATGTATTGCTCTAATTTAGGACTACAAAAATACATAAATCAAGCATCTATAAAAATTTAACAACATCAATTAATTGTTATAAACTCGCCCACCGGTCCAATATTTCTTCGACCAGTAGGAAGATTTAGTGATATTTTCCTCAACAACACCTCTTGAAGAGGTAGAATGAATAACAATAACACCATCTCTATTATTATCTACAACTAGAGCAACGTGAAATACTTTCCCTACTTTGTTAGGTCTAAAAAAAACTAAATCTCCTGTTTTGAGATCTTTTATCCGAACAGATTGCGCATATTTTTCTTGCTCTCCACTAGTACGCGGAATAGTAGCGTTATTCTTTTGGTATACATATGATGTAAATCCAGAGCAATCAAAGCCACGCTGAGTCGTACCTCCATACTTATATGGAATACCTTCTAGACTTCTAGCAATATCAATCAAATCAGCACTTGGTGCATTTTCAATATCGGATTCTACATCAACAGTAGTGACACTAGTTGCTGGTCTAAATAAAATACACGAGGATAGTAATATACTATAGGTACAGATTAATAAAAGGTGCTTTTTCATTGATTCGTATTAATGGTTCTCAATATAATAATGATTCAAACGAAAAAAAATTGATTGCTATTTGACCAAAATCGAAATATTAAATAAAAATTAATACTTAACTTTTAAAAGAACTACTTCATCTCATTACAAGTAAAATTCATAGAAAACCATACATATCGTCTGCAATTGTAATGGTATTGTTAAATAGTCCGTTACAAAAAACTTTTGGAATGTATAATCGTATTTATGTTAGATTAGTTATAGGATATGAAGGGAGGATACCACTTTGGTTACCTCCTTTTACTTTAAGCTAAATTGGTCGGCATCTTTGTAAAAAGGAAAACGTTGGCGGAATTCTGTCAACTCACTTTTGTTAAGTGATCCAAAAAATACGCCTAGTTCATCTTCAGCATCAATGCGTATTTCTCCGGTATAGTCTACCAACAAAGAGTCCCCAGAGTAATTTAATTGATTCCCATCGAGGCCAATTCTATTGACTCCAAGTACATAACACTGATTCTCTATTGCTCTTGCAACCAACAAGGAGCGCCATGCTTTCGCACGTGCTTCGGGCCAATTTGCAACCAATAAAATCAAATCAACATTTTCGGTATTACGCATCCAAACCGGAAATCTCAAATCATAACAAATCTGCAAGTTAATCTTTAAGCCTTTATGCGTAAAACATACTCTTTGTGCCCCTGCAGTAATCAAATCTTGCTCTGCACCAAGTCCAAATAAGTGCTTTTTATCATAGCTAGCTAAAACAGAATTCGGTCCAGCAACAATAAAGCGATTAAACACATTATTCCCTTCTCTTATCATAATACTCCCTGCGAGGAGAATATCATATTGATTTGAAAGCTCCATCATCCATTGCACTGTTTTACCATGCATAGCTTCTGCAAGGTGAGTCGCTTTCATAGAGAATCCTGTACTGAAAGTCTCGGGCAAAACAACTAGGTCCGTATCGGAAAGATCTTGACTCTGCAGCTGCGCAGATATAAAATCTCTGTTGGCCTGCGGCGACTCCCACTCCAAAGGAATTTGAAGGAATGCTATTTTCATACCAATATGCTATAAACAAGACTAGGCATAGAGAAAACTCTATGCCTAGCCAATATAGATAAAAATTTATTTCTTAAGCTTCTACCTCTTCATCTTTCTCAGCAGCAGCAGTTGCTGAACGAAGTGCACGAGGAACTTCTACTATCGCAACAGGTGTTGCTCCAGTATTCATGATTTGCACTGAGTCAGGAGCTTCAATATCTCTTACACGTACTGCAAATCCAAGTTCTAGTTCTGAGATATCAACAAATAACTCATCTACTAAATTCTCAGGTAATGATTTCACAGTTACACGACGGATAGACTGTAATAATTTACCACCTAATTTCACACCAGGAGAGTCACCTTTAAATCGAACAGGGATATCGACCTTAACTGGTGTTCCATCAACAAGCTCAATAAAGTCTATATGCGTTAGACTATCAGTCACAGGGTGCATATCGTAACTCTTTAGGAATGTTTTATAAACATTACCATCAACAGTTATCTCTGCTACATTGAAATCAGCAGTATAGATTAATGACTTAATATCATTGTGTGTCACAGTAAAGTGTATGTTTTGCTCACCACCATACAATACACATGGAATCTTTCCCTCATTCCTGTCTGCCTTAGCACCTTTTTTTCCTAGGTTGGTTCTTAGTGCACCAGATATCGCTACAGTATTCATGATTTACTTCTTTTAATTCTATTCTTTTCCTTAAATAGGCACGCAAAGATATATATTTTTTGGTAAAAAAAACATCTATGCTAAAAAAATTAACCTAAATAATTATTTATCAGCCTTCAACGAACAAAGCTGATATAGAGCGGTGTTCGTGCATGTTACGAATCGCTCTTGCAAACAACTTAGCCGTCGATAATACTTTTATTTTACTGGATTGCTGCTTCAAAGAGAGCGTATCACAAACAACTAACTCTTCTAATACTGAATTTTCAATATTCTCATAAGCTTTTCCAGACAAAACTGGGTGTGTACACATTGCACTTACGCTACTTGCGCCAGCATCAATTAATGCTTGTGCAGCTCGACAAAGAGTACCTGCCGTATCCACCATATCATCTACAAGAATCACCTCTGCTCCTTTTACATCACCAATCACGGTCATTCCAGCTACTTCATTAGCCTTCTCTCTGTATTTATCACAGATCACTAGAGGCCTTTTAAAGTGCTTACTGTAAGTCCTTGCTCGTTTAACACCCCCTACATCTGGTGATGCAAAAGTAACATTACTCAGATCTTTACTCTCTAAGAAAGGAATATAGATCGCTTCACTTTTCAGGTGATCAACGGGTATATCAAAGAAACCTTGAATCTGATCAGCATGAAGATCCATTGTCATTATTCTATTGGCTCCTGAAGCCTGAATAAGATTTGCTAATAGTTTAGCTGAAATAGGAACTCTAGGCTTATCTTTTCTATCCTGTCTCGCATATCCAAAGTAAGGAATCACAGCTGTGATATGCCCAGCAGATGCACGTTTGGCAGCATCAATGGATAATAATAACTCCATTACATTTTCTGATGGTGGAATTGTTGACTGGATAAAAAACACATAGGCACCTCTTACGGATTCCTCGATTACAGGTTGCATCTCTCCATCGCTAAATCTCTTAATTTCAAGGTTCCCAAGTTGAGAACCATAAAAATCTGCGATCTTATCAGACAGATATTTAGATGATGTTCCTGAAAATAGTTTGACGTCTTTTAGTAGTGGCAGCACGGCAATTAATTTTTGATTATTAATTGCTAATAAAGTTACGTATTAAGCGCACAAAGTTTAGTCATAAGTCGTTTTTTGGTAAATAAATTTAAAATTGCTGCTTTAAAGATTCAAAAATCTCAAACACGGCAGGGCAGATATTTGTGTTTTTCAAACTCAGTTGTAAAATCTGCTGAAATTGTTTTCGATCAGTATGTGGATACTCTCTGCAAGCTCGGGGCCTAGCCTCATAGACACTGCAATAATTATCAGCCCCTAAAAAAGGACATGGAGCGGCTTTAAAAACATAATCATCATCTTCATCAATGCGCAGATATTGCTGGACAAAATCACCAGCCTTCATTTTTAAATGTTTTGCGAGTCTCTCTATGTCCTTTTCCCTAAACAAGGGAGATGTAGTGCTGCAACAATTAGCGCAATCCAAACAATCGATTCGTTCAAATACCTCCTCATGCAGACCTGAGACAACCTTATCAAGTTGCCTACCATTTATTTTTTCCAATCGCTTAACAAGCTTCTTGTTCGATTTCTTCGCAGTCTTTGCTTTTTCCTTCAAAAGGTTCTTATCCATTCTAGAAAAATTTACTAAAGATAAGGTTTGCAGCTAATTAATCAGGTAAAAGGGCCACTTGTCTTTTGTATTCTTATCTTTGCAGCAAATTAAAATAAAATATGCGGAGTTGGCTGATTTTAGTGTTATTAGCAGTGGTTTGGGGAAGTTCATACATTTTAATGAAGCGAGCATTAGTTGCATTTGAACCAATGGAACTTGCTGGATTAAGAATCTTGATATCAAGCACATTTTTCCTACCCTTTTTTCTAAAAGACCTAAAGAAAATTAAATGGGGAAACTGGAAATATTATCTTATAGTAGGTTTATTGGGCTCTGGATTTCCAGCAGTATTATTCGCCTTCGCCCAAACGCAACTCAACAGCTCCTTAACGGGCATCCTTTCTTCACTTACACCATTGTTTACCCTTGTAACAGGAGTATTATTTTTTAGCACAACGGTCAATAGGAACCAAATAGCTGGTGTTGCTTTAGGACTTAGCGGAGCCATTCTGCTAATGTTATTAGGTGGTGAAAAAAATACCTTTGACCTCCAGACACTATTCTTTACAAGCTTAGTAGTCTTTGCCTGTCTTTTTTATGCCTTGAGCTCTAATACGGTAGGAACAAACTTAAGCAATGAAAAAAGCTTTCATATTAGCACAGTTGCATTTACTTTCTTACTTCCATTGGGGATTACAATCTTACTAAAGGAGCAAATTTGGATTCCTTTGAGTGCTTCAGGAGGGCTTAAAGGATTAGGATATGTTACTATTCTTTCTTTAGGTGGAACAGTTGCAGCATCCGTTTTATTTTTTCATCTTGTACAAATCAGAGATGCAATATTTGCGTCTATGGTAAGTTATTTAATCCCAATAGTGGCGCTTACCTGGGGTATCCTTGATGGAGAAACAATATCAGCGATTCACGGGGTAGGTATGTTTTTAATACTAATTGGTGTATTTTTAACACGCAAAAAAAAAATTAAAAAGCTTTGACCATAAAGAAAGTACTTTTTCTTTTTCTGCCCATCCTAGCAATATGCTGTAATATAGCCTGCACTAAAAAGCAGGAACCTTTTTATTTGAGTGAAGATGAAGCAGATAGGGAAGTTGTGGAAAACTTTACCACTATTTACAGTGACTCGGCAGTTATGAAAGTTAGACTCAAAGGCCCTGTGATGTGGAGAACCAAATCCGACAACAAGAGCAATGATCAAATTTTCCCTAAGGGGATTTTTGTAGAATTCTTTGATAGCAATCAAAACAAGACAGGAATTTTAACTGCAAAATATGCAGTGAGAAACGATAAAGACAAAAAAGTAGTCGTGAGTGATTCTGTAGTTTGGCACATCATGGATAGAGAAACCTTTGAAACAGAGGAATTGGTTTGGGATGAAAAAACAGAAAAACTGTACACCAATCGTTTCGTCACCATACTGCGCAAAAATGAAACTATCTATGCACATGGTTTCGAATCTGATCAAAATTTCACATATTTAAAAGTAAATGCTCCTGAGGCTTTCATTAAAACGGAAGAAGACGAGCCAGCTTCGTCAAATCGAACGCAATAAAAACGTATGGACTACATAGTCATAGCAACATTCCTTTTATTATCAGGTTTATTTTCAGGATCAGAGATAGCCTTTCTTTCTGCAAATAAACTACGAGTAGAACTACTGAAGAACAAAGGCACAAAACAGGGTAGAATCGTTTATGGGTTCTTTAATAAACCTTCTGAGTTCCTTGGCATACTGCTGGTAGGGAATAATATTGCATTGGTAATGTTCTCTGAACTCATGGCTGATAAACTGGATCCCTTTATCCAATCCTATTTGCCAATTTCAAATCTTGGCTTATTACTGTCTTCTACTGCTATCATTACAGTTATTGTCCTAATATTTGGAGAATTCCTGCCTAAAAGCATCTTTAGACTATATTCAGATAAGATACTTCTTGCCCTTGCATTTCCGCTAAAGCTCATTCAGATATTGCTTGTCATTCCTGCAAGATTTATCACGAGTTTCTCAAATGTTATTTTAGTCCGTTTCTTTGGTGCTCAGATAGAAAATGATCAAGAAGTTTTCACAAGGCTAGACCTTGAAAACTTTATAAAATCGTCCAATACGACCTCGGAAGAAGAGATAGATACTGAGCTCTTCGAAAAAGCATTACATCTGAGAGAGGTTCGTGTAAGAGAGTGTATGGTACCGCGAAATGAAATAAAAGGAATCTCTATCAATTCGTCTATAGAAGAATTGATAGAGATGTTCAAAGAATCTAAACACTCTAGAGTATTGATCTATGAAGATGATATAGATAATATCCTCGGTTATACACACCATCAACAACTTCTGGATACACCCAAGTCTACTAAGAAAATCTGTATTCCTCTTCCCTATGTTCCTGAGACTATGCACGTCAGGCAGCTGATGAACGAGTTTATAAAAAACAATAATTCGATAGCTTGTGTCGTCGATGAATTTGGAGGCACTTCTGGCATAATCACTCTAGAGGACATCTTAGAAGAAATCTTTGGTGAGATTGAAGATGAGCACGATACACCTGATTATATCAATGAAAAACTCGATGAAAAGTCATACCGATTTTCTGGTAGACTTGAACTGGATCAGATCACTGAGACACACCCCGAACTTTCATTCACTGAAGGAGAGTATCATACTTTATCAGGCTACTTAGTAATGACAACGGAGAACATCCCTGAATCCAATGGAGAGGAGATTTTCCTTGATAATTATCATTTCATAATAGAGGCTGTTACCAACACGAAGATTGAAACTGTGAAATTAATTGTGCTTGAAGAAAAAGAAGAAGAAAATAATTCAGAAGCTAAGGACTAATTATCCAGCAAATTATATATCTGTATCTTTTTTAGAATCTTTCAAGTCAGATAATTGAACATAAAAGAATCCCTGACAGAAGGTTTCAAAAATACTCGTATAGATATAAACATTTAAGTAGGCAAGGCACAACAATGATATGAAGGTCATAAAGTGTTCGCCAAGTCCAGCAAAACTCACAACCAAGGATTGAGAGAGAAAAAATACCAAGCCAATAAACATGCCTATGTTTAATTGTCGCATAAATTTTTTCACAACTAAGCGTACACTAAGATTGATGGATTGAAAGGGTTTTACGTCGAAAAACAAAATCAAGATAGTACTCCACCAAAAAACGATTATTAGAAAGATTACAAATATTACATCTAGGCTAAGGATTAAAGAAAGGTGGGCTGGTAAACCTTGCAACGCTTCTTCCAATAAAAAGTCTTCTGAATTTAACTGTTCAAAGATGTTGTAATTCCACATCGTAAACAAGAAAGGTGAAGCTGCAAGGATTAAATTCATGTAGTATACCAAATTCATACCCAATAACTCCTTCCAGCGTCGTTTCATAAGATCACCAAAGGAATACGGCAGTTTAAACTTTCTATTAAAAAGCACGTAATAAACATAAGCCACAACAAATGGATCAATCAAAAGATTGAGCAGCACATTTGTTAGGTAACCAAAGCTTGATAATAATTGCCCCAATCCCATCAATACCAAAAATGGCAAAAGCAACCTTCCCTTATCAGATGCCAAATTCCTAAAGGTGTTTTGAATGATATCTAAAGGCATAAGCATATACCCTTTAGTGGCCATTTGCTCTAACCTTTTTAAAGGTAAAAAGTGTGTTGAATTATTATTCATCTAAGAAGCTTTTGCTAAAAATACAAAAGGTGGGCAGTAAACCTGCCCACCTTTTGAAATATATTGCGAATAAGATTAGTACATCAATGAAAGGTTGGCATCAACCTTTGCATCTACCTTAACCTCATTTATCAATCTTGTTCTAACCTGTCCTTGAAGCTGACTTAAGTTTGTACGCTTAAGACCTGCTGAATCAGCTTGACCTCCGCGTACTGACGTAAGAGGCATAATAACAAATACGCCACTCTTACCTACTATTACTGGAGAAACTTGATTAGGAGCAGATGTGAATGCATTGGCAATTACTTTTGGCTCAGATCCAAGTCCACTGACTAAGCTTGTTGAGAAATTCACATTTCTTGCTGTATCAACTGCAACTCCATAAGTTTTTGCAATTGAAGCAAGGTCTGTTCCTTTAATTTCATCTTTCATAAGGTCACCCTTAAGCATGTTCATTACATTAAGCTCACTAGAAACCTTAGCATCAGATACACTTGGAACACCTTCACCAACTACTGATTCAAGCGCAACAACTACAAACTTATCTGTTGCATTGGTTACTGGATTTCTGAAGCTGTAGAATTTTGAAGCAACATCACCAACACGTACATCAGTACCTAGACTGCGATCATTTCCAAAAGCCCAACGAATAATATTACGAGCATCAGAATCAGTACCAAGGTTCGTTAAAAAGTTATCAAAAGACTTGAATGCATTAGAAGTACGAACAGCAAGGTTTTGTTCTGCTGCTAAAACACCTAGTGCTTCAAGATCACCTGCATCGATAAAATTGATTGCCTGAACCTCAGCATCATCCAATGTACTACTAGAAGGGATAATATTTCTACCAACGTAAGAAACCTTAACCATTTCATCCTTTCCAATATACTTCTTATCCGTTACTTGAATTAGGTGAGCGCCAAATTGCGTATAAACGATATCCATCTCTCCTTCTTCCAAGTTGTAAAGAATAGCATTTTCAAATGCAGGAACTAAACCTGTAGCTCTTCCGCGCATTCCTAGGTCACCACCATCTTGAGCAGAACCATCTATACTATATTGAATAGCAAGAGAATCAAAAGACATCTCATTGTTTTCAACTTGACTTTTATAAGTCTCAAGCGTTTGAGTTATTGCAATAAGTTCTTCTTGAGAATTTGCAGATAACAAAATATGACGCGCACGAACTGAATCAGCAATCACTTTCTTATCAAGTACTTTTGCAACTTTATATTGGCTACCATCAAGGTAAGGACCAACTACATCGCCATTGTCAGCAGCTTCTACAGCATCTTTAATGTCTGAAGAAAGTGTTGAGTATTCAACATAAGCATCAGTATATTGACCTGCGTAAGATTGAGCAAATAAAGCATCGTCTTCCGCTTCAGCCATTAAGCCCGAAATTTTTTCAACTTCATTCCTTACATCTAATGAATCATCAGAAGTAGGAATCACATCAAGTACTACATAAGAAACTCTACGTTGCTCTTCATTTGTTTCAAGCTTTGCAGCATTCTCTTTTATATATCTCTTGTAATCTGCATCAGAAGGATCAACCTTAGCATCATCAATGTTCAAGAAAGGAATCTTAACATAAGCGAAATCGATTACCTCCGCATTACGCTCAGCCATCATATCAGCCTCCCAAGAAGGAACGCTCAGTCCTTTGACTGCGATATTCAAATATTTTTCCTTAAGCTTTTCATTAGAAACAAGCTCCTTTACATATGACCACCATTTAAGTTGATCACTTGCCATTGCAGTTCCATCCACATTTGTTTTGCTTCTGTATGCTTCTAGGGCTTGATTATCAATCTGGCCTGTATTTGGATTTGTAAAAGCCTGAATAATTATCGGACTCCTATTAATTCCAAAAAGCAATTCATCCATCTCTGCAGCACTTACACCAAGTCCCATTGCACGAGCTTCTTTACATACTACTTCTGTATCTAAAAAATAACTCCATACTTGATTGACCTGAGCATGACCAGTAGACTGACCACGGTAAGCACTTCTCAATTTATCATTAAAAACATCAGAACTGATATCTTCCCCATTGATAGAACCTATATTATTATTTCCTCCACCAGGAGAGAAATTAGCATCCATTAATATGAATGATAATAGAGCTAGGCCCACTAATGGTATCAAGAGCCAGGACATGTTATTGCGAATCTTCTGTATCATAATATAAACTGTAAATAGTTTCCTTTGAGTGACCTAGCACTCAAAATGCTGAAAATCATTAAGTTAATTCAAAAACAAGTGAAATCTGCGCTTTTTCAGAACAAAAAAGTCAAAAAAGCCTTGCAAATGTAATGTGTTTGCACCTTTTTTCAAAAAGAGAACACAATTAAGCTATTTCTTTAAAAAATTCCTATTTATCCTCTATTAAATCCTTGGCTATTTCGTCAAGTTCTTCATAGAAGCCTTCTCCGTACTTTCGAACTAGAGCATCTTTTGCAAATTCATATACTCTTATTTGTTGTTCTTCCCCTTTGGTACAAGCTGCTGAACAAATATCCCATACATCATAATTCAAGGCTTCAAACGCTAGTTTTTCATTCGCTGTAACACGAACTGGGTATAAATGACAGGAAATAGGCTTTCTATAAGAAATAGCGCCGTCATTGTATGCTTTTTCTATTCCGCAGTAAGCAGAACCATCCGAATTATAAGTCAAATACGCACAAGCCCCGTTAGACATAAGGGTGGTTGCAAATTCTTTAGTCTCTTCTATAAACTCATAAAAGCCTAATTTTTCAATGCGTTCAATGCCTTCCTTCGAGAGATAGGCTTTGTATTTTGGATATAAATCTTTCAATATCTGCAATTCCTCCTTCTCTAGTGGCGCTCCAAAATCCCCTTCCCAACAACAAGCTCCCTTGCAAGCGTTTAAGTTACAAGCAAATTTAGATTCAAAAATATCTGTCGAAACGATCTTATCCTGGATCATTAGCATCATAGGCTCAATTTTCTTTCTTAGGCATAAAATTACACTATTTAAGTAAAAATTTGTGCAAAGTGATGTAAGCGTGTAATAAAGGAAAGTAATTGGCTTTCAATTTTGGATTAAAATTGTAATTTAGCCTTCCGAAAAAAAAATCAATTCATATGAAAATTCTTGCTTCAATCATTGCATTCGCATTTGCATTCAATCTAAATGCTCAAACTAATCTTAAAGATTTAACACTCCCAACTTCAACAGAAGAGTTTACAAGTTTCTTCAACCTAAATGATGATCAGGTCAAAAAACTTGAATCATTTACAGATAGAAAATCAAATCAAATAAATTTGATTAAAGAACTGAAGGGTTCTGACCTTACAACTTATATCTCTAAGCGTAATGCAATCAACAAAGGCTTTTTAACTTCTATAGAGATGATGCTTAATGAAGTTCAACTAGTTGAATTGAAAAAATATATTTCGTTGATCAGAATGGAGAATCAAGAGATCAGACAGAATCTATCAAAAACAGGAAAATCAGAGCAAGAGATCAAGCTCGCGATTGTTGAGAATTAAAAACTATTTACAGATTTCATAATACAAATAAATTTTAGAAGCATAAATGGATCCATTAAAGAAGAAGTTTCAAGAAAAATCATCAGCACTTGCAGTAGAAATCAAATCTATGCTCAAAGAGCACGGTTCGATGAAAGTTGACGAGGTCATCCTTAGCCAGGTGTATGGTGGTGCTAGAGGAGTGAAAATGATGGTTTGGGAAACATCCCAGCTAGATCCAATTGAAGGTATTCGATTCAGAGGTTATTCAATTCCAGAACTTAAAGAGGTACTACCTAAAGGTCCTGACGGCAAAGAGCCATTACCAGAAGGTCTATTCTGGCTGATGCTTGTTGGAGAAATCCCAACAGAAGAAGAAGTTGAATGGCTTGCTAAAGAATGGGCTTCAAAGTCAGAATTACCTGCACATACCACAGATCTATTAAATAATCTGCCAGATACTACACACCCTATGACCCAATTCATTTTGGGTATCACATCACTTCAGACAGAAAGTACTTTTGCAAAAAGGTATAGCGAAGGGATGAACAAGAAAGAATACTGGGAAGCGACCTATGACGATACAATGAACCTTATCGCTAAACTTCCAGGTATTGCAGCATTCATTTATAGGAAGACCTATCATGGTGGTGATCATATAGAAGCTGATAACAATCTTGACTGGGCAGCAAATTTCGCGCACATGCTAGGTGTTAATCACCCAGACTTTAAGCATTTAATGCGCCTATACTTAACTATACATGCAGACCATGAAGGTGGTAATGCATCTGCACATACAGTGCACTTAGTAGGTTCTACACTAAGTGATCCATACTTATCTTTTGCAGCTGGAATGGGTTCTCTTGCAGGACCACTCCACGGACTTGCAAATCAAGAGGTAATAAAGTGGATTTTTGATATGCTTGATAAATTAGGAACAAAGACTCCTACTAAAGAGCAAATCGCAGCATACGTTAATGAAACATTGAATGCAGGAAAAGTTGTTCCAGGATATGGACATGCAGTACTGAGACGACCGGATCCAAGGTTCGTTGCTCAGAAAGTATATGCAGATGAGTATATCAAGAATGATGATATTGTAAATGTTGTAGGAAATATATTCGACGTTGTACCGGAAATACTTAAAGGCTTAGGTAAGGTAAAGAATCCATGGCCAAATGTTGATGCACACTCAGGTGCTCTTCTCGTACACTATGGAATGACAGAATACAGTTTCTACACCGTATTATTCGGTGTATCTAGAGCATTGGGAGTACTTGCTGCTCAATGTTGGTCACGAGCACTCGGACTTCCTTTGGAGCGTCCAAAATCGCTGACAACAGAATGGATTAAAAACTTTGTTAAGGAAAATGCTTAATGAGGTTCCAAAATAAATAAAAAGCTGCCTGATTTTCAGGCAGCTTTTTTTGTGTAAATAATAATGTGGATTCTGTTAATAACTGTATTATTAGTTTTATATTTAGCGCATATTTAAAATTTGATTATTTAAGCATGAAATACACAAAAGATCACGAGTGGATTACCATCGATGGAGATGTAGCCACAATAGGAATTACAAACTTCGCTCAAGGCGAATTAGGTGAGATCGTTTATGTAGACGTTGATACAGTTGGAGAAACACTTGGCGAGGGTGATGTCTTCGGTACCGTTGAGGCCGTTAAGACTACTTCCGACCTGTTCCTTCCTGTTGCAGGTGAGGTCCTTGAATTTAATTCTGAGATCAGCGAAGACGATGGTGACAACCCTGCGATCATCAATGAAGATGCTGAAGGCAAAGGTTGGATTATAAAAATGAAGGTTACAGACCTATCAGAGCTTGATAACTTATTGTCTAAGGAAGATTACGAAAAATTAATTGGATAATTTTTTAGTGGGCACACACCTTTTTTAATATTGTGTGCATCTACCTTTTAAGATCATTGAAAATATGCAGAACTGGTATAGATTATTTTTAGCCATTTGGTGCCTAATCATTCTTTACCTGTCCTGGAATCCGGGATTACAGATTCCCAAAGGGTTTCTAGAAGATTTGCCAATAGACAAAATAGGACACTTTGGTATGTACGCAATAATGTGTGTACTTAGTCAAAAAGCCTTTGTCAATTGGGCAAATGCAAAAATATTTCTATTTTGCCTCGCTTTTGGAATTCTAATGGAGATCTTACAGTATGCTTTTTTCCCCGGAAGATATTTTGAATGGTCCGATATAATGGCAAATGCTCTTGGAGCATTAGTCGGAATAACACTGATTAGAAAACTTATTATTAAACACTAAATTATGGATTGGAATCTGCAAATTAATACAAGTCCCGCTGTAATCTTTGGATTGATTGCTGCTCTTGTAGTTGTTGTTATTTTCGCACTCCGTAGTTACCTGAGTTCGGAATCAAAGAAAGCACTTAGCGCTAAACCGTCGGAAGATCCTAAGAATTATTCGACTGGTAGAAAGAAATATTCTAGCGTAGATGTTTTTTCTTTAAGAGGTCCTGTACTTAGCTTCTCACTATTACTTGCTATTTCATTTATCGTCTTTGCATTTAACTGGACGGAAAAAGCACAAGTTTATGAGGATGTTGGTGACATGTTCGTAGTAGATGAAATGATCGAAATGGAAACACCGAGAACTGCGGAACCACCTCCCCCACCTCCTCCACCACCGCCACCGGTAATTGAGGAGATTCCGGATGATGTAGAAATTGAAGAAGAAATTGAATTCGAAGATAATACGATCACAGAGGAAACAGTAGTAGATGCTCCTAAACAGGAAACTGCTCCTCCTCCACCGCCTCCGCCGCCACCGAAAAAGAAAGCTGATAAGCTTTTCGTTGTCGTGGAAGATGCGCCAACATTTCCTGGTTGTGAAAAGGAAAAAAAGGCTGATCGCAAAACTTGTGCTGATTCAAAGTTATTCAAGTATCTAAGTGAAAATCTTGAATATCCTGTAATCGCAAGAGAAAATGGAATCACAGGTAGAGTAATTGTACAATTCGTTGTCGAGAAAGATGGAAGTATCACAGATGTGAAAGTTCTACGTGGAATCGGCGGTGGATGTGACGAAGTTGCTCAGGAAGTTATTTCTGAAATGCCTAAGTGGAATCCAGGAAAGCAAAGGGGTCGCCCGGTACGTGTACAATTTACACTCCCGGTAGCCTTCACGCTACAATAATAAAAAAGCCCAGAACGAATCGTTCTGGGCTTTTTTATTTCTCACCCCTCCCTTACACCAAAACACTCCTTTCCAGCATCTTATAAGCGAACGTTCATACTAAACATACACTTTAGTATTTTGGATTAGCAGCCTGCTAATTCATGGATATCCAACTTTTATACATCATAAACTGATGTACATAATTCAATTTTTTAATTCAAAAATGAAGTATTATGAGTTGGTCATTTAACAACCCTTTTCATCCAGTATACAGTCTCAGCCTAATAATGATTCTGCTTTGCCTAGCCATCTATGCAGGGAAGCTATATATTTCAAAAGCTCAAAAGAATAACCTAAGGAAAAACCTACTAAGCTCAAGAACAAAAAATACGGGCTATAGTGTTTTGAAAAACAGGCAAAGACCTATGTTCTTTGCACTGATCTTATCGATACTATTCGCATTCCTGAGCATGAACTGGACAATCCCTGTCAAAGAAAGCGTAGTTGAAATCATCGAAATATCAGATTCGGATATACTCACAATTAAAGAGATACCAAGGACTTTAAAAAAGAAAAAAGAAATCCCTAAGCCAAAAAATATTGTTCGATTTGAACCCATTAAAGGTGATCCTCCAAGCCCTGAACCAATCAAGCCAGACCCAGAGCCAGTATTTATCGGTAAGGCCACAGGAATAAAAAAGGCTGCCCGAACAGAGATTCAAAAACCGCCCATTATCAAGCCAAAACGGGAAAAAGCAGAAAGGGTGTTTATAATTGTTGAAGAAGAACCACTCTTCAGTGGCTGCGAATCAATACTCAAAACTGAAAGAAAGGTCTGTGCTACGAAAGCTTTCTTTAACTATCTCAAAGAGCATGTGAAATATCCTGCACTAGCATTAGAAAATGGTATACAAGGAAATGTGATTGTACAATTTATTGTGGAAAAAGACGGAAGTATCAGCAACACTAAAGTTCTTCGTGGTGTTGGAGGTGGATGTGATGAAGAAGCTCAAAGAGTGATTGAAAACATGCCTAAATGGACGCCGGGTAAACAACGTGGAAGACCTGTTCGAGTTCAATTCACGCTCCCGGTTAGATTCATACTCCAATAATTTTTGAAACTACAAGCTTAGAACAATTTCCTAAAATTCTAATCTAGTTTATCAGAAATACTTTTTAATAGCACTAAATGTATAGAAATAACTATTTTTCAATACTTTTGGTGTCTATAAAAAACTCCAAAAATCATGAAAAAGTACTACTCACTATTTGCGTTTTTCTTATTAAGCACAAGCGTTTTATTAGCTCAAGATAATAATGGTCCATTATTTGTAGTCGTTGAGACAGCACCTTTTTTTCCAGGATGTGAAGAAGAGGAAAAAGAGAATCGAAAGACTTGTGCAGATGAGAAGCTTTTTAATCATCTAAGTAATAATATTGTATATCCTCCGATCGCAAGAGAAAATGGAATCACAGGTCGAGTAATAATACAATACATTGTCGAGAAAGATGGAAGTATCACAAATGTGAAAGTTGTTCGTGGAATCGGCGGTGGATGTGATGAAGAAGCTCAAAGAGTGATTGAAAACATGCCCAATTGGATTCCCGGATTACAAAGAGGTATACCTGTTCGGGTTCAATTTACACTTCCAATAGCCTTCACTTTGGAAAAGAAAAAGAAAAAGAAATGGTGGAAATCATTTTAAGTAAAAGGAGCATTTAGCTCCTTTTTTTGTTTAAAACATCCTTAAAAGCCCTTAAAAAGTGACTACTGGTTAATAAATTTGACAATTCAATTGTTATAATTAGACTTATCTTGTTCAACTAGTATTTTAGATT
>JAQXAY010000156.1 GCA_029252685.1 Saprospiraceae bacterium | reverse complement strand
AAGCTTCGCGTCAAAAATTATTTGACATATTTTGAATTAAATTGAAGAAGCTATCCAAAAATCACTTAAATGATAATAGATATACTATTCGCTTTAGCCTTTGGGTATGGTTTCCTCGTAGGCTACTCAAAGGGAATACTGGAAACAGTTTTTAAAATATTCGGCTATTTAATAGGCGTTGTGGCAGCAATAAAATTTGCCCTTCCAATTCAACGGATCTTAGAAGATTCTTTCGACACGGACAACCCCGCCATGTACATTGTGGGTCTATTGCTATCATTTCTTTTAACGATGATGATTGTTAGATTTGCTGCTAATTTAATTGAGAATATGTTAGAAAAGGCAAATATCAATATTATTAATCAGGTATTTGGAGGCCTTTTAGTTTCTGGATTTATGGTTTTAATCTACAGCTTACTGCTTTATTTTGCTAAAGCTTCCCACCTCATCTCAAATGAAACAGAAAGATCTTCATACACCTATGAATATCTAGAAGAATTTCCAGATAAGACCTGGACCTTTATGTCCTACTTAAAAGATCCGATACTCGAATTCTGGGAAGGATCAGTAGATTTCATTGACAAATTAGGAGATATCTCAGAAGATAATTTAGAGACAAAAGAAAATGTTTTTGATATTGAGGAAAAAACAATTGAATGATCAAAGCACTTTTGATTGATAACTATGACTCCTTTACTTATAATCTAAAGGATTATCTGGAACAGGCAGGGCTTAATGTCGAGGTATTCCGAAATGACGAGATAGATATTCAAGCAATTCAAGAAAATAAGTATAGAGCTATTATACTATCTCCTGGCCCAGGAAAACCCTCTGATGTTCCTATTCTTCAGGATTGTATATCATATTGTATAGATGAATCCATGCCACTTCTAGGAATTTGTCTGGGCCATCAGGCAATTGGAGAATACTTTGGATTGACAACAGAAAAGGCTCCTATACCCGTACACGGAAAGACAGATTTTATTCAATTCGACAAACATCATCCTGTATTTAAGGGCATAGAAGCCCCAACAGAAGTTATGCGCTACCACAGTCTCATAATCAAAGGAGAACACAAGGCATTAAAAACAATTGCATCTAACTCGGAGGGCATAAAAATGGCGATGGAGTATATAGAGAAACCTGTATTTTCCATGCAATTTCATCCAGAATCTATATTGACGCCCGCAGGCTTGCAAATGCTTAAGAATTGGGTTGCACAATACCTATCCTATGAATAACCTAATCAAACTTTTTATAGGAATTTGTATAATACATCTTGGTTTAGAGATAACATCATCCGAATGGACTCTTCTTAGTAAACCATTACTTATGCCAACATTAGGATTATACCTTCTGTCCGAGAATAATTGGTCCAGCAAATACATTAAAAGCTTACTTTTGGCACTTTTGTTCAGTACAATAGGTGACTGCCTCTTGATGTTCACAGAGCATGATCAACTATATTTCATTGCCGGTCTAGCTAGTTTCTTAATAGCGCATTTATTCTATATATTTTTCTTCTTCAAGAATACTACACAGAAAAAAACGAGCCCAAAACGAATACTAGTTCTAGGGATTTACTTGTTTCTTTTTATTTACCTTTTGCATGATGGCTTAAAAGGTATACTGCTCTACGCCGTTCCTATTTATGCTTGTATCCTTGCATGGATGGCTTACACAGCTATTCAGTATGGTACTGAACAGTCCAAAAAAATAAAGCTCCTTTTTCTAAGTGGAGCTATATTATTTATGCTATCAGATAGCCTTATTGGTTTATTTGCCTTTACAGAAATTCAAGCGCCTTTATTGATAAGAAGGATATCGATCATGCTTAGTTATATTCTAGCTCAGTATTTACTGATATCAGGCGCTAATTTGTCTATTCAAGGTTTTCCAAGTAAAAAGAACTAATCGAATCAATAAAAGAATTGCAACGATTACCGTCCCTACACCTAAGAACATGAATTCACTTTGGATATATGAACGTATTGATCTGAGATTTTCAGTTTTAAAACCTTCCGAAAGCCATAAATTTAAATCATCATAATCCACCACATATTGAAAATGGTTGATCTGTTCAATACTAAGAAAAATCATAGGAAATAAAAAGATAAAAAAAGCTATGCGCAGATAGAAATGCTCGGCAAGATAGGTTTGCTTAAGTTGAATCAAGGTTCTGGATAAGATCACAAAGCCAAAGCTAAACAGTACATTCGTCCAAAATATTGACTTATCCATAAGTTGCACGGCAAAGGGAGAAACAATAGCTGCCGTTATTAAAAGACCTATAACCCACCATAGTGCGGATAGCCTAAGCTTGTTATTCATATAACGTATTTATTTCTTGCGAAAATAATAATAAATAAGATATGCACGAGGCTAAATGAGCCGAAAATAGAATGTTGACGATAAGTAGACTAAAAAGGATCTCAAAATTTGAGATCCTTTTTAGTTATGATTATTTACTTCTAAAAGTTTCTAAAGGACCGTTGTTATTTGCAATCACAATAATCTTCTTGCCATCAGCCTGTTCGAGTACTTCGACTTTCCGGGCATCTCCTATCCCTACAAAACCAGTTTCCTTTGCGCTCACACTAACAAATCCATTCTCTGTCCACTTTAATACCACCCCTGTAGAAGCGTCATATCGAACAGTTTCGACCTCCACATTGTATAAATCACCTACCAAAAGCGCCTCAGAAATTCCATCGCCATCTACATCAGAAAATTTTATATCCTGAACAGGAGCCATTTGAGTTTGCCAAGGTAACTTAGTCTTCGTAAAATTCCCTGAACCATCATTCTCAAAGAAAGCACTATACAGAATATCAATTTTTTTATTCAATGCACTGTTCAATTCCTCCCCATAAATATCATCCATAGATGCAGAAGCAAAAGAATGATAATCCTGAAACTCTTCAGCAATAAACGGCATCTGCTGAGAAGAACACTCTTTTCCTCGAGTAGGTACATCATAGCCTTTATAATTGGTACTCAGAACAACATCGAAAGTGCCGTTATTATCAAAATCCTTGCAATATACTTGAAACTTTTTCTTCTTATTAGCTTTAAACTTTGTGTTGAGACCGAGATTACCGGCAAGTAAATCCATATCACCATCACCATCAACATCAATAATATTCAAAGAAAACCAAAGGCCATTCGTTTCTTTTAGCGGAGTATTACCTGAAGACTCAAAACTACCTTTGTTGTTTATAAAAACATTCACTGGAGACCATTCACCTACTGTTACAAGATCTTGATAGCCGTCGCCATTTAGGTCGGCAAACTTTGCAGCAGAAACTAAATTATCAACAGCTAATATTTTTTTTGTAAACTTTCCATTATCATTTATTAAAAGAAAAGATTCCGGTGCATAAGGATAACGCTCTGGTATCAGTCGGCCCCCAATAAATAGATCAACATCACCATCATTATCTATATCAGAGGCTGCAATTCCTTGACCACTAATGTTTGTTCCAGAAGGTAAAGCGCTAGACCTTTTAAAATTACCATTGCCATCGTTGATATAAAGCCTATCCGTATAAAACTGATGAAATTCTGGCAAGTGAGCGCCTCCACTTACCACATAAATATCATTATCACCGTCATTATCGGCATCAAAGAAACAAGCACCTGTATCTTCATAAGACTTATCGGTTTCAAGTCCACTGGCTTTTTGGACATACGTCCCATCTGCACTCATAACATAAAGTACAGAGGATTGTCCAGCGGCACCGCCAATAAATAGGTCTGCAATACCATCACCATTTACGTCTGCCTTTGCGGTACAAGGGCCAGTATTAGATTGTGAGTGCGGTAAAAGAATTTGTTGTTTATAATCGTCATAATTATCCTCCTTATGCTTGAAGTCCAAGCCTAAATCTTCTTTGGACAAAAAGAAGTCAAGTTTTTCAACTTCTGCAATACTGCCAAAAGCCTCTGAAGTATAATCAAATATATGTTCTTGATTCGCCTGAAGAGCCTGGTGTAAGGATATTTTATTATCAGGCCAAGTAATTTTTAAGTCTACAGAACTTTCCTCTCCTAAACCGAAAATAAGAGGAACATCAATAGACGATAAATAGCCTTTTGCTCTATGAACCTCAGTAAATTGTTTACGGTTAGTACCTGAGACCTCAACTTTAGCTCCTATAGCATTTAAGTTGCCTGCTTTTCCTTTCAAACGTATCTTAATATAATTTCCAAGTTTCTTATCAGAAGCTAGGCTTTCATAGATCGTAGCATTAGAAAGCATATTATTAGTTACAAAATCAAGATCTCCGTCATTATCAAAATCTGCTGTTGCAACACCATTAGAATTGAACCTACTAGTAGACAACCATTCTTTTGTACGTTTTTCAAATTTAACACCATCAATGTTCTTATAAACTTGATTTTCAAGTACATCACTAGGAACTAACTGGAGAAGCCCTTGAATATCAATTTGGCCAGTTCCATTCGTAGCATTAAGTACATCTTTATTTAAATCACGATATGAAAAATTTTCTTTAATACCATTAGTGATTACTAAATCTTTAAAACCATCAAAATCCATATCAAAGAATAATGGACCCCAACTCCAATCAGACTTAGCTAATCCTGCATACTGCGCTACCTCACTAAAAGAACCATCGGAATTATTTATTTGGAGAGTATTAAACATATACTGACTATGATAACCTCCTTTTTTTAAATTTCGAAACCGCTCAACATCCATTGAAGACATGTACAGCTTGGACTTATAATGATCATCTGGAGCCATATCTACTACAAAAAGATCTAATTCACCATCATTATTTACATCCGCTAACTCATTACCCATACTGTTATAGGAAATATGCCCCATGCTTTCATTAATTCTATTGCTAAAGGTCTTATTGCCATTGTTAATATAAAAAGCATCTGGTTCTTCAAAATCAGAACTAACATATAAATCAGGATAGCCATCTTTATTTACATCACCAATAGCGATACCATGTCTAAACCCAAAATTAAATAGATTTGCCTCAAAGGTTTTATCTACAAATTTCCCATCAATATTTTCATAGAAATAATCCGTACGGATAACACCAGTGCGAATTTCTTCCATATGCTGAATAGATTTTTTTGGTTCAAAACCTGGTTTAGGATGATTCAATAGATATAAGTCAAGATCACCATCAAGATCATAGTCAAAAAATGCTGATTGGATAGAATAATTTTTACTGTCAAGACCATAATTAGCCGCGTCCTCAATAAATGTGTTATTTCCTTGATTTATATATAATCTGTTGGTACGATTGACCTCATTAGGAGAGGGACCTGAACGGCATACATAAATATCGAGCCAACCATCTTGATTAATATCAATCATATTAACACCTGTACTCCAGCCATTTAAAGTACTTATACCCGATGGAATAGATATATCTTCAAACTTGAAAGATCCTTTATTAAGGAATAATTTATCTGACACTGAATTACCTGCAAAATAAATATCAGGTAGTCCGTCATTATTTATATCTCCAACAGCTACACCAGCACCATTATATATGAATTCGTAGTTAAGGTAGTTCTCTGTGTTAGATTCAAATACATTGTTCATAAAGGATAAATTGGAATCCTTTGCATCATGTAATTTGAATATTTCCTCTTCACTAGAAACAGCATTAGCAGAATTGCTAGCATTTTCATTTTGACAAGCAAGAAAAAGTAACAAAAAAAAGGAATATACTATAGACTGTTTTATCATGACTTATTTTTAATGCATTTATATTTAGTTTTAAATATATCGAGAATTTAAGAAAAAACTCTTAAATAACTCAAGGTTTGAAGCATTAATAATCAAGCTATAGTATATAAACGACAAAGGCCCAATCATTACTGATTGGGCCTAAGCTATGTGGAGTTGGCGGCGACCTACTCTCCCACCTTTCGGCAGTACCATCGGCGCTATAGAGCTTAACTTCTCTGTTCGGAATGG
>JAQXAY010000034.1 GCA_029252685.1 Saprospiraceae bacterium | reverse complement strand
GGCGTTTACAAGAGTATGGACAGTGGAAAATCCTGGCAGAACATGGGTCTAAAAGGCTCTGACCACATAGGCAAAGTACTTATCGACCCAAGAAATTCAGATGTGATTTTCGTAGCAGCAGAAGGTCCACTTTGGTCCTCCGGAGGAAAAAGAGGCTTATACAAATCTACCGATGGTGGCAAAAACTGGAGCCAACCGCTATATATCGATGAAAACACTGGCGTCACAGACATAGAATTTGACCCATCAAATCCCGATGTACTCTATGCAGCAGCCTACGAGAGAAGAAGAAAAACCTGGTCACTCTTGGCTGGAGGTAAAAACTCAGGCATCTATAAATCTACCGACAATGGAGATACATGGAGAAAAGTAAGTTCAGGCTTACCAGCGGGAGAAATAGGAAAAATTGGCTTGGCAGTAACCGCAGCCAATCCAGATATAGTATATGCCACTATCGAAGCAAGTGGATCGGGAAAGGGCTTTTATAAGTCTTCCGATAAAGGCGAAAGTTGGACAAAAAAGAACAGCTATATCTCTGGCGGTACCGGACCGCATTATTATCAAGAAATCGAGGCCTCGCCCACCAATCCAGACCTTGTCTATCAAATGGACGTATTCCTCCATGTTACAAGAGATGGTGGAGCGAACATTGACTATTTGACCACCGGAAAAGAAAAACACAGTGACAATCACGCCCTTTGGATTGATCCAGACAATGGAAATCATCTGATAGCTGGCTGTGATGGGGGACTATATGAGAGTTACGATCATGGAGCAAAATGGAGGCATTTTTCCACGCTTCCTATTTCGCAGTTTTACAAAATTGCCATTGACAATGCCGAGCCATTCTATAATGTAGTAGCAGGTGCGCAGGATTTAGGCACCTTATTAGGGCCTTCAAGAACTACGACCACAGAAGGTATAGAAAACCACCACTGGTATATTCCGCTCGGAGCAGATGGCTACGATGCAGCCTTTGACCCAGAGGATCCAAACATAGTGTATATGGAGATCCAAGGTGGAGAAATTCGCCGCCTAGACAGAAGAACTGAGGAGGTCGTTAATATCAAACCTAGACCGGCACCCAATGATCCACCAGAACGATGGAATTGGGACAGCCCGATCATAATAAGTCCACACAATAGTAAAACACTCTATTTTGGATCTCAACGAGTTTGGAAGAGTACAGACCGAGGAGATTCATGGACGCCAATCAGTACTGACCTAACGACCAACACCAACCGATATACCTTAAAGATGATCGATAATGTGCCTAGTGTAGATGACCTCTATGACAATGGCGCGATGTCCAAGTACGCAACCTTAACAAACCTCTCTGAATCTAGCATTCAAGAAGGATTAATATACACAGGTTCTGATGATGGCTTGATTTATCGTACAACTGATGGTGGTGCAAATTGGAAACCTTCAGGAGCAATTCCTGAAGTACCCGAGCGCTCATTCATCAACGATATTGAAGCATCCAATCACGATGCAAACATAGTATTTGCTTCTGTAGATGCGCACAAGTTTGGAGATTACAAACCATACCTGTTTATGAGTTCAAACAAAGGTAAATCCTGGACCTCTATTGTTGGAGATCTTCCTAGTGAAACCATTGTTTGGTCCATCAAACAGGATGCCATTGACAAGAATCTTCTTTTCATAGGCACTGAATACGGCATATACTTCTCTCCAAATATGGGACAAAACTGGATCAAACTTTCCGGTGCACCCACTATCGCATTCAGAGATATTGAGCTCCACGAAAGGGATAACGACTTAGTGGGCGGTTCATTTGGTCGCGGAGTTTTTGTTTTGGACGACTACTCTGCCTTGAGAGGCTTGGGAGAAAAGCTAAATGCCAATACGATTTTCCCAGTTCGAGATACCTGGTGGTATATACCTTCCAATCCATATCAGGCTGCTGGGATGCCTTCTCAAGGGTCCTCAACATTCAGAACACCGAATCCTGATTTTGGTGCTATGATTACCTACTACGTGCATGAAACACCAAAGACCGCTCGGGAGCAACGAAAAACTGCTGAACTGGAAGCTGCGAAAAAAGGCTTGGACGTAACTTTTCCAAGTTGGGAAGCTCTATCCGAAGAGGCAAGAGAAAGCAGCTCAGAAGTAAAGTTCCTTATTAGGGATGAAATCGGACAAGCAGTCCGTTGGTTGCAGGGAAAAACAAAAAAAGGATTGCATAGAGTAACTTGGGACCTTAGGCTCCCCGCTCCAAATGCAATTTCCTTGAGTAAACCTGCATTCCAACCACCATGGGCAGGAGCACCAAAAGGACCATTAGCAGCACCCGGTGCTTACACCGTGGAAATGTATGTTCTAGTGAATGGTAGGCTGGAAGCACAGGGAAAAGCACAGCCCATATACGTGAAGCCAATACCGACCATAAACCACGATTCTGACTATTCAACTACTGCTGCCTATTACAAAAATGTAATGGAGCTGTATCGCCAGGCAAATATTGAAAGCAAAAAACTGGGAGCCGTAAGCAATAAGATGCGCTATATGAAAGCTGCACTGATGCAGACAGGCAGCGCTGACGCTACTCTTTTCGACGACCTTAAGGCCATAGAAAACGACCTCAGAGATATGCAAATTGCCCTGCAAGGTGATGGAACAAGAGGCTCAAAAGATGAAGCTTCAAGTCCTTCAATCATGAGCCGCGTATGGCATGCGCAGAATAATGGGACGACCCAAGCACCTACAGCAACCAATAAAAAGAGCTTTGAACTGGCCAATACTGCTTTAACACAGTACAAGACCATGACCGACGAGTTCTTTAAGAAAGTGCGTTCATACGAAGAAAAGCTTTCAAAAGCTGGTGCTCCATATACACCAGGGAGAAGCAATTAATATAAACGCTTTTGGAAGAGTAAACACCTTAAATGTTCGGAGCTGCAAAGCGATGGATATTTAAGGTGTTTTTATTTTCGCGGTAGAGGATTTGATTGAGAGTAGATTGTGTGGTCAAAGCAGCTGTAACAATTACTCTTCCAACTGAATAATACGCTCCGATGTGCCATCATCATAGATATACACAAGCAGTGTATTAGGTCTAAATGCAGATTCACGCCCAAGGACATCAAAAACATGCACTACCTTCTTGGCAATTTCTTCTTCCTCTTCCTCCTCTTGATCTTCATCATCCTCATCATCCTCTAAGTCAGCACAGGGTGCAGACAGATTTTGAATGGGTTCGACTTGGTTCAAGCCACTGCTGATCCGACTGTCCAAATATTCAGCAATTCCATCCTTGACATGTGCACCAAAATCTGAATCAAGCGCATTCAAAAAGTCTGAAAACTCAAAGCCGTAGTCCAAATTGTAATAGCTATCCGATTGTACCGAAGCACTTATCTCAGCTTGTTTTTCTTTTAGCACAGTATACCAATTGGAGCTATCTAAATCATTTAGTATTTCCTCCAAATAAACATTGAACTGATCCTTATAATATGGGTGAGACAACAGGCGATCAACAAGTGGTCTATCTCCACTGTGCCAGTTGTTCAAGTTATGCGTTGACCAATCGATGCCGATCCAATCAATTCCGAAAGTATTATCCATATCATACTCGATAAATACAAACTTCCCATTCGATGGCTGCTGATACAAGTAAAAATTGTTCTTATTGAAGGAATGGCCATCCCAATGGCCAATGATCATCTCCACCGCCAATGTTTTTAGATATAGGTCCACCTCAAAATTTTCTTCTATAAAGCAGGGGAAGTCTGCATCACTAACCGAATTCAAAGCAGATAAAAACTGAATCAAACCAGAATAATCCTTTTCTGATTTATTCGTTTTCAGCTCATAGGTGTCGTAATAATTAGTGGGATTAGTCCCCCAATAGGTCATATCTGAACCCCAATAACATTTATAAAGATTGCCTTCATCATCGTCAATGAATCGTTTTTGAAGAAACTCATCATCAATATGCTCTACATTCAGGTAAAGCCCTTTGTATTGCCCATTGATATAGAGTTGCACAAAACTCCTCCGAGAGCAAACCAAACCGTTATCATTTAAAACCTTCAGGCTCATCCAGTACCTCAATAAAGAAGGATCATTGTGCTGCCCGATCAGGTTCATTTTTTCGATCCCCTTGAACTTCTGGCCACTTGTATATTCGTTGAAGGATACTTTGAAAGCTTTCTTATCTGCATTTCTCGACGTGTTTCCCCTGACCCGAAAGCCAACATCATCAATGACTTTAGAATACGAGGAGGATTTGTATTCAAAGCTTGCCGAAAAATGATGATCAGTGTATAAACTATCACCCAATAGGGTATTCAAGTCGTTTTCACCAACAGTGATCCAAACCTCTGCAACTTCATCCTGAAGAAATGCTTCATTATTAGAAGGATGTACTGGTGACTGTGCCACAGCATAAAATGTCCCAAACAACAAGGCAATTAACCCTAAATACTTCATCGATACAGATTCTATTTCTTTAAGCTCCAAAGAGCTAAATATTTTATTCCAATAAATAATGTAACTAGTCAAAGACTAAACCGTAATTCAATATAAAAAAATCCACTTACAGACTAGCAAATAGCCTCTGCTTCATTCTCAACAAAAGCTATGGTTTTTTTAAACCCTACAAGTCAGACTCAAGCAGCACGTCCAAGTTATTCCCCGTCAAATGCTGAATATTTGCTGTGATTTTTTCTATATCCCAATCCCACCACTTAAATGCTAAAAGCTTTGGCAGGCAATTTTCTAGCCGATTCAACATACACAGAACCAAAGAGAATTTTCCCAATAATGGTATAGATAGCTTTGAAAAATGGCTCAAACAGGGCTATCGATATGCGATCGAGTTATCCAAGACGAGATGGGTGGAATAGTTGATTTAGATAAAGACACCTGGACTATTCCTATCAAAAAATAAGCTTTTTTTGGTCCACCAAGTGGACTTACTTTTTGTGACAAATCAATATTAATGCTAAATAGTTGGGCAACTATATTTATTACATTCTATCTTCATTGTAAATGATACTTTATGAAAAACTTAATCGTCCTACTTTTCATCTGCATAGCCAATTTTACATCTGCCCAAGAATTGATTCATCTAATAGGACTAGATGTTAATAATTCTAGTTCTTCACAGTCTTCCAATGAAGATTCAGAGACCTTAGAATCATATACACCCCTCAAAACCTTGGGCGTATATAGAAATGGTAATACGGTAGAAGTTTACACCTTAGATCATTTATTGATTCCAACAATTTCTGGATTCAAACATGCTACCTTAAATGTTGTTGAAACTGATTTTATCAAGGACCCGGAACGTGAAATGTACATTCCTGAGGGTACTTACAAGCTAGAGGAATCATATACAAAGCCCATATTTTTTGATTCAAAATCAGCTATAGACGAATTCATAAAGTCCTTAAGCCCAATTTTAGAAGATGCTATAAAAGTAGATTTTGAAACCTTCTCCTTTGTAAATTCAAAATTCTATACGACAACTGGCTTTGAATCTTTTGTCCACGGAGGAGCGAGCTGGTTCAATGCCGATCAAAAATTAAATATCTATCCACTAGATTGGAAAAAAGGAGCATTATCGAATAGGATCACAGACCATTTGTCCAATACAGAGAAAAACAAAATCCTTATCGCTGCTGCTAAATCAATGGGCGAATATATCCCTAATGATGTATCTCCAGATAAGGACCTGATGCTACCTTGGTCCACCACTGTTGACGAATTCCAGGATGTATTTTTCGATTTTCAATTTCTGAATAAGGGTATTGGCATTATACCCTTTAGCCAACTTCAGGGTAATTCCTCAAGATCTTTTCTTCAAGATGGTCCAATGCTTGAAAATTTGAAATTGTATGAGACCTTTGCTGTTCAAAAGCCAGTCAATGTAGATGCGGTCATCATCCTGTCTCCAGACAAGTCCACCCGAACAGAATTCAATGAAAACACGATTTTTGTTTACGACCACCAAACCAACTACTTACTGAAAACAATTGAATTGAATTTCAACAAGCTTATCATGAGTGAATTTGCCATTGGAAAGTATGCAAAAAGATGGGCCCAAGAATTTCAATAAATCTATTCTGCTACCCCAAAACTGAATTAAACAGAACATAAACAAAGTAGCCGATAAATAACCATCTCTACTTCCACACCTTTAAAAACAGAAAATAATGACTTCAGTTAAAGGGATAACAATAGTTTTAATTTTTACGTTTTTCACCTCTTTCTCAATATCAAAGAATAGCCTCATTTCAGTATCCTTTGGTGAAAGTATCCTTGCACTTGCCTCAAATTGGGGCAATATCCAAGCAAATACAGATTTGAGTCCAGATAACATTAGTAGTTGGTTGCCGAGGAGTGGTATCCGTGGGAAATACGAGATAGCAAGAAAACATATTGGCCTGAAATTCATGAAGCAAGTCACCGGGTATCCAGTGTTTTTGGAGGGTCCTCATCGAGAAGAAATTGATTTCAACAGTGAATCGTTTGGGCATTATAATCCCCAGTTCCTTGAAAGATTGAAACCTATTCTTCGTGAAGCAATACAAAACAAGCTCTTTGTTGAAAGTACAAAACCACTCTATGATGCAGAACTAAAACAGTACCTAAGAACCTTCTTCCTTTCCTACAACATATCAGCCAATAGAACCGATATTATGGAAGGTTATTTGAAGGTTATTGAGGAAGGCGAGCATAGAAGCTTTTCAGGACCGAGCTTTTACCTACAAGAAGCTTTCAGAGCATTTGCAGAATCAGCGGAAGAAAGTGGTTATGATGTATATGAAGGCTTTACCTGCCCTGGATTTTGGATTAGACGATCAATAGACGGAACGGAAGGTCAATTCTATAATCTTTTGCTACTTGTCATGGAAACCTATGACACTGATTTCCTTAAGCAACAGACCAAGTAAGGAATTGTACTATTTTAGAAAAGAAAAAAACATAAAAAAAATAGGGCGGTGCTCTGATGCACCGCCCTATTCATTCTTTGCTTAGGAATAAACCTTAAGCTTTGTATAAGCTACAATTAATGTGAAGCTGCAACATTCATATTGTCAACTCTTAGTTTGATTAGTCTTGAAGCTTCTCTAAAACTCACCATTCGCTCATCTACCTCATCCCAAAGTTTATGCTTCATTAAATTCAAGCTTTCTCTGAAAGAAATTGTAGTCGCATATTTAGTTAAAATAGGGTGATCCTTTAAAGCTTTAGGTAAATTATAGTTAGGAATAAGGCTATTCAAATGATGGATATGATGAATACCTATATTTCCTGTCAACCAATTGAAAACTCTTGGCAACTTATAATAACTACTTCCTTTTATTGCAGATAGCAAATAATCCCAATTCTCTTTCAATTGCTTGTAGGATCTTTC
>JAQXAY010000022.1 GCA_029252685.1 Saprospiraceae bacterium | reverse complement strand
ATGATAGTTTAAAGCAATTACAGCACCTTTCAGGAGGTCTTACTATTGATGATACTCAGGCAGAGAACCATACTACAATTCTTGCTATAGAACCATCAGTCGTTGATAAAAATATAATCTGGGTAGGAACAGACGACGGGAACCTTCAGTTAACTCAAGATGGCGGTGCGAATTGGATTAACCTAGCGGATAAACTACCTAACTATGCTGCTGGCAGTTGGATACCTCAGATATTTGCATCTAAAACCAATGCTGGCGAGGCATTCATCGTAGTTAATGACTACAGAAGAAATAATTGGGAATCATACTTATACCACACCAAAGATTTTGGAAAGAAATTCACACGAGTAATTGACAACTCGGATGTCGAGGGATATGTCCAATCCTTTGTTCAAGATCCAGTTGAAGAAAATCTGCTTTTTGTAGGAACAGATTATGGATTATATTTCTCTATAGACAAGGGTGAAAACTGGACAAAATGGACCAATGGATATCCTTCTGTTCCAACGCGTGATCTGAAGATTCATCCAAGGGAGCATGACTTAATCATCGGTACCTTTGGTCGTTCTCTGTGGGTATTAGATGATATCATTCCATTTAGGACCTTAGCTCAAAGCAAAGGAAAAATACTAGAAGAACCTATGCATGCTTTTGAAGCTAAACATGCCTACATGGTAGAGGGTGTTCGTTCAATAGATGGCTCTAGATTTATTGCAGATGCAGAATACGATGCACCAAACAAACGATACTCGCCAAATCTTAGACTCTGGATACAGCCTGATTCTGTAGCAGAAAAAAGTAAAGCAAAAATAAAGATAGAAGTGAAAAATTCTGCAGGAGACATTATTCGAACATTCACTAGAAATCCTAAAAAAGGTATCAACAATATCTCTTGGAATATGGCTATGGATGGAGTTAGATATATTAGCAGAAGACCTACTCGTAAAGACAGTGACCTTCCTGGCGGAATGCGAACTGCTCCTGGAAGCTATGAGCTTGTATTCAGTTATAATGGGATGAAAGATTCAACAACAGTAGAACTTCTCCCTGATCCAAGATATGCATTTGACGCAGCAGCACATGATCGACTTATTGCATATGGAACCGACGTTCAATCTACAATTGATCTAGGATATAGAGCCTTCGAACAATTGAAGGCCAGTAAAAAAGCAATGAAGCAGGTTAAGGATATGTATTATCAGTTTGATGAAGAAACTAAAACAACTCTTGATTCCTTATCCAAGGGGATGAAAAAGGAAGTAGCTGCAATAGAAAGCCTCTTCATGCAAGAAGAAGGATTGAAAGGCATTCAGCGAGAGAATAAAAACATATCAGGCTACAGTTGGATGACAATTAACTATATGGAAGATTCGGACTGGAGCATAGGAGCTTCTCAGATGACAGAACTTATGTATGCAAAATTAAAAGATTCTGTTGACGAGGCAGTTGAGCAGATTAATGCGTTTTATGACGATTCTTTTAAAACATTTATGGAACAGGTGAAAAGTGCACCTAAATCCATTTTCGAAGATCGAGAAACACTAAAATAAAAAAAAGGGGCGATTTAAACCGCCCCTTTTTTTATTGTTTGATAAGCTTTTTAGTAAGCCAAAACCTTCCATCCCAAATCTGTACAAACAAGACGCCTGGAGGAATATCTGTTAAATCCAATTGATAATTACAATCCATAATGCCTTCCTGTGCAAACAAAGACTTTCCGCTTGTATCAAGAACTTTGATCTTTAGTATTTCTCGATCGCCACAGCTAATATTTACTGATCCTATAAATGGATTTGGATATATAATAAAGTCATTCTCTTCAACTTCATTTACTTTAGTAAGATAACTGTCGACACGAACAATACTACTATAAACACTTTCGCAACCTCCAGCATCTGTTGCGATCAAACGAACCAGATAGTCTCCTGCTTCTTCATAGGTATGACTCGGCTCTAATTCTGAAGATGTGTTACCATCACCAAAATCCCATATCAAGGAAACATAGTCCCCTTCTATATCTGCTATTGGATTGACAGTGGCAAACTCAATCACATTATTA
Organism: Saprospiraceae bacterium; assembly: GCA_029252685.1. Classification (GTDB taxonomy): domain Bacteria; phylum Bacteroidota; class Bacteroidia; order Chitinophagales; family Saprospiraceae; genus AM-2324. The sequence goes on along the minus strand of JAQXAY010000022.1, from coordinate 2,300 downwards.
AATTGACTTTGATCCAAGTTGAAGCTCAAGTCAGAAATTGAAGATTCATTAGATGCACTAATTTCAATCTTCTGAACAGCACATTCGACAGGAAAATCGAATTTCATATCATAAAAGAAGAAGTACTTATCAAATTCAAAGCCTCCCTGATCTATTGAATATAGAATATCTACAATGTCTCCACTCTCACTAAAAGGAAGACTGTAATCGTGCGAAAGAAGCTTAGCAAAACCATTGAAGAATTGTATTTCATATTCTTTGTCTTCTTCTAAATCTAATCCTACAAATACTTTCTGCGGACCCAATGCCAAATTACTAACTATTGTCTTGACAATTTCTGTCCCATCATATATTCTAAAAAATACAGTCCCAGATACTTCCACATTAACGAAAAAGCTTTCAAAATAAATATCCTCGTTTGCCTTGATCATTAGGCCTTTCCCAGATTGATCTGGATAATTAATATATGCCTGTTGAACTTTAGGTCCTGCGGTCTCTTGAACAAATGTCTTTGCGTAAATTGAGGTCTCTTCCTCTTCTATTGGAAGATTCAATACTAAGCCCTCTCCTATTAGATTGATAAGATTCTCATCTGAATACCACTTGAAATAACCGTCCATGTCATTTCCAACCAAGCCAGAAATAGATGCAACACCACCGATACAAACCACATCGTTATTCACCTCAAAAACAGAAGGGTAAAACGGCTTATTTTCTACCCGAGTCACTACTCTATTATTCAAAGGCCTATCGTCTTCTGCTGCATCAATTTGAGCAATTTCAACAGATAAATAATGCGTGCCTATCTCATTTGATATAGAATCAAAAGCGATGAAATGACGTTCTCCTGGTTCAAGAATTAGGGTATCCAACAAAATAGAAAACTGCTCCGATCCTAATGCAATATTTACTTGTATACCTTGCACAGGTTCTGTGCCCCCATTTTCTATGCCAAAAGAACAAGGTATATTTGTTTGACACAATTCTTTTTCACTTTGTAGTCCAAATACAAAAATATCTGTATTAACGGAGGGGTCAGCAGCAACATAACCTTGATCAAGCAAATATTCATATGCAGCAAATACATCGATAATACCCATTCCATATGTATTATCTTCCCCCTCTGCACCCAAATCAACTGCAGTATAGTACAGGGCTAATTTCAAGTCTTCACCACTTAAAAAAGGAAAAGCTTCTTTTAGTAACATCAAAGCTCCAGCAACATGAGGCGCTGCCATTGAAGTACCACTCTTGAAACCATATTGCCCACCTGGCACACAAGATCGAACAGTTTGTCCAGGAGCTGAAACTTCCGGTTTTATATTGATTGAAGAATCTTGTGAAAAGCAAATAGAAGGTCCTCTACTAGAAAAATCAGTAATATCATTTCCTGAATTATTCAAGGCTCCAACAGAAAAGGTATTAACTAATCCCATATTCAAATTCTTGGGATTCGTGATAGTGCTGGAACCTGAGCCTGCATTTCCTGCTGAAAACACCACTCCTATCCCAGCAGCCTCAACAGCTGTGAGCATATCTACGTATATATTTACACAAGCGTCATCGATTGATGGATCGTGCCAAGAGTTATTTATAAATGCTGGCATGTCATCTACAGTATTTGGATCATTGTCAGGATCCATAGCCCATTCGAAAGCATCCACATTATCTGCAGTACCAATGCCACAAAGTACCGCGGCTCCCATCCATTGACCATTAAATGCAACGCCAATAGTGTCATCCTCCAATCGATCTAGGCCAAGAATTGTACCAGTGACATGTGTCCCATGATCACCGCAATCAAAGCTATACTCGGTATTTTGATCATGATAAAAAGCATGTCCAAATTGATCAACAACACTTGCACGTTGCTGGCTAACAATAGATGGATGGTATGGATCTACGCCAGTATCTGCAGTTAAACAAGTAACGCCATATCCCGTATAGCCCAATTCCCACATTTTATGCGCATTGATCTTAAAAAGTGTAGACTCTGTATTCAATACCTCTGCTGCTGCCTGACCTAAATCTTCCGTCCCATCAGCCACTAAGGCTCCTGCAAACTGAATCATGCTAACATCTTCACGCAAGGAAAGGTCTTTTATAACAGACCATGTTGCTTCGACATATATAGTATTGATAATCCAGTGAGGCTTAAAATATGATAAATCATTAGACGGATAGTCCCTAAAAAAAGATCGGATCTCTTTTTGATCAATTTCAGCGAAGGCTTGAAGGGATTGATTTACTGTTTTTGCACTTTGCTCTAGAGTCTTATTTGAGGATTTAAGCTGATCATG
>JAQXAY010000010.1 GCA_029252685.1 Saprospiraceae bacterium | reverse complement strand
AGGCAGCTTCTCTTCAATGAAAACCATGAATTAGCAGGGTGGAAACACAATGAAAAAAACGAATATCGCTGGAGAATAAAACCCATAAAAGACTACAAGACTTTTGCATTTAGCGGCATTCATATACTCGGAAGTGAATTTGCCAATGCAATAACTCAAGAAGGTAAATTTTCAATCATTGAAACCTACCTTAACAATAAAGACCTTTTAATTAAAGGGGTTGAACATTCAAATTGGCAATTCGTAGACGCAGGTAAGCATGAAACCTTAGAGGCTGCTGCTACTTTAATGAGAGAATTAGAAATCGCACCCCATGAATAGAAGTAAACTTCCTTTAGGTACATTCGTAAATATGGCAACCGTTGTAATAGGCGGTATTATTGGATTAAGTATATCCAAAACCTTCTCCCCTGAACTCGAGCTAATAATAAGTCAAGCTATTGGTCTTGGAGTACTTGTGTTGGGGTTCCAAATGACCCTCAAGTTACCAGAGTCATATCTCTTAGTATTTATCCTTTCCTTAATACTTGGTGGGGTCACAGGAGAATTAATACATCTAGATCGGCTACTCTATAATTCAGCGGAACTTCTCAAAACACTCTTCTCCTCTACAGATAATAGTTTTGCTGAAGGAATGACAACCGCCTTCATTTTGTTTTGCATCGGCTCACTTACAATCCTCGGTGCACTAGAAGAAGGACTCCAAGGAAAGCGAAACTTACTATTTGTAAAGTCAGGCCTGGATGGAATCAGTGCTATAATATTTGCAGCAAAATTTGGAGTCGGTGTCATATTTTCCATATTTCCCATGCTCATTTTCCAAGGTGGAATCACTATAATAGCCACATTCTTAAAAAATGGAATCAAGGAGGTCAGATTAAAACTTATCAGTGCAGTAGGTGGAGCCTTAATAATCGCTATAGGCCTCAATGTATTGGAGATTAGTAGTATAAATATTGAAAATCTCCTTCCTGCACTCATTTTTCTATTTCCACTATCCATATTATGGGAACGCTTTGGTCCAAAGCTCTAATTAGAACTAAGATATGTTCAGTAAATTCTTACCAAACTGACATTCCAAACAACGAAATTGTTGACAATATCCTTTTTTCAATTCTACAGCTGCTTGAGACTCCAAAGCTGAATCAAACTTGAGACCAAGAATATTGAATGACGCACAAATATTATTGGATTCTGAGCTCGAGGTAGCCAAAAATCTATAGGCATCCTTAGCCACCTTCTTATTACCGACAAATCGACCATAGGCAATAAGCATAGGGACCACCATATTAACCAATAGTTGTTTTTTCAAGCCAAGACCTAACTTATTGCTTAACTGCTTTTTCAAAGGCTTCCCAATCCTGTACCTTCCCTTCCAATGTTCAGATAAACTTATATCTAAAAAAGCATCTAAACCAGCTTTTGATGACAAGGAACTTATGACTGATGAAGAGAAAGGAATTTTAGAAGCAAAGGCTGACAAGTAAGCAATTCTCCGATCAGGAAATGCATAAGGCCTTAATCTAAAATACTGCCACAGATCCTTGTTTATTGGAGTTAAACTATGCTTTCTACTCAGAAAATGATACCGATCAACAAGGCGAAGCTCATATTCATCGCAGCCTGCACCACTCAACAAGCCTGCCTGCCCCAGAAATAAAGCATCTAGAGCATGTTGATCATTCAGATAATACTTAAACACTTCAAATGGCAAATCACTGCTAAGCTGTTCCATCGGAAATTGATTCAGGGGGTAGCCAATCTGTGATGCAAAAGACTTGTACATCCATTTATTAAGATCACCACTACATATCTTTAACTCTTCAAAGAATAAATCAGCCTTTCGATCCATCCGTTCTAATATTAGATCCCACTTCCAATTTTGGAATATTTCTCTCAAGTCAATTTCTGATTCATCCCACAAACTATAGCAATGAAAACCCTTAGGGCTCTGAAATTGCATCATACGTCTGATTTTTTGCTCATCAACTTTTAGCAAGGCGCCTAGTTCAAGACAAGGAAGGCTATCTAACCAATCCCCAGCAGGCATGAGATCATTTTCTTGAACTACGTGTAAAATGACATTCCGATAATTGCTATCGTGCTGGTGCCCATGCCTGAGCCAGTCAGAGCTTTTGAGATGAAGTTCTACATGTCCCACATGCAAAACATGATCAATTTTTATTTTGGCAAATTTAAAATCTGGTCCACTATTTGAATTCAGGACACCAGGTTCAATGATCTCAATACTTTTACCACAGCTACTTGCCAAATAAGACTGTTCAAATAATCCACGTTGCCAGACATACTGAAGACTCTCTTCCTTTTTGTAATACATTTTTAATCAAAAGTCCTATTTGATAATCGCAAAACAAGAAAGCAAGCATCTACCAACGCTTAATATCTTTAAAAAAGATATTTGCAGAAAACACTAAATAATAAATGGGTAAAAGTAGGTCGAAAATAAAAATCCAACACCAACCAACAGGCATAGAAAAATATTTGCTATTGCGGTCAAGTACCCCCACTACAACAATAGATCTAATTAAAAACAATAGCAGGGTAACAGTTGCATACGAAGGGAAGAATAGCATAATTAGGAAAGTCAATAAAATAAATACTGAATGACTCAATGCAAGTAATCCGAGTCTACGCTTATCCGATAATTTATAATATTTACCCGCACTAAAGTGGCGCTTTTTTTGATGAATATAGCCCTGGAAATCTTTGGTATTGGTAGTGAAAACGTATGCATCTTGGCCCTTGACCCAACTTGTATTTCTGGAAGTTGCCAATCGATTTACAGTCAGATCATCATCCCCAGAAATTAAAGGTTCGTATTCAAGAGCCTTTGATTCAAGGAGAGCAAGCCGACGTAAAAGTAAATTTCGACCTAATCCCATGTATGGATTACCCATCTCCAGGAATCCTATCATTAAAGTAGCAGACTGCAAAGTTTCAAACAAAATAACACGATTCAAAATCCCTGCATCTTTTGTATAAGGACTAATACCTATTACAATATCTATCTCTGGACTGTGAACTCCTTCCATCATCAAACTAATCCATTTGGAAGAACCCGGCATACAATCAGAATCAGTAAACAGAAGAAAATCCCCAGTTGAAGCTGCTATTCCTAGAAGCAAGGCCGAACGCTTTCCTGAATTTACAGTAGCATTTTCATTACGTATAAGCCTAATACTTCCATACTCCTCCACAAAGTTCTGCAAGGCTATAAATTCTGCCTCATCCGATCCGTCATCTACTACAACCACTTCATAATTAGAATAATTTTGATTGGTTAGATACGGTAGGGTGCGCTTAAATTCTTGGGTGTTATTTTTTATTGTAACAATTACCGAAACCTTGGAACTCTGTATACTTTCTGTGTTTGACCCAAGCACTTCACTTTTCCGGGAAAACAAAAAGCTCAGCCAAAAGTAAAGCTGAATCACAAAACAGAGTATCAAAAAGGAAATCAGTATATTAGGTACCAAGGCTGTATTTTTCGATGTTGAATTAAGTCCTCAACCTAAAAATAAGCTTTTGAAGAAATAAAGTTCCTCCCAGCAATTGCTTATTTTGACAGAAATAAATTTCCTATGCTAATCCAGTTCAGCTATAATGAAACAACTTACCAAGCGGACCTAGACCAGGGGCTAGACCTTTCAATACCTTTGGAACATAACGATAGACAGGTAAATTGTTTCTGGGCACCCCCATTTGAAATTAGTCCAGTACGAACAGACCAATTCATTGGCTCTATTGAAGAAGGTGGATTAGTTAATTTCAAAAATGTACGTATTAACCCGCACGGGAACGGAACGCATACTGAATGTATTGGTCATATCAGCAAAGAAGTATTCAATATTAATCAAGTGCTCAAAAAATTCCACTTCCCAGCTCAGTTGATTACTGTTATTCCTCAAAAACTAGAAAATGGGGACCGAGTGATTGGACTACAAGCCCTTCAAATGGCCATGGAAGGCATGGAATATTGTCCAGCACTTATCATCAGAACAACACCGAATGAATCTGCAAAGAAAAAACAGGTTTATTCAGGCACAAACCCATGCTACTTTACAAAAGAAGCTATGGAATATATTGTCCAAGGAAAGATTGAGCATTTGCTTGTTGACATCCCCTCTTTAGACAGAGAAGAAGATGGCGGCAAACTTGAAGCGCATAATACATTTTGGAATTATTGGAAAGATATAACTACGGCTAGAACGGCATGCACGGTTACTGAACTTATCTATGTGGAAAACACAATTAAAGACGGAATGTACCTACTCAACATACAAATCGCTTCCTTTGAAATGGATGCAAGTCCTAGTAAACCTATACTCTACCCATTAATCAATTAATCCTCCATTACATTTAAATCTGTTTCACCATCTACATCATAACCGAGGATTCTAAGCATAGCTTTTGAAGCTTGAGATTCCTTATAAACGGTATCCACTAATTCACCATCTGCGTTTCTATAAACAAGTACATGCTTAGGTGAAGGAATCAGACAGTGCTGAATACCACCATATCCTGAAACAGCATCTTGATAAGCACCCGTATGAAAGAACCCAATATAAAGCGGTTCAGTATCTTGATCATCAATCATTGGAAGATATACCTGTGCTTGATGATCCTCAGAATTATAGTAATCCGAATTATCACATGTAAGGCCGCCTATATTTACGCGCGTGTAACGATTCTTCCATTTATTAACTGGAAGCAAAATAAATTTCTCATTCATCCCCCATGTATCAGGCAATGAATTCATAATGGAATTGTCAATCATATACCAAAGCTCAGCATCATTCTGCTGCTTCTTTGCAAGTACTGAATAGATCATCGCCCCAGATTCACCAACCGTATACTTTCCAAACTCAGTGAATATATCTGGAACCTCAACACCCTCTTGCTCACACTCCCGCTTGATAAGATCTACAATCTCTCGGATCATATATTCATAATCAAACTCAAAACCCAAAGAATTTCGAATAGGGAGCCCTCCTCCAATATTGATAGAACTTAGGCTTGGGCATAGCTTCTTCAATGAACAATAAAGCTTAACTCCTTTCTTCAGCTCACCCCAATAATACATGCTATCCTTGATGCCAGTATCTACAAAAAAATGTAGCATCTCAAGTTTGAACTTTTTACTATTAGCCAAACGAGTTTCATAAAAGTGAAGAACCTTAGAATTACGAATACCTAACCTAGAAGTATAAAATGAAAAATTTGGTTCTTCCTCTGTTGCTACTCGAATTCCAATCTTACAAGTATCCGCGTGAACATACTGCTCGTATTTTTCAATCTCTTCGATATTATCTAATACGGGGATAACATTCTTAAAGCCATTATTTATAAGATTACTTATGCGCCTTGTATAAGTATCTGTTTTAAATCCATTATTGATAATGGTGATTGATTTATCCAGCTTTCTCTCCTTATAAAGAGCCTCAATAAGATCAAGATCATATTCAGAGGAAGTCTCCAGATCAACATTGTATTTTAGAACTTCATTAAGGACAAAATGAAAATGGCAACTTTTCGTGACATAACAATAACGATGTTTTCCATTGTAATTAAGATCAGTAAAAGCGCGTGAAAAGAAGGCCCTGGCACGCTCGATTTGTTCACCAATTTTAGGTAAATAGGTGAGCTTTAAAGGAGCGCCATACTTTTCGATAAGGTATTTTAATGGAACACCATTAAAAACTAAATTGTCATCCTCAATTGCAAATCCTTCCTGCGGAAAATAAAAGGATTGCTCAATCAAGTCAATATATCTGTCTTTCATTTAAAAAAATAATCCATGTAAATAGATCAAAATCGACAGCTGCAAAATAAAAACATAATTTTATCAATGTTGCCTTTCTGTAAAAATAAGTTACATTTTTTTTGTTTACATCTTTGAAAAACAATGTAATGCCAAAATGTGTTACCTTTGACCTGTACACTTAAAATATAGTAGATAAAATGGAAAATAAATCTGTAAATCAGCAACCTATAATGCTTTACACCGAACAAACTCCAAATCCGGAGTCTCTTAAGTTCGTTACAAACAGAATGAATTTTAAAGGTACGGCTGATTTTAAAACAGAAGAATTAGCTAAAGAATGGTCAGCTTTGGCCTCAGTACTATTCGAAAAGCCTTTTGTAAAAGGAGTTTATATCTGTAACAACTTTGTTACAGTTACTAAAGAATTAAACTACTCTTGGGATGACATTATGATGGATCTTAAAACCTTCATCAAAGAATATTTAGAATCAGGAAAGGAGGTCGTTAAGGAAGGTTATCAAGAAGCAATTTCTGAAATGGAAATGCAGCAATCTGACATTGTATATTCAGATGAGGATAAAGCGATTGTAGTAAAAATCAAAGAATTAATCAATACTTATGTGCGTCCAGCTGTAGAGATGGATGGAGGTAATATAGAATTCAAGTCTTTTGATAAAGGAATAGTTAGTGTAATTCTTCAAGGATCTTGCAGTGGTTGCCCTTCTGCAACAGTAACACTCAAGTCAGGTATTGAAGGAATGCTAAAACGAATGGTCCCTCAGGTCACGGAAGTGGTTTCTGAAATGGGTTAAAAAAAAAGCTTGATCAAAATGATCAAGCTTTTTTTTATTGTAAGAAAGAATTAAAACCCGATTTTAGACTTTATAGAATCTACTAAAGCAGGAGAAACTTCTTTTCTTTTAAACTTACTTCTTATAAACAATTGAAAATCTTCATCGTTTTCTAATCGCTTAAAATACTCAGGATTGGTTTTTAATTCTTCTGCTAACTCTTGCTTAGCATCAGAAGACAATCGTTTTTCGAGTGAGGAGGAAATGAATTTATTTTCAAATTCACTTGCCTTTTTCTTTAAATTAGACATAATCAAAGAGTTTTAGCTTGATTTACAGCTAATTGCAATTAGCAAAAAACCGAAACATCATACCGTTTGGGGGGGTAAGATATTTTCAAGCATTAAAATTAATCATTCAATAACCTTTAGAACTAGCATAATTTCTTAGCTTTTCTCTCAGTAAGTTTCTGGCTCTGTGCAATCTAGATCGAACAGTACCAATCGGTATTTCCAGTATTGTGGCAATTTCTTCGTAAGTAAAGTCTTCCACATCACAAAGTAAAATAACTGTCCTGAAATCTTCCTGTAGTGTATTGATGGCGTTGGTAATTTCGTCGCCCATCATGTTTTGGAACATTTCTTCACGCAGGTCATGAAAACCTTTAAACGCTTTTTCGTCTTCGTCTTTGAGGAGATTTGCTTGGTCGATGTCTACGGCTTGAGGGGCCTTTGATTTCTTACGATACTCGTTAATAAAAGCGTTCTTTAGAATCCTAAATAACCACGCTTTAGCATTGGTACCCTCGTCGTACTTATCAATAAACCGATAAGCCTTCAAAAAAGTTTCCTGAACCAAATCTTCGGCATCAGATTGATTGTAAGTCAGATGATAGGCAAAGTTATTTAGCGCTTCAATCTGCGGAAAAAATTCCTCTGTGAAAATTTTTGCTTTTTTGTCCTTCATCGGTCTTACAAATTGGCTGCGAGAATAATGTACTTATAATGGAACAACAAATAGATTATGTCTAATCATTAATAACAATTATACAAATTTATAAGGAATAGTTATAGAAATTAGTGATTTCTCTTTATCCATCTTTTGACTAAATCAACAAAGCTCCAGACATCCTCAAAGGAATTATACATAGGAACTGCTGCTAGTCGGATTACATTAGGTTCCCTCCAATCACATATTACACCATTGGCAGAGAGATAATCAAACAATTCTTTACCTATACCATCCTGTGTTAGCATACTCAATTGGGCACCTCTTTGCTCAGCAATACTTGGCGTTATTATCTTAAAAAGATCGCCTCCTTCAATCCCATTGATCAAAGATTCCATATAGCTAGTAAGCTTTAAGCTCTTTGCTCGTAAAGCTTCAATACCTGCCTCTTCAAAAATCTCAATACTTGATTTCAATGCTGCAAAGCTTAATACCTGTGCATTACTCAATTGCCAACCCTGCGCTCCTTCCATTGGAATGAAACCTTTTTCCATTTTAAAACGACTTTTTTCATCGTGTCCCCACCAACCTGCAAACCTTGGCAATGTTTTATCCTGTCCATGTTTTTCATGTACAAAGACACCACTTGGTCCTCCAGGACCCGAATTCAAATATTTATAAGAACACCATGCTGCAAAATCAACATTCCATTCATGTAGGTTCATAACAACATTTCCAGCAGCATGTGCAAGGTCAAAACCTGCAATAGCCCCTGCATCATGTGCACAAGTAGTGATACGTTCCATTTCAAAGAACTGTCCCGTGTAATAATTTACCCCACTGAAAAAAACTAAGGCTACACTGTCTGAATGCGCTTTGATAGTTTCCTCTATATCTTCTGTGCGAATATAATCTTCTCCCGGTCGAGCCTTCACTTCTATAATAGCATCTTCGGGATCAAAGCCATGAAACTTCACCTGACTTTCTACCGCATACTGATCAGAAGGAAAAGCTTGCTCTTCCATAATAATCTTAAATCTCGTATTCGTTGGACGATAAAAAGAAACCATCAACAAATGCAAGTTGGTAGACAATGTGTTCATCACTACTACCTCGCTATCTTTCGCCCCTACTAATCTTGCACTAGCTGGCGTAAGTAACTTGTGGTAGTACATCCAAGCATTATCTCCAGTAAAATGCCCTTCAACCCCATGAGCTGCCCAATGGTCTAATTCAGCCATCAGTGCCGCTTTGGTGGATTTAGGCTGCAAGCCCAAAGAATTCCCACAGAAATACAAGCAGTCTTCACCCTTGTGTTTCGGAAAATGATATCTAGATCTATAAATCGAAAGTTCGTCTTGTTGATCAAGCATTTTTGCATGCTCAAGCGTTCCATATTCCATGTCCAAATTCTTTTTCTGATTGTGAGCTACAAGGTAAGCAATTCTAAAAATATTGAGGATATCAATGCGGGGAAGTATAAAACAAAAAAGCCCGGAATAAATTCCAGGCTTTTAGTGGTGCGAGGCGGACTTGAACCGCCGACTCATGAATTTTCAGTCCATTGCTCTACCAACTGAGCTACCGCACCTCCTCTTTTTCAAGACTACTAACCTTCGTTAGCGATGGCAAATATAGAAGTAATAATTTTTAATTACAAGCTATTTTTTAGATTTTAATCTTGAGCTTTTAAAATAAAGCAAAGCAATTAGCCACAACGCTCTTAACAACAAACAATTATGGCAACACATATTTTTTCTTCTAAACTACCTAATACAGGAAAAAGCATATTTTCTGAGATGTCAGCTCGTGCCCGAGAAGCAAATGCCATAAATCTATCCCAAGGTTTTCCAAATTTCGATTGCGACCCACAGCTGGTTGAACTTGTATCAAAACATATGAAACAAGGCAAAAACCAATATGCCCCAATGGCTGGAATTGAGGCATTGAGGATAGCCATTCAAAAAAAGATCTACATCCATAGGAATATTTCTATCGATATTGATTCCGAGATTTGTGTTACAGCAGGAGCCACCCAAGCGATCTACACAGCTATATCAACTGTAATCCAGCAGAACGATGAGGTGATTTGTATAGATCCAGCATACGATTCCTATAAGCCCTCTATCATCGCCAATGGAGGGAAAGCCATCTCCTATGCTCTAAAAGGACCAGCATACAGAATCAATTGGCAAGATATTGAAGAGCTGATGTCTGAACAAACCAAGCTATTTATAATCAACAACCCCCATAACCCAACTGGAACAACATACTCAGAACAAGATCTTTTAACCTTAGCAAGACTTGCTGAAAAATATAATTTTCTCGTCCTAAGCGATGAAGTTTATGAACACCTCGTATTCGACAATGAAAGACACGTCAGTGCCTTGGAGATACCTGAATTGCGTAGTAGGAGTTTTGTTTGTTATTCATTTGGGAAGACTTTTCACATCACTGGATGGAAAATGGGCTACTGCATTGCACCAGAACCACTAATGGACGAATTCAAAAAACTGCATCAGTTTACAGTATTCTCTGTTAATACCCCCGCACAATATGCTATTGCAGAGTATTTGGAAAAAGAAACATGGAAAACACTCTCAGCGTTTTTCCAGAAAAAGAGAAACACACTCCTCGAACATTTAGAAGACAGCCCCCTACAAGCAACAGCTAGCGAAGGAACATACTTCCTAACGGTAGATTACAGTGCTTTGAGCGATAAGAAAGATCATCAATTTGCCATTGACTTAATACAAAAGATTGGAGTAGCAACTATTCCTATTTCTGTTTTCTACGAAAACCCACCTAACGATACTCGTTTGAGAATATGCTTTGCCAAGACAGATGAACTCCTTGAAAAAGCAGGCGCACAATTCAAGAAGCTTTAAAAAAAAGCCGACAACTTTAACAGCTGTCGGCTTTTTTTAATAGGCTCTTTCGTCCTTTTTCTCCATATACAACATGAAGGCTTTATTGACAACTCTATTCCCACCTGGTGTAGGATAGTTGCCAGAGAAATACCAATCTCCTGTATGATTTGGACAGGCATCATGTAAGTTCTCTATAGTTTGGAAAATCACTTCAACCTCTGCATTGATATCTTTTGGTGTAAGCAATTGCCCTATCTTCGCTGAAACCTCATCATAAGTGAATTCCTTGTATAAATCTGCAACGTAATTCTTAATCTCCTCCTTAGGAAGCTGATCTTGCTTTTTACACTTCTCATAAACCTCATCAAGAAGATGCTCTCTATTGTTATCGTGTAAAAGTTCGACCAAAGCTCTAAAAGCCACAAACTCCTTCATCTTACTCATATCAATTCCATAGCAATCTGGAAATCTAATCTGAGGTGCAGAAGATACGACAACAATCTTTTTAGGCTTAAGACGATCAACAATACTGATTATGCTATCTTTCAAAGTCGTACCGCGCACTATAGAATCATCCACTAGAACAAGAGAATCTATTTGATTCCTCACAATTCCATAAGTCACATCGTATACATGAGACATCATATCGCCCCTAGAATTATCATCTGCAATAAACGTTCTAAGCTTAGCATCTTTAACAACAATCTTTTCGACCCTCGCCTTTTGATGGAGTATACGCTCTATATCTTTTTTCTTAGCATCTGGTCCAAGTGCCTTGAGGTTCTTAAACTTCTCCTCATTTAACGCATCCTCGAGCCCCTTTATCATTCCATAAAAACTAAACTCGGCAGTATTTGGAACAAAGGAAAACACCGTATGATCCCAGTCGTGATTAACTGCCTTTAATATATCTGGCACAAGATTACTACCCAATTTTTTACGTTCAAGATATATATCTCTATCTGTCCCTCTCGAAAAATAAATTCGTTCGAAGGAACATTGTTTAGGCTCGGGAATATGATCTACAAATGGTTTTTGAGATACTGATCCGTCACGCCTAATGATTAGTGCATGACCAGGAGCGACCTCTTTTACATCATTTATAGAAACATCAAGTGCGGTTTGAATAGTTGGACGTTCTGAACAAACTACTACAATCTCTTCGTCCTCATAATAAAATGCCGGACGAATACCTCTAGGATCTCGCATAACAAAGGCATCTCCATGGCCAATAAGTCCAGCCATTGCATATCCTCCATCAAACTTCTTTGAAGCTCGCTTCAATAGACGCTGAATATCCAAATTTTTAAAAATCAATTCATTGATCTCCTCGTTTGTATATCCATCTGGTTTAAACCAAGTATGTAAACGCTGTACCTCATCATCCAGAAAATGTCCTATCTTCTCCAAAACAGTCACTGTATCTGACATCTCTTTGGGATACTGTCCAAGATTTACCAGTTCTTGAAAAAGCTCATCTACATTCGTTAGGTTGAAATTACCTGCAAGCACAAGATTTCTGCTAATCCAATTCGTTGGTCTCAAGAAAGGATGCACATTCTCAATGCTATTCTTTCCATGAGTTCCATAACGAAGATGACCCAAGAGCAATTCCCCTGTAAATGGGATATTCGCTTGCAACCACTCAGGATCTCGAATCTGCTCCTCCTCAAGTTCATTAAAATAACTAAAGGCATGATTGAATATCTCCTTGAGCGGCTGATTAGAATTACTTCTTTTTCGACTTATATATCGCTTCCCAGGTACTGAATCCATTTTTATGGTCGCAATCCCAGCTCCATCTTGTCCACGGTTTCTAATTTTCTGCATCATTAGTTGCAGTTTGGTCAAACCATAAAGAGCCGTTCCGTATTTATCTTGATAATAACTTAATGGTTTCCTAAGTCTTAT
>JAQXAY010000008.1 GCA_029252685.1 Saprospiraceae bacterium | reverse complement strand
TTATTAAACATTTTTGCTATTCCCATTAATAATCCGTAAACAAAATGTTTGAGTCCATTACGAGTTGAAAAATAGTGCATTACTAATGAGTTCTCGGTAAGATCAGACACTTGAAACTCTGGAGGAGTTACATTTGGAAATATTAGCATCACTCTACTGTGAAAATTTGGTAGATTGACAAGAAACTCCTCGAAGGTACTTCCTCCGGATTTCATAAGAGGACCATAATGTTCCATCCCAGTTTTAAGAATCCAATATTCCCCAAAGGATTCTAAAACCTGATCTACAGTAACACCTAACTCTTCTGAAGCACATTTGGCTAGTACAAAAGTAAGTTCATCTGGATAAGACTCAGAGCTTATAAAAGTGTCTGCTTCTAGTTGACTACGATCCTTAATTTTATTCCATACTTCCTGCCCATAATTCTCGGTTACTAATCCTTGAATAGCTTTATTTACGATTCCGTGCATATTTGTTGATTTGAGATGCCTTAATTTCGCTAAAATAATCCGTAATCGCAAAACAGATTAACCTTAATAAAAAGACAGACCACCCACTTAATCAACCGATTACAGTCTAATATAAGCAGATTTCAGTATACTAAGGACAACAGAGTCAAGGTTTTCAAGCTACTTTTATTGTACACTAAATAGATTCGATTATATTAAAAAATATAAATAAATACTATACGATATGTCTTTTATAATCTAAAAATAATGTCAAAGTGAAAGGTACAAGAAATTCTATCGCGGCAAGAGCCTTATTCCACTTTGGAGATAATTCAAGCCTTGATCAATATGCTGGCCTGAGAGCGGGAATGACGTTTTGGGGCTACTCTGACACTGTACTTCTTGATGAAGAAAGTTTGAATGTTAATGGATTTTCTTTCCGTATACTTTACGGACTAAGAGCATACCTTACGGACAACTTAGCTGTAAATCTTGAAGTAGGATTAGGATCACCTTATCTTTTCAATGGTGGTATTGCTTATCGCCTGTAAATAAAAAAAGCTTCGGAAAGACTCCGAAGCTTTTTTTATTATATCTACATTTTATATCTCCTTATAAACTTCCTCGAAAGGAATTCTAAAGCGATCCCCATACAAGCCTTCTGGCTTTCTAATCCCACATGAAATAATCATATTTATTTCTGCACCCATTGGCAGACCTAAAACCTTTTTCACTTTCCATGTATCTGTACCCTCCATAGGGCAGGTATCATAACCTTCAGCAGCCATACTTAGCATAAATGTTTGTGCAGCCAAAGCAGCACTTTTATGCGCTACTACACGCATATCTTTAGCTCTAACTTCTCTGTATATAGGTCTGAACAAACCCATTACGAGCATAGAAACATATCTAAACACAGCTAATAAATCATTGTAGATTAAAGGAATCAACCTTCCATAATAGTTTTTTGCCATCTTCTCCCGATTACTTTGCTCTGCTTTAGGTTTAGATGGATAAAGCGTTTGAATGTGATCTAAGTTTGCCTTAGCTCTGGATTTCCAAAGATCTTTTCTCACCGTCACAATGACCATCTGTTGGGCAGTCTTTGCAGCCTTCTGACCAAAACACAATGGCACAAGATCTTCAATAACCGATTTTGAGGTAACATGATAGAACTCCCACAACTGCATATTACTGCTATTGGGCGCTAACACAGCTTGCTCTAGGCACTTTCTTACTATGGTTGTATCTAATTTCTTTGCTGGATCATAAACACGTATTGAACGTCTAAAATCTATTGCCTGGCTAACTGTCCTTTCGCTCATATTCTAATTAGGTATTTTATTTTCAACAAAGAGAACAAAAATCTAACTTTAAAGATCAATTTGAACTGATTATATCTTTAGATCGATTAATTATCTATAATCCTACTAGTTTAAGCTCCTATACTCTGATGGATTTAAACCGGTTTTTGACTTAAACAACTTGCTAAAATGCTGCGAATACTCAAACCCTAAATCATAAGCAACCTCACTAACCTTAGCTTCAGAATTAAGCAGTAAAGTTTTTGCCCGATCAATAATATAACCATGGATATGATCTTTGGCACTGCGACCAGTTTCCAAACGCAATAAATCACTTAGATAACTTCCTGACATATTCAAAGCCTTGCCACATTGACTAACTGTTGGAAGACCAATATTTCTTAAATCATCTGAATTAAAATAAGTCTCCATGTATGTTTCGAATCGAACTATAAAGTCTCTATTCAGATTGGATCTTGTATGGAATTGTCTGTCATAATAGCGAAAACAATATTTCAGAATGGATTCGAGATTTACAATGATTAACTCCTGAGAATGCTTGTCGATATTTTGCTGCAATTCTATATCAATACGATCTACCAGTTCTGTAAGTATCTGCCTTTCCTTTTCGGACACATGTAATGCCTCATTACTACTATATTCAAAAAAAGAATAATTTCTAATGGACTTTCCAAGTGATGAGCGTCTAATTAAATCCGGGTGAAAAATAATATTCCAACCATTATTGTCAACATTCGCCTCAGCATTACTAAAATCAGTAACTTGATTAGGAGCAATAAAAGTCATTGTGCCTTCTTCAAAATCGTAGGAATTTCGACCATAACCAAAGCTACCACTTACCTTGCCTTTCATACCAATATAATAAAGATCGCTGGTCATCTTCAAATTCGAAAAATCAACATCCATATCTGGCCATCCTCTAAAAACTGTAATTAAAGGATGTAACGGTTTCTCCATAGACATAAATCCATGAACATCAGCAATGCTTTTGATGTGAAAAAAATCAGTCATTTCAATAGTTTTTAGTCTGTGATCTACATTAATATATCCTTTTTTGCTTGAATTGGAGCAGGAAGATCAGATTCATCTAGCATTTGCCTAAGATCAATCTCTATGGTCCTACATAGCGACAGCATGGGTATATCATTGCCCATTCCCTGAAAAGGATTCTCCGAATAATCGCCTGTTGACTCCATGGTTATATACACCCAACTCACCAATGAAGTAATGGGGACGGCCAACCATAGGCCCACTGTACCAATACTGATTAATTCTGGCACCAAACTAAAGGGAAGCAAGAACAAAAATATCTTCGTAAAATAATTCCCCGCATTAGCATATTGCCTAGGTAGCGGAAACTTTTTAATGCGCTCATTTTTCCCTTGTAATTCATAAAACTGACTCAATGTTTCCATTAGTTCTACATGCCTAAAATCCTCAATTACTTGTCTGGATCTCAATATTGCCAGATCCTTAGATTGTCCATTGATTAGCTGGGTTGCCTGATTCTTAGCACCTGTCAATCTTGTATGCTCCTCAACAGGAATAAGTTTATTTAAATCAATGGCTGAAACCTCTTCTTTTACTAATCCTATCCCAAATTTTTCTTGAAAATTATTAGCCATTCTCTTTAATCGACCTGTCTGACCTGCAAATTCCCAATTTGTCGGAATTAACAACTGGGTCCGATGTGTATATAGCCAAGCAATGTGCCTATAAATTAATCGCTGTTTAATCTGCTTGAGCTCTTCTTCTGAAACCCCTGCATTAAATAGGTTAGTAATGTATCCATCAACCTGCATCCCCCACGTTCGGCTATTATTTACGATGCCTCCCCAAATCTTGCGAGCTTCCCACATCCTGTCATAGGCTTGATTATTTTTGAAACCAATAAAAAAAGCAACCGCTGTACCAATTACTGAGATTGGGAGCCAAGGCAGCTGAATAGATACTATCTCAAAGTGATACAGTCCTAGGACAATTGTGGTCAATGAAATGATGGTAACGATATTAAACCAGGACCATTGTAAAATCCTGAAAAATGAGACAGATTTTGATATAATCATTTTCTAAGGGATTGATTGTTTATACTAAACGAGAAGTAGCTCCCAAATAAAAACTCTTATAATAAAAGGGATACTATTCAATCCATAAATATGATGACTAAATAGAAAGGCAAGGAATACATTTCGCAGAATAATGTAAACATTTATCGAAAAAGAGTCGTAAACTAAAGTTTAGAGTAGGCTACAAAGAGATTTTAGTAGAATACTTAATCTCCTCCAGTACAATTTGACTATCAATATCACTGATGTTACGAATCGAAGCCACCTTGTTGACAAGAAAGTCTCTGTATTCTTTAATATTTGAAAATCTAACTTTAGCCAAAAAATCGAAACTTCCAGATGTATGGTAGAATTCTGAAACTTCTTGCAAGGAACCTAAGCTTTCAACAAATTCATCTCTTGCTTCCTTATGATGATCTTTGATAGTGATATTCATAAAGACAATGATATTTATATTCAGCAGGTCTGTATTGAGCAGCGCAACATAACTTTTGATAAAACCTGCTTTCTCCAGCTTTTTAATTCGCTCGTACACGGGAGTGGTAGTCAAGGACAACTCCTTTGCCATTTCTTTGGCCGTTCGTTCTGAGTTTTCCTGAAGCATATTCAGGATTTTAACATCTACAGAATTCATCGCAAAAACTTTTTAATTGTCAATCTAATTATTGAATTAAACACTTGGAGTAAGTGAATTTCCTTTAAAAGAGTGGTATGATAATTCCTTTAGCTCAAAAGTACCTTTATCGTCATCGTAAACTTTACAAGAATGGATTGGAGAGGCATAAACATGTAATGTAATTGCTCGGCTTGAACCTATATTTTTTATAGTATGATAACCCATTTCATCATTCATGTAGGTCAACTTTCCTGGTTCAAGGATAATCCTTTGCTTTTCAATCAATTCTTCATTTTCATTCTCCTCAAAGCGAATTTCCTGAACGATCCCTTCCATTTGATAGACCCAGCAATCCTCACCGCCGTGACCATGAATAGGTGTTTCAACTCCTTTATCCCAACACAAGAGGATCAACTCGTAATCATCAGTCTTACCCAAACAATTTCGAGTATAGCACGCTTCCTCCCAAGTCATATAGGACTCAAGATCCTCAATGTCAATACGAACTCTTTTAATTACACTTGCAAAATCTTTGATAGCTGTATTATTAAGTACAGTTGTCAATTCTTCAACAGATTTAATGCTTTTCATAAATTATGTATTGAACGTATCGGAGGATTCCTATTGGAGTAAAAAACCCTGAAATTTACATAAAATTAGAAAATTTTACTAATTTTATGAATCTAAAAATAGATAAATATTGATTTTAGCTTCAAATAGCTATTTAATTAGTTTTTTTAAATTCTTTTTTGATGAAAAACGCCCTTGATTTATTCCAAAAACTAACCTCTGAATTACTATCAGACGAAACGGATAATCCTGTCGCCAGACATATCCCTTCGCAGGATCTTTACAAGCAACTTGATCTTTCCTTAAAAGATAAGCCACTTGCGGAAGACCAATTCGAAGAGATTGTTAAAGAACTCATATTTGCAACACCAAGAACAGCCACTTCTGGCTTTTTCAATCAACTTTTTGGAGGTCGAAATGAAAAAGCAATACTAGGAGAATTACTGGCAGTTATGCTAAACAACAGCATGTATACCTACAAAGCTGCTGGAGCCCAAATCGGTGTTGAAAAAGTAATCTTGAGAGCAGTTTGTGACATGATTGGCTGGGATAAAAATTCCGACGGAACGCTTGCTCCTGGTGGATCCATGACAAACTTCATGTCCATGCTTATGGCAAGGGATGCAGCTGCAAGTGAGGTAAGAAGCAGTGGAATGCATGGAAAGATGATTGTTTACACATCAAGAGAATCACACTACAGCACACCTAAGAATGCTGCCTTTTGTGGAATAGGTCGGGATAATGTTCGATATGTTGCCACAGACGAAAAGGGTTGTATCAATATTTCTGAACTTAAACAAGCTATAGAGAAGGATCTTAAAGAGGGTCTTTTACCTATGATGGTAAATCTAACAGCTGGAACCACAGTCCTTGGTGCTTTTGATCCAATTAGACCAGTTAGTGAAATCTGTAAAAAGCATAACATGTGGCTTCATGTAGATGGTG